>NZ_JAPNXM010000004.1:0-210847 GCF_049472675.1 Deferribacter thermophilus
ATATCAAGTAAATGGAATGGTAGGGTAAGAGATTGGTCAAAAATATATCCGCAATTATATATTTACTTTCAGGAAAGGATTGACAGGTTTACAAATGGTTAATATTGTAGATAACAAAATGAGGATTTACACAAATAATGTTACAGGGTCGAGGGTATTGACTAAAACAATACCCGTTTTTATGCCTTTTGAACTTTTCCTGCTTTCAGACATTTTGTACAAACTTTCTTTCTAACAACTTTCCCATTTTCTATTATTCTCATTTTGTGCACATTTGGGTAAAACACTCTTCTTGATACATTGTGAGCATGGCTAATGGTATGTCCAAACATAGGGCCTTTTCCACATATATCACATCTTCTTGCCATTATCCTACCTCCATAAAAATAGCGAAAAACTCATATATATTAATTTTAGAAATTTTGCAACGACTTTATTAAAAAATCGATAATCTATTTAAATTACCAGAAAGAATTATCTGTAAGATAAAATGTATATAAAAGTAACATGATAAATTTATAAATCTCATATGGGATTATTACCTCACTACTTTAATATTATTGTTTTGCAAAATATTTTTCTAACTCATTGACTATGGTTTTTACACTAATCGGTTTTTTTAAAATTATGGGATTATCTAAAAGTTGATTTGCCAAATCTGTCTCTCTTTCAGAGTTAGTTAGCACTATTTTAAATATATCTTTGTTAATTTCATAATTTTCATTGTAAAGCTTTACTATCAAGTTGTTTTCTATAAATAAATCACTTATTACTGCATCGATTTTTTCTTCATGTAAAATCTTTTTTGCTTCATCAATAGAAGTGGCAGTAAAAATCTTTAAATTATATTTAGATAGAGCTTCTTTTAAAGTATCTAATACAATTTTATCTTTATTAACCAAAAGTATTGATAGCTTTGGTTTAAATTTGCTTAAATCGACTTCTTTATATTTATCTATGGTTGAAAAGGTGTTTGTAATAGTCGGTAGGTATATTTTTACTTCTGTTCCCACATTTTCTGAAGAATTTACAATAATATGGCCATTATGCTGTTTAATTATGCTGTATGTTACATATAATCCAAGTCCTAAAGCTTCTTTATCTTTTTTAGTGGTGAAAAAAGGCTCAAAAATTTTGCTTAAATATTCTTCTTTAATACCTAACCCGTTATCTTTAAAAATGATTTCAATATATTCTTTTTCATAATCTTTTATTTCTACAGGTAAGTGCTCTGGAGAAATCTTTTTAACAAAAATATCAACTATCCCACCATTTGGCATAGCTTCAATTGAATTTGTAAGTATATTTTTAACAACTTGTAGTAGTTGGTTATAATCTGCTTCAATTGCAGAAATATTTTTATCATAATGGGTTTTTATAAGAATATTTTCAGGGATGTTAAATTTAGATAATTTCAAAAAATCATTTATTATACTTTGAGGTGAAACGATTTTTTTAGTTGTTTTTTCCTCTAATGTAAATTCAAGTATCTGATGTATAATTTTTGATGCTTTAAAGGCAGATTCGTTGATAAGCTTTAAAATATTTTTTATGTTTTGTTCAAACATTTCACTTTTTAATAGATAGCTTGATAAAGTTGTAACTGGTGTTAATAGGTTGTTTAATTCGTGAGCTATATTGCTAGTTAGTTCAGTTATACTGATAAATTTTTCGGTATTAATCAAGTGCTTTGCAATTTTATGATGAAAAGATATATCATATATAAAACTAAAAATATATTTTAGCTCCCCTTTTTCAAACTTTCCTATGGCATTTTCAACAACATAAACTTCATTGCCATGTTTGTCTAAATAAACCATTTCCATATTTTTTACTGTTTTTTTTCTTCTTTAATAAATTTAAAAAAAACTCTCTCTGTTTTGGATCTTTATAAAAAGTTAAAACTTCCTTGTTTAAGATTTCATCTTTAGTAGAGTATTTGAAAAGATTTAGAAAAGCTTGGTTGCAATCTATAAATTTTCCATCTGGAGTAGTGATAGTTATGCCTGCAATGTTATTTTCTATAAAGTCTCTAAAATTTTCTTCAAGATTATGAAGTGCTAATGTTTGTCTTATTTCATAGATAGATTTTGATACTGTGTTAATTATTTGAGACAACAAAATAAGTTCGAATTGCTCTAATTTTTTATTAGGCCTATTAAAATTTATAGAAATATAACCGATGAGTTTATTTTTGTATTCTAATCTTTTTAGCACTATAATTGTTCCTATTTTTCTTTGAGATAAATAACAACAAATTCCAAAATCTTCCGTATTATCTTTTTTTAAAACAACAGTTTTTTTATTTTTTAAGAGCTTAAAGCATGCTGGCATTTTATCAATAGGTTGATTTAGCAAATTTTTAAATATACTTTTTCTTGCATTATAAGTTGTATAATTAACTATGCGTTTTTCATCATCAAAAAGAAAAAGTAAGATATGCTTTATATCGGGATGTTTTTTAAGATAATTTTTAGTAAGTATCATTATATCTGATTCAGTCAATGCGTCTTTGAGTTTGTTATTGAGATTATTTAAAATGGAGAGTAAAGTGGCTTGATATTTTAGTTGTTTTTGTAAAACTTTTTTTTCGTGTATATCGATAGCAGTGACTAATCCTGCTGGTCTTCCTCTAAATATGGTAGTTTTACCTTCCAGTAATACCCATCTTTTTTCCCCATCTTTTCTTTTTACCAAAACTTGATATTTATGATGACTCTCGATCCCTTCTTGTCTTTTTGTTCCCCGCTCTTTTACTATTTCTTTAAATTTGTCATCTACAAGTTCCCAAAAAAGCATCCCAATTAACTCTTCATGTGAATAACCTGTAATTACTGATGTGGCGGGGTTGGCATAAATTATTTTATTGTCTTGATAGATTAAGATTGCTACAGTAGTTTTATTGGCAAGGTCATTGAATATATAAAAAAACTCCTGACGCTCAAGGTTCATATTTAATTTTAACATTAAAATTAGAACAAATCAAATTTTATTAAGAAATTTAATGTTAGAAATAAACTATCTTAAACTTTTTTTGATTCTATTAAAAATATTAATTATTTCTTTTATTTTTTTATAATTATATTGATTTATCGTTGTTTTTTTTGTAGTGAAATTATAATTTACAAAATATAGGGAGGTATTATGTACTTTCAAGAGGTGATTTTAAAGCTTCAGCAGTTTTGGTCTGACTATGGCTGTATCATATACCAGCCTTATGATATAGAGGTTGGAGCAGGTACTTTTAACCCAGCTACATTTTTAAGGTGTCTTGGACCTGAGCCATGGAATGTGGCTTATGTTGAGCCAAGTAGAAGACCTACTGATGGTAGATATGGGGAAAATCCAAATAGGTTGCAGCATTATTACCAGTTTCAAGTTATTTTAAAACCATCCCCTGATAATATTCAGGAGATTTATCTTTATAGTTTAAAGTATCTTGGGATTGATCCTTTAGAACATGATATAAGATTTGTAGAAGATGATTGGGAGTCACCTACGCTTGGTGCTTGGGGGCTTGGTTGGGAAGTATGGTTGGATGGAATGGAAATTACTCAATTTACCTATTTTCAACAAGCTGGTGGTATTGATTTAAGCCCTGTTTCTGGTGAAATAACTTATGGTTTAGAGCGAATCGCTATGTATTTACAAAAAGTGGACTCAGTATTTGATTTAAAATGGAATAAAGATGTTACTTATGGTGATGTTTATCATAGAAATGAAGTGGAGTTTTCAAAATATAATTTTGAAGAAGCTGATACGGAAATGTTATTTACTCTTTTTAATATGTATGAGAAAGAGTGTGTAAGGCTAATTGAAAAAGGATTGCCTTTGCCAGCTTATGATTTCTGTCTAAAGTGTAGCCACACTTTTAATCTTCTCGATGCCAGGAATGCAATATCAGTAACAGAAAGGACAGGTTATATAGCAAGAGTTAGACATCTTGCTAAGCTTTGTGCAGAGAACTATCTCAAAACAAGAGAGGAGCTTGGCTTTCCTTTACTTAAAAAATAATTTAATGGTTAAGATTTAAAAATTTAGTACGATAATAAAATATAAACAATTATTAAGGAGTGTAGCTGTGTTGAGAGTAAAAAGTAATAAAAATCTTTGGAAAGATATGAATATTTCCACGAAAATATTTCTCTTTTTGGTAGTAATTCTTGTTTTAAGTTATGTATTTTCTGTTTATTTTATAATCAATTCTACCAAAAAACATGTATCAAAAGAGATTGGAAAAGAGTTAACCGCTCAAGTAGAAACATTGAAATCGTTCTTGGATTCTACGGATAAAACTAGTGATGAGATTAGAAAAGAGATAGAGGATAATGCTTTATACGATTTAACAGAAAGAGTTCAGAGTTTGAAAAGTACCCTTACAAAGCTTTATTCCACATACACTTCAGTGGGCATGACACCTACAGTAATAAAGTTTCAATTGAGCACAGAAATTTTACAGACAAAAATAGGTGAGACTGGTTATGCTTATGCATTAGATTCCAATGGTAATCTTGTGGTGCACCCTACAAAGCAGGGGACTAACTTAAAAGGAGTTAAGCATATTGATAAAATTATAGAGGAAAAAAATGGAGTGATTGTTTATGAAAGGGTAACAGATAAAAGTCGTCCAAAAGTTTATGCTACATATAGATATTTACCTCAACTTGATTGGATTATTGTTTTATCTATACCTGAAAAAGAGTTGATGAAAATTGCTCAAAAGGTGCAAAATGAAATTTTGAATGATGTTAAAAAGACTGTGAAAAACCTTAAAATTGGAGAAACTGGTTATTTTTATATTATGGACTCAAAAGGTGTTTTATTGGTCCACCCATCTAAAAAATATGAAGGAACGAGTATTTACAATTACGATTTTGCAAAAGAGATGATAAAGAAGAAAAGTGGAGTTATAAGATATAAATGGGAGGGGAAATATAAAATAGTCGCTTACACATATTATCCGAAAAGGGATTGGATTATTGCTGGTGGAAGCTACGAAGATGAGTTTATTGGGCATACAGTTAAATCCACAATTAATACATTTTTATTAACAAGTATAATAACATTTGTAGTTTTGATGGGTGCACTTCGCTTAGTATTTAAAATAAATGTAATAAAGCCTATCGAAGCTTTAGAATCACTTTTTGCAAAGATTGCTCAAGGTGATTTAACACAAACTCTTAAAGTTGAAAGAAGAAACGAGATAGGAAGAATTATTGAACATGTAAACAATATGGTAATTCAGATGAACAAAGCGTTGTGTGAGGTTAATAACTCAACAAAAACTGTGGCAAGCTCTGCAGAAGCGTTGTCTGCATCGAGTAACCAGATGACTGCAGGTGCAGAATCTCAGGCTGAAAGGGTTTCATCTGTTGAGGTTGCAGTGCAGGAGATGACAGCAACAATTACTGAGATAAGTAGAAATTTAGAAGAGATAAATAGTGAGATAAATACCATTAGAAATTCTGCAGAGACTGGTAGAGAAGTTATTGAAGAAACAGTGGAAGGAATTAGTAATTTGTCAAATAATGTTATAACATCTGCTGATAAGATAAAAGAGCTTGGTAAAGCATCTGAGCAGATCGGAGAGATTTTACAGGTAATTTCTGATATTGCAGACCAAACAAACTTATTGGCCTTAAATGCTGCAATTGAGGCTGCAAGAGCAGGTGAACATGGTAGAGGTTTTGCAGTAGTTGCAGATGAGGTGAGAAAACTTGCAGAAAGAACAGCCAAAGCAACAGGTGAAATTGATGAAATGATAAAGTCAATACAAAATGAGGTTCAATCCTCAGTTGTCCAAATGGATAAAGGGGCAAAACTTGCCGAAGAAGGTTCAATGCTTGTGGGTAATTTGAAAATGAGCTTAGAAGAGATAATAAATGGTGTTTTAGATGTAGCAGATAAAATAAATGCTGTGGCATCAGCAGTTGATCAGCAGTCAGCTACTAGTCAAGAGATTTCTAATAATATGGCTGAAATAGCTACAATTTCGCAAGAGAATGCATCTATTGCTCAGGAAAATCACAATCAGGCAGAGATGCTTAAAGAATTAGCAGCTAAATTACAGCAAATTGTTGATGCTTTCAAACTGATGGAATGTAAATAAGATTTTAAAGTTATTTAATAAATTTAGGGATTTCTTCAAAGCTTAGAAGAAGTCCCTAATTATTTTTTTAATAATATTAAAATAAAAATTTAAATTTATTTAGTCGTTATGACTCGATAAATTTTAATTAGGAATTATTAAATAATCTCCAGGGGTTAGGAGGGTTGTTTTAAGTTTATTTTTTCTTTTTAATTTTTCAACGGTTGTATTGAACCTTTTAGCAATATCCCAAAGTGTATCCCCTTTTTGGATTCTATACTTTCTTGTTTTCTTATTATAGCTGTATTTATAACTTTCTTTTGAAATAATTATTGGGTCACCTGGTCTTATCAATCTGGGGTTTATCCCTTTATTCAGTTTTAACAGTTTGCCTACAGTCATTCCAAACCTATGTGCAATCCCGTAAAAGGTGTCCCCTCTTTTTACAATATATACTTTCGGTATTATGGCATTGATATCGTTTTTAAAGTTTTGCATTGCTAAAGATTTTTCGTATTTTTTTATTGGTATGAAAATAGGTCCAGAAAACAAAATATAATCATAATATAATCCGTTTAATTTTTTTATAGAGTTTACAGAAATATTAAATTTTTTTGCTATCCTTTTTAAAGATTCTTTCTTTTTTGCGTAATAAATTTTTACCTGAAGCAATTCTTCAGGGCTCATATTTGCTATCTTTTGTTCGAGAATATGTTTTGTGCCAAAAGGGATTCGTAATGCGAATTCATCATCAGGTGGTGTGATAGGTTTTTTTAGTGCTGGGTTAAGTTCCTTTAAAGTATCAAAATCAGTATTTAAAAGGTCTGCAATAACATACAAGTTTACTGGTTGATTTAATTTGATTTTATCAAATAAAAGTGGATCTGAAGTGGGAGGTTCAAAACCATATCTTAAATAATTTTTGTAAATAATAGTCAGTGCTATGAATTTTGGGACATAATCCTTAGTCTCTCTTTTTAAATATCTATATTTACTTAGTTTGAAAAAATCTTTTGTTTTATATCTTTGGGTAGCTTTCATTACTTTATAAAAACCACCGTTATATGCAGCTATTGCTAAATACCAGTCATTAAAATATTCATATAAATATTTAAGATATTTTGCAGCTGCAATAGTTGCTTTTTCAAAATCTCTTCGCTCATCCATCCAGAAATTATTTTTGAGTCCATAAATTTTTCCTGTGGATTCCATAAATTGCCACATACCACCAGCACCAGCAGGTGAGTAAGCATAAACATCAAAACCACTTTCTGCAAATGGTAGACAAGCAAGATCCGTAGGTAATCCCATTCTTCTGAATATATCTTTTACAATATAGATATACTTGTTAGCATTGTTTAACCATTTTTGAAAAGTTGTGGGGTAGGTTTTGGTATATCTTTTTATAAAATATTTAACTCTTTTGTTAATTACTATTGGTATATCATAATTTTTTTGGTCATAATTTTCTGAATCTAGATTTAGGCTTAATTTTTTATCAAAAATTTCATTAAAGTTTATTTGAAAATTAAAAGTGTCTAATTGAAACTGAGATTTGTCTAAATCTTTTATTAGTTTAGTTTTTTTAACTGGGATTGTTTTAGGAGTTTGAGTATTTATTTGATTGTTACTAATAGATTTGTTTATCTCACCTTTAAATTCAATGTAAGAACAGGAAGAAAGAAAAATCAATATAAAAATTAATCTAAAAATTTTTCTCATTGATAAACCCTACTATAAAAATCAAAACTTTTCAATGCTTTTGTTAATACCTTGTGATACTATTTTAAATTTATAATTTAATGTGTGCATTATTTCCCTTTTTGCTTTTAAATCAAGATATTTATTATATCTATTTAAAAATTTTGCAAGAGATAAAAGCCTATAAAATTCTATATGTTTTTCATGAGTACTTAAGTGGTCATTTAAAAAGAATCTTTTTACAATTAGAGGAGTTTTTAGATAACCAATTTTATAAAAAAGTGAAACTCTAAGCCATAGGTCATAATCTTCTGCAATTTTTAAGTGTTCATCAAAATATCCTACCTTTTCAAATACAGTTTTCTTGGCAATAAAGCTTGAAGGGCTTATTCTGCAATGGTCTAAAATTTTTAATAAAATATGACCACCAAATTTTTCATGTTTCTTGCCTTGATTTATGAATTTCCCTTTTTTATACCAAAATTCATTGGTATGGCATACTTCTACACCTTCTTTTTCCATATAGTTTAGCTGCATTTCCAATTTTTTTGGTAGCCATAAATCATCTGAGTCTAAAAAGGCTATAAATTCACCTTTTGCGGCCTTTATACCAGTATTTCTTGCTGCACTTACCCCTAAATTATTTTCTAATTTTATAAATTTTATCAGATTTAAATAAGGGGTTAACTCCTTTTTGATATCTATTGATGAGCCATCATCTATTATTATTATCTCAAAGTTTTTGTAGGTTTGCCATAAGACAGATTCAATGGCATCTTTAAGAGAATCAATTCTATCTTTTACAGGTATAATTACAGAAACCATTAAGCTTTATATATTTCTTACCTTATTCATGATTGTAGAAAATACCAGTATTGTATTAGTTTGTCGTACACCAGGGATGTTTCTCAATTTCTTTATTAACTTTGAAAGGGTATCAGTATTTTTAGTAATGACTTTTAAAAGCATGGTAAAATCACCAGTCACATGATGACACTCTACTACATCGTCATCAAAATTCTTTAGTGTTTCTTCAAACTCTTCAATATGTTGGGCATTATCAATTGAAATCCCTATAAAAGCCAATATATCATAACCTAAAGCTTTGTAATTTATTTTAGTTGTATATTGTTCTATTATACCTTCTTTTTCTAACTTTTTTATTCTTTCTATTACTGAAGGTGGCTTCATCCCCACTGCTTTTGATATATCAGCATAAGATATCCTGCCGTCATTAAGCAGAAGCGTAATTATCTTTTTGTCAGTTTCGTCTAATTGTTTCATCGATTACCTCCATCTCTTTACATCTATTTTATCACAAAGTTGTGAAATTTGACAAGTGGAGCATTTTGGTGAAATAGGTGTGCATATATTTTGGCCATAACTTACTAATATCTCATTCCATTTTTTCCACATATATTTGGGTAATATCTCTCTAAGTTTCATTTCAGTATGCTCAGGTGTTTTTGTATTAACTATACCAATACGATTACAGATTCTGTGAACATGAGTATCAACACAAATTCCCTCCTTTCCAAACCCTTCTACTACAACTAGGTTAGCCGTTTTTCTGCCAATGCCTTTAATGGTAAGCAATTCTTCTATATTATCAGGCACTTTACCATTGTATTTTTCAAGTAGTGTTTTTGAAACTTCTTTTAGAATTTTTACTTTTTTTCGGTAGAAACCTGCTGGGTATAAAACTTTTTCTAATGTATTATCATCAATTTCTAACAATTTTTCAGGTGTATCTGCAATTTGGAATAATCTATTTGAAACTGATTTAGTAATTTCATCTTTTGTTCGTAGTGAAATTAGACAGCTAATTAATACCTTGAAAGGGTCTGAGTTGTTTTCTTTCGAAATTGTGGTTACAGAAGGTGGGTTTAGGTTCTGATAAGCTTTAGTTAGTAATGAATAGATTTTTTTAATTTTATTCGAATTCTTCAATTAACTCCCTCAGTTTTGGTTTAAGATGCACTTTGGAAAGATCAAATCTTTTTAGAGAATTAACCAAAATATTAATTTTATATTCTATAGAAGCTTTTTTATCAATTATTATGTAATATGTATCATTAACTCTGCACAAGCCACCTCTGGCATTTGTATTTTCAAATCTAACTGTTATTCCAAGTAGTTTTGCTATTTCTACCAGCTCTGTAAGTAGCTTTTTTTTATCTTTCATTTTTACCTCAAAGCTACATAATACACTTACAAAATAAATTTTCTATTGGCTAAAAATTTAACTACTTTTAATATTTATAATTTATTATCTTTTAAATCAACTAAAATAATTGACATTTTTGTGTTATAAGTATTATATGTATAAATGCCATCTGCTTTGTATGGGTAGTTGGCATTGTGAACTCTTATCAAGAGTGGTGGAGGGAACGGGCCCTGTGAAACCACAGCAACCGGTCAGTTTTATACTGATGTCAGGTGCTAAGTCCCGCCCGAAAAGGGGAAGATAAGAGGTGTAGAGTATTAAGCCTCTTTATCTTCGTATAAAGAGGCTTTTTTTTATACATAAAATTAATAGAGGATAGATTATGAAAGAAAATTCAGTAGGATTGGTTAAAACTAAGTATGTAACTTTTAAAGATGATTTTTATTTTGAGAGTGGTCGTATATTGTCCCCTATTACTGTAGCTTATGAGACTTATGGAAAACTTAATGAAAGAAAAGATAATGCTATACTTATCTGCCACGCTCTAACTGGGAGTGCTCATGCTGCAGGTTATAATTCACCTGATGATCAGAAGCCAGGTTGGTGGGATGATATGATAGGCCCTGGTAAGGCTTTTGATACGAATAAATATTTTGTGATTTGTTCTAATTTTTTGGGAAGCTGTTATGGAACAACAGGTCCTGCTTCAATTGATCCAAGCACTGGCAAACCTTATGGTCTAAAATTTCCAGTTTTTACTGTAAAGGATATGGTAAAATTACAGAAAAAATTAATCGATTATCTCGGAATTGAAAAGCTACTTTGTGTAGCTGGTGGTTCGATGGGAGGGATGCAGGCTTTAGAATGGGCTGTTACTTTCCCGGAAAAAACTCACTCTATTATCCCTATAGCCACTGCTGGAAGGATAACACCGATGGCTATAGCATTTAATACTATTGGAAGATTTGCTATTATGAAGGATCCAAATTGGATGAATGGTGATTATTATGGAAAAACTTTTCCAAGAGATGGTTTAGCAATAGCAAGGATGGCTGGGCATATTACCTATATGTCTGATAAGTCTTTTCATAAAAAATTTGGTAGAAGGTATGCAACTTTTGGTGGTATTTATGATTTTTTTGGTTATTTTGAAGTGGAAAATTATTTGAGATATAATGGGTATAAGTTTACAGAAAGATTTGATGCTAATAGCTATCTTTATATAATCAAAGCAATGGATATATTCGATTTATCATACGGATATGGATCATTTGAAGAGGCAATTAATCGTATTGTGGCAGACACTTTGTTTATAACATTTACTTCAGATTTTCTTTTCCCTACATATCAAACAGAGGAGATAGTGCAGATTATGAAGAAAAATGGTAAAAATCCAGAATGGGTAAATATTGAATCAGATTATGGGCATGATGCATTTCTGTTAGAATTTGATACTCAAACAGCATGTATAAAAGATTTTTTAGATAGGGTTTATAAAAAGGTTAGTAATCAATGAGTTTTGATGAAGCGGCACATAATTATTTAATAAGCAGTGATCATAAAGAAGGTTTCGATCTTGATTACTGTAAAGATTTTTTTAGAGATTTTAATTTTAACTTTTTATTGGATATTGCTACAGGAGCGGGACATTTTTTAAAAGTCTTTAATGTAAAAAACAAGATTGCAACAGATATAAGTTTTAATATGCTTAAAATGGTAAAATCGAATGATGATAATATATTTTGTGTCCAAAATAGTTATGAAAACTTGGCATTTAAAAACTCCTTTTTTGATATTGTTACTTGTCGAATTGCATTGCACCATTTTAAAAAACCTTCAAAGTTTTTTGAAGAAGTTTATAGGGTGTTGAAAAATAATGGTTTTTTTGTTTTGATTGATAGTATAGTTGATATTGAGGATGCTTATTTAAATGTGATAGAGTTTATAAGAGATAATACTCATTTTAGAAGTTATACTTTTAAAGAAATAGTTGAGTTTATTAATGGAAAGTTTAGACTTTTAAATTATCAACTTCAGTTTAAAAAGCATGATTTTAAAGAGTGGGCTACAAGATTAAATGATGATGAGGATTATTTTAATAAAATAAAAGAGGCATTTTTAAGTTTACCAGAAAATATAAAAGATGCTTTAGCTCTTGAAATAAATCAAGGTGAAATTTTATCTTATACTGATAAAAAAGGGATTTTTATTTTTCAAAAATTATGATTAGATTAAAAAATGTTATTTTTGAGAGCAATGGTAAACTTATCTTAAATAATATCTCCTATACATTTTTTCCTAATCACATATATGTAATTTTTGGAAAAAGTGGAATAGGCAAAAGCACTTTGCTTAAAGCAATAGTAAATTTGATAAACTATAAAGGTGATATTTTTTTTGATGATGTAAACAGTTTATCAATACCTCCACAGATATTAAGAACTAATATTATTTATATTCATCAAGAGCCACTGCTTTTTGGAGAAAGGGTTATTGATGATATAAATTTAGTTTATAATTTAAAAGTGAATAGGAATAAGAAATTTGATAAAGATGCCTACATATCATTTCTAAAACAGTTTGGATATGATGAATCATTTTTAAATAAAAAAATAAACGAATTGTCTGGTGGGCAAAAGCAGATTGCTGCTATATTAAAAGCGATGACATTGAAACCAAGATTTTTAATGTTGGATGAGCCTACTTCTGCGCTTGATGTGGAAAGTGAACAAGTTCTTTTGAGAATCTTGCAAAATTTAAAGACGAATATGGGGCTTATTTTGATTTCTCACTCTTTAAATGTAATTAAAGATTGTGATAAGCAAATACTTTTTTCAAAAGAGGGGACTTTAAAAGTTTTTGAGAAAATGGATGAAAATGAAATCAAAAAGGTGTTAAATGAATAATATAGTTGATATAAATTTTAAGGGTTTATTGATAATATATTTTCTTGTTTTTATAAACTTATTTGTTGTTGAGCTTTTAAAATTTAGATTGTTTAAGCAGTTTTTAATTGCTGTTTTAAGGATGTCAGTCCAACTATTTTTTGCTGGATTCATTCTAAAGTATATTTTTAATTTAAATTCTTTTTATCTGATATTTTTAACTTTTTTAATAATGGCACTTTTTGCCAGTAATATTATTTTAAAAAAGGCTAATGTTCCTACAAAAAAGCTTTATTTTTTTATATTTTTATCTATTACTTTTGTAAGTTTAATTGTAGGTTTTATTTTTATCAAGATTATTATAGGGCTAACACCTTGGTATGAAGCGAGATATTTTATCCCGTTGATTGGTATGATTTTAGGAAATTCTATGAACGGGTGTTCATTAGCAATAGAGCGATTTTATACACATATAAAGAAACAGCAAAAAGAGATAGAGACACTTTTGTGTTTTGGTGCATCTACTTTTGAATCTGTTAAGGAGTTTATAATTAATTCGCTAAAGGCTGCTTCTTTACCTTATATAACTTCGATGAGTGGTATAGGGCTTGTATTTTTACCCGGTATGATGACTGGGCAAATATTGTCAGGGACAAACCCCATTGTAGCAGTAAAATATCAACTTTCGATTATGGTAGTTATTTTTACCAGTGTAATATTTTCCTCTTTACTTGTAATTTTATTTAGTTATAAAATATTTTTCGACAAATATGGTAAAATAAAAAAATATGAATGATTTTTTAAAAAAGATAAATTTTCCAGTTATTGGTCGGTGGTTCATTTTAGGGACAATTGTTGGGATAATAGCTGGGCTTGGTGCGATTATATTTTTTATTTTGCTACAAGGCACTTCATATTTTTTTCTTGATTACCTAACAGGTTTAAGAATTGGTGAAACAGCAGGCGAGCCTTCACTATTTGGTCATGCTACTACTGAGTTTAAAAGATGGATGTTATTTATTATCCCTGCTTTGGGAGGTTTATTAAGTGGCTTTATTGTCTACCGTTTTGCTCCTGAGGCTGAAGGGCATGGAACAGATGCTGCAATAGATGCAATTCATTTTAAAAATGGATACATCAGATGGCAGGTACCGATAGTTAAAACAATTGCTAGCGCTATTACAATTGGGACTGGCGGATCAGGCGGTAGAGAAGGCCCCATAGCTCAGATTGGTGCAGGTTTTACATCTTTTTTAGGTAGGAAACTAAATATTACTGATAGAGAGAAAAGGATATTAACAGCAGCAGGGATGGGCGCTGGAGTAGGGGCTATTTTCAGAAGTCCTTTAGCTGGTGCGATTTTTGCGGCAGAAGTTTTATACTCTTCGAGTGATTTGGAGGCAGAAGTTTTACTACCTTCTACCATAACATCTATTATTGCCTATTCAATATTTTGCAGTATTTTTGGATGGGATTCACTATTTCTAACACCTGATTTCAAGTTTACAAACCCATTAGAGCTTTTTACTTACACTATACTAGGTTTTGCATGTGCACTTTTTGGTTATTTTTATGTAAAAATCTTTTATAAAACTCACAATTTTTTTAAATCATTAGAGGTATCCAATTATATTAAACCTGTAATTGGTGGGTTTTTAACAGGGGTAATCGGTTTTTTTATACCTCAAGCTTTGGGTGGTGGTTATTCAAATATTGAAAAGGCTATGAATGGTGAGTTAGCAATCTGGTTTTTGTTAATTTTAATTTTTGCGAAGATTTTTACCACTTCATTTAGTATTGGAAGTGGTGGAAGTGCTGGGATATTTGGTCCTTCGATGGTTATTGGGGCGTCAGTTGGTGGATTTATGGGGCTTCTACTTCAAAAAATTTTCCCTACGATAGTTGCAAATCCAGGGGCTTATGTTCTTGTGGGGATGGCAGGTTTTTTTGCAGGGATTGCAAAAACACCTTTATCTACTATTATAATGGTATCAGAAATGACCGGGAATTATCATTTATTGGTTCCAGCTATGTGGGTATCAACTATATCGTTTCTTGTGCTTAGAAATACCACGATATATAAATCACAAGTTAAATCAAGAAGTGATTCTCCAATTCATAAAGGTGAATTTTTCTTACAGATCTTACAGGAGATAAGAGTTGGGGAAATAATGCGTAAAGATCCTATTGTAATTAGGGCTGATATGCATTTTAAAGATATTTTAGAGTTTATTCCTACAACAAAACATAACAGTTTCCCTGTGATTGATAATCATAATAGGCTTATAGGTGTTCTGAGGTTTGAGGAGATAAGAGAATTTGTGTTTGAAGAAGGGTTAGAGGATTTGGTTGTTGCTAGTGAAATATGTGACACAGAAACTCCTGTGATAATGCCTGATGCTACACTCGCTGATGCTATAGAAACTATTGGTTTTAAAAATATTGAGCTACTACCTGTGGTGAACAATTTAGATGATCGTTTGCTTATTGGCATAATAACCAGAAGAGACATTATAACAATTTATAATAAAGAAATGAGAAAACAGAAAAAACAAGAAGCTTTGTTCTAAAAATTTCAAAAGAAGTATTATTGTATGTGAATTTCTAAGATAATATTTAACATATTTTATTAATAAGTTAAAAAAGTGATGTCACTTTAAAATATCGCTTGATTTATTCTTTTTTCTTTTCTATAACGATGTTTAAATATACACAAAGAGGTGTTCAGTATGGAAAGATTGCATATAATAAATCATAAAGGTAAGACAATAATATATTTGGATTTTTCAAAAGCGACCCCTATCGAGTTCTACAAATTAATTGATGAAGGTAAGAAAGTTATAAGCAGTCTACAACCTGGAACTGTTTATACTTTGGTAAATGTAACAGATTTGATGGGTGGTAAAGAGCAACAGCTGGCGTTGAAAGATTTTGCAGAGCATAATAAGCCTTATGTTAAAATGGGCGCTGTTGTAGGTGTTACGGGTTGGAGAAAAGCTGTTTATAGCCTGATATTGAAGTTGACTGGTAGAAAAAATTTAAAGTTATTTGATGATGTAGAAGATGCAAAGGATTGGTTAGCTACTCAATAACAATAAGTTACTAAATCACCTAAGGTCAATAAACCTTTTTTATTTTTTTCTATAGTAACAAGTTTTTTAAAAATAAAAGCAGTATGAATGGCGTCAAAAATGGCTCTGTGTCTATATGTGCCAGGTAATTCTATTTTTAAATTAAAGTAGTTGATTAAAGAATCTAAGCTATAACTTTTTAATCCAGGAATAACCCTTTTTGCAATTTTTATTGTGTCTAAAACCGCTATTAGAGGGCAAGATAATCTACAAGCTTTATAAAAATAATCTATGAATTTAAAATCGAATGGAGCATTATGTGCAACAAAAACCGTATTTTCTACATAGTTTGAAAAATGAGGTAATACTTTCTCTATTGTTGGGGCATGTCTAACCATGTCATCATTTATTTTATGTATTTTATAAGCAGAATAAGGTATAGGCTTTTCTGGATTTATAAGAGTAGAAAAACCTCTTTCCAAATTAATCTTCAGACCTTCGTCAATCCTTACTGCACCAATTTCTACAAGCTTTGCACCTTTGTAAGGGGTTAAACCAGTAGTTTCAGTATCAACAACAGTAAATTTGTATGATGTTATATCTTTATTCATAATTGATGACTTCATAGAGTTTTATAAAATCAGTAAGAGTTAGTTGTTCTGCTCTAATTTTTTCTCCAAAAATTTCATCTAATTTGGTGAGTATATTTTTATCTAAAAATGACAGATTGTTTTTTAGTGTTTTTCTTTTACTTTTAAAGCATTTCATAACAAAGTTAAAAAAGTTTTTTTCTATGTTTAAGTCATTAAAATATCTTTTTGCAGGGAAAAATCTTAACACAGTTGAGGTTACTTTGGTGTTTGGCCAAAAATTTGCTCCAGAGATGTCTCTGACTTTTTCTATTTTAAAATAGTATTGGGCAAAAATTGATAAGGAGGAATAAGTTTTAGAATTAGGTTTACTGATGAGTCGTTCAGCTACTTCTTTTTGAAACATAAAAACCATCAGATCTATTTTATCGATAAAATCTACACATTTTTCAAATATTTTTACAGAAACATTGTAAGGTAAGTTCCCTACAAATTTTATTTTTGAATTAGGTAAATCAGTAGATGTAATTTGTGTAAAATCTTTGTTTATTACATTTAAGTTATTAAAATAAAAAAGATACCTTTTTAAAAAGTCACAAACATCTTTATCAATATCAACAACAGTCAAATTTACATTTTTTTGAAGTATTTCATAGGTTAAAACACCACAACCTGGGCCAATTTCCACTACATTTTCATTTTCTTTTAAATTTAGTGCCTCTACTATTTCACTTATAAAATGCTTGTTTGTTAAAAAATGCTGGCCCAAGGATTTTTTAGTTTTTCCAAATTCAGATTTATAGGCTTTAAGCAAATTTATCATTTTTTACCATTTCCTTGGCAACTTCGATTGCTCGCTTTAGACTGCTATAGTTTGCAATATTTTTTCCTGCAATATCATGAGCGGTACCATGGTCAACAGATGTTCTAATAAAAGGTAAATTCAAAGTTACATTTACAGCAGCGCCAAAACTTTCCATTTTTACTGGGATTAACCCCTGATCATGATACATACATACAACAAAATCGTATTCACCAAATAAAACTTTTGGAAAAAGAGAGTCTGCAGGAAAAGGACCAAAGACATTTATCCCTTGTTGTTTTGTTTCTTTAATTGCTGGCTCGATCAATTTTGATTCTTCATCGCCAAGCACACCTCCATCACCAGCATGTGGATTGAGTGCACACACAGCTATATTTGGCTTATCTTTCCCAAAAAAACGACCAGCATTGTGTGCATTTATTATAGCTTTTTTTATGGATTCTTTTGATATATTTTTGGCAACATCTTTAATGGGTAGATGGGTTGTTACTAGTACTACCCTAATTTTGTTCCCTACAAGCATCATACTGAAATCGTATGAGTTGCTCAAAAATCCGAGATATTCTGTGTGACCAGGGAAATCATATCCAGCTAAATTTATAGCTTTTTTATTGATTGGTGCAGTTACGAGCGCATCAGCTTCGTTATTTAAAATCATTTTAACGGCTTTTTCAACAAAAAGCATTGATGCTTTACCATATTCTTTCTTTATTGTGCCGTATTCGATTTTGGAAAAATCTATTTTCTCGTCAGGCTCTATTATGTTTATTTTATATTTATTTATATCATCTTTCAAAATGTTACTAAATGCATCTTTTAAGATGTTGTAATAACCCACAATGATAAGCTCATAATCTTCTGGTTTGCTGTTGCAGTAATCTTTAATCATTTTACAGGTAATTTCAGGCCCAATACCTGATGGGTCACCTATAGTAAGAGCAATTTTTATCTTTTTCATAGATATCATATTATTAATTATTACTAACTTTCGCAAGAACTTTTAAAGATTATGATTATTTTATGGTAGTTGACAAAATTGCTTTTGATATATATAATCATGCGCTCTAAAAAATGGAGGTGTGTGTAGATGGCTCAGATGCTAACATTAAAGAAACCAAGTAATCTTAAAAGAAAACGCAAACACGGTTTTCGTGCAAGGATGAAAACAAGAGGTGGTAGATTGGTTTTAAAAAGAAGAAGAGCTAAGGGGCGTAAGAGATTAACAGTATAGTTAATGAGATTTACATTTAAAAAGGATGAAAGACTTAGGAAACAGAGAGAGTTTGAAAATGTCTTTGAGAATGGTCGATGGGTAAATGGAAAATATGTTGATATTTGTTTTGCCCTCGACCAGAGTAGAAAAGTTGGATTTATAGTAAGCAAAAAGATCAGCAAAAAAGCTGTTATTAGAAACAAAGTAAAGAGAAGATTAAGAGAGATTTTTAGATTAAACAAATACGATTTACCAGATACTGTTAATTTAATTATCGTAGCAAAAAAAGGGGTAGAAAAAGTAAGTTTTAGTGATTTAGAAGATGAAGTTAGAAAATTATTTAAAAAAATTTCTGATATTGTTGATTAATCTTTATCAAATATTATTATCCCCTTTGTTCGGTAGAAATTGCAGATATTACCCAAGTTGTTCTCAGTATGCTAAAGAAGCTATTGTTAAAAAAGGGATTTTAAAGGGCTTATTATTATCTGGATGGAGAATTTTACGATGTAATCCATTTAGTAAAGGTGGATATGATCCAGTAAAGTGACTACAAGGAGGAAATTAATTTATGGATAAAAGGACTCTTTTAGCTGTGATTTTGAGTATTTTGGTTTTGATGATTTTTCAGTATATGTATGCTCCATCACCTCAACAGGTTGTTTCAGAAAATGCAACTGCTGACAATACTACTATTAAAAAGCCTGTTGTTGAACAGGTTGATGTAACACAAATCGAAAAAGATAATAACCAGGTGTTTAAACCTGATTTATTTAATATAACAACTGATTATGTTGCAATAAGTTTTGATAAAAATAGTGGAGATATTTATTCCGCATCTATTTTGAAATACAAGGATAAAGATATTGGAAAAGTTGTTTTCAAAAGCAAAGAAAAAAATTATTTAGCATTAGAAAATATTAGTTATGATAAAGTTGAGTATATTATTGAAGATAAAGGGGATGAAATATCTGTTAGTTTTAACTGTTTTATAAAAGATGTTGTTATCACAAAAAACTATTTTATTCCAAAACATAACTACCTTATTCGTTACTCTTTGAAGTTAAGTAATACAGGTAGCAAAACGATTAAATTCCCGTTGACTTTATCAGTTGGTCCAGATTTGGGTGAAGGTTTTTCAGAAAGTAAGTATGAGTTTGAAGGTGCGATAGTTTTTAATGGTAAAAAGGTTTATAGAGAAAGACCTGAAAAGTTGAAGAAGGATGTAATTATAGAAAAACCTAATTGGCTGGGTTATACATCAAAATATTTCTTATTTGCTATTGCTTCGGATTTTGATAAGAGTATCATAAAAAAGTTTAAAGATTCTGCAGTAGTTAATGGTATTAAAGAGTTAATTTTAAACCCTTCTGAATCAAAACAGATTAATATGTCGATTTTTACAGGTCCAAAGGAATATAAACTGTTAAGAAGCACTGGATTAAAATTAGAAAAAAGTATCAATTTTGGTATTTTTGCCTTTTTGGCTATCCCTTTGCTTTTATTGATGAATTTATTTTATAGTATTATTCATAATTATGGTGTTGCTATCATTTTACTTACAATAATAATAAAAATTGTGACATATCCATTAACACTAAAAAGTATGACATCAATGAAGAAGATGCA
The DNA here is from genome assembly GCF_049472675.1 of Deferribacter thermophilus. Taxonomy (NCBI): domain Bacteria; kingdom Pseudomonadati; phylum Deferribacterota; class Deferribacteres; order Deferribacterales; family Deferribacteraceae; genus Deferribacter; species Deferribacter thermophilus. Next base: position 20,168 of record NZ_JAPNXM010000004.1, read on the forward strand.
AAAAATTCAACCTGAAATCCAAAAGATAAGAGAAAAATTTAAAGGTGATCCACAAAAGATGAACGCAGCAATGATGGATCTTTATAGAAAATATGGTGTCAATCCAATGGGTGGTTGTTTACCTATGTTAATTCAAATACCGATATTTTTTGCATTATACAAAGCTTTATTAGTATCGATAGAGCTAAAAGGTTCTCCATTTTTTGGCTGGATCACAGACTTATCTGTGAAGGATCCTTATTATATAACCCCAATACTTATGGGGGTTACAATGTTTATCCAACAGAAAATGACACCTCAAGTTGGTGATCCTACGCAGCAAAAATTATTTATGTTTATGCCAATTATATTCACTTTCTTATTTTTGAACTTCCCATCAGGACTTGTTATATACTGGTTGACAAACAATATCCTTACAATAATTCAGCAATATTTTATTAATAAGAAAACTACGTGAGGAGTGAAATGAAATATTTTGAGGTAGAAGGTAGTAGTGTTGAAGAAGCTTTGAATAAATTTTTGTTGGAGAATAAAATACCAAGAGAATTTTTAGATATAGAAGTTATAGACCCTGGTTCAAAAGGGATATTAGGTTTTGGTAAAAGAAATGCGAAGATTAAGGTAAAGTTTGACGAAAATGAATATATTAAAAGGAGATCAAAAGTATTACTTTCAGAGATTTTAGATAAAGCAGGTTTTACAGAATATAGAATTGATGTGAAGGAAGATTTCCCAAATATAATATTAAATATAGAATCTCCCGATTCAAATCTTTTAATTGGTAAAATGGGGCAAACTTTAGAAGCATTGCAATATATAATAGAAAAATTATTGAATATTGATGATAACTCTGATGTAAAGGTTATAATCGATGTAGAAAATTATCGTAATAGAGTTATTGAAAATTTAAAAGAAAGAGCTGTTGAGCTTGCTAAAAAAGTAGTAAAAACTAGAAAAGTGGAAAAGCTACCACCAATGATCCCTATGGTTAGAAAAGAGATTCATAATACTTTAAAATCAGTTCAAGGGGTAAGGACTGAAAGTTATGGAGATGGCAACATAAAAACTATTTATATTATCCCAGAGGACTTGAAATAATGCTTAAATTCATATTAACTGCAGCTTTAATATATTTTACATTTGTATTGTTTAGAAAAAAGAAGGTAAATGATGATAAGAAACAGTTAGAGGAAGCTGTTGATTTGGCCAAAGATGAAATTTGTGGTACTTATATTGAAGTTACTACCCCTTATAAAGTAAAATATTATGAAAAGATTTATCATTTTTGTTCTAAAGAGTGTATGGATAAATTTATAGAAGAAAAGAAAAAAAGAGAGGTGTAAAATGAAAATCTTTTTAGATACAGCAAATATTGATGAGATAAAAGAAGCCGTTTCTTATGGTATCGTAGATGGTGTAACTACTAATCCGAGTTTGATAGCAAAAGAGAAAAGAGATTTTAAAGAAACAATTAGTAAAATCTGTGAAATAGTAAAAGGCCCAGTGAGTGCTGAAGTGATTGCAACTGATTACGAAGGTATGGTTAAAGAAGCAAAAGAGTTGGCATCAATTAGTGAATATGTGGTTGTAAAAATCCCTTTTACTGAAGATGGGCTTAAGGCAACATATACCCTAAATCTAGAAGGGGTAGATGTAAATATGACTTTGATATTTTCTCCAAATCAAGCATTACTGGCATGTAAAGCAGGTGCGAGGTATATTAGCCCATTTGCTGGTAGATTGGATGATATTGGACACGATGGTATGGATCTTGTATTAGATTGCCAGGAGATTATCTTAAATTATGATTTTGATACAGAGGTAATTGCAGCTAGTATTAGGCATCCTATGCATGTTTATCAGGCTGCTATTAATGGTGTAGATATAGCTACTATACCATTTAAAGTTTTAAAACAGTTGTTTAAACACCCTTTAACAGATATTGGTTTAGAAAAATTTTTGAACGATTGGAAAAATTCTCAAAAATAAAGGGGGAGTTACTCCCCTTTTTTCAATACCTGTTCTTTAAGTTTCCTTTTTAGTACTTTTCCTGTAGCAGTCATAGGTAATTCGTTTACAATATAGATTTTTTTAGGAATTTTAAAGTTTGCTAGATGTGACTTTAGATAGTTTTTGATATCTTTTTCATTTAGAGTTGCCCCTTCTTGAGGCATAACATAAGCCACAGGAACTTCTCCACTTGCTTCATCAGGGATACCAATAACAGCAGCAGCTTCTACACCAGGGTATTGATACAATAGTTCTTCGATTTCTCTTGGGTAGACATTAATACCTTTTACGATTATAAGATCCTTTTTTCTATCAACTATATATATAAAACCATCTTCATCAACTTTTGCCATATCACCAGTGAATAACCACCCATTTCTGATTGCTTGATCAGTTGCTTCTGGCAAATTCCAATACCCTTTCATAACATTTGGGCCTTTAACAATAAGCTCACCAATTTCTCCAACTGGTAATTCCTCTTCATCATCATTTACAACTTTTACTTCCACACCCGGTAAAGGTAATCCAACGGAATAAGGTTTTTGCCACTCGAGCCTGTTTACAGATACAACAGGGGAAGCTTCGGATAACCCGTAACCTTCTATAATTGGTCTATTAAACTTATTTTTAAATTCATTTAAAATCTCTTCTGGTAAAGGTGCCCCACCACTAACATGAATTCTTACTGGGTATAAAAACTTTATAAACCATTTAGGTAACTTAGCCTTTGATAGGGCAGAAAATACTTGGGGTACTCCGAGGAAAAAAGTAGGTCTTTTAAACAATAAAACATTTTTAAACTTTTTACTTCTTAACTCCATAACTGATCTTAAAATAATAATTGAGCAACCTAAAAAGGTAGGTAAAAGAACACATGTAGTAAAAGCATAAGAGTGGAACATTGGTAAGAAAAGTAAAAATCTATCGTTCTTTTTCACTTTAAATGCCTTGTTGCAGGCATCACAATTTGATAATAAATTTTTGTGAGTTAGCATTGCACCTTTTGGATGTCCAGTTGTACCTGATGTATAAATTAAAACCGCTAATTCATCCATATCGAAATCACATGGCAAATCTGAATCAGGCTCATCTTTAATTAATTCATTTAAATCGACTGAGTGGGGAGATAGATAATTATATGTTAGAATTGCTACTAAAGAGTCTACTTTATCTTTAAGGTATGCAAAATAATCTTTGTAATTTTCAGTAGAAATCAGATATTTAACCTGACAATCGTTTAAAATATATTCCACCTCTTCCTGCTTTAAGAAATTATTTATAGGGACAGCTATTGCCCCACATTTTGTAATAGCAAAAAATGAAAAGAGAAATTCTGGAGAATTATCCATTAATATTGCTACTCTATCACCTTTTTTTAGTCCAAGGTTGATAAGTGCATGGGCAATTTTGTTAGTAATTTTGTTAACTTCCATATAAGTGTATTTTTTATCTTCAAAGAAAATATATTTTTTTGATTTTAGTCTTTTTGCATTTTGAATTAACATATCACCTAAATTTTTAAAGTTCATTATAACCCCCTGTATGGACTTATTCCAATTTCTTTAAAAATATCAAAGAGTTTTGATACTGGAAGACCAACAACATTTTCATAGCTTCCATGTATTTTTTCTACCAATATACAACCCATAGTTTGGATCCCGTATGCTCCAGCTTTATCAAAGGGTTCATCATTTTCAATGTACCATTTTATTAAATCATCGCTGAGCGTTTTAAAAGTTACTTCTGTGATATCATAAAATTGTCGTATAAATTTTTTATTTTTATTGATAACTGCTACACCTGTAATTACCTGATGTGTTTTTCCACTTAAAAACTTAAGCATTTCAAAGGCTTTGTCATAGGTAATAGGTTTACCAAGCACTTTGTTTTCGCAAACCACAATTGTATCAGCACCAATTATAAATGCTTCATCAAAAATTCTTGCTACATCATAAGCTTTCATTGTAGCTAATCTGACAACTTCATCTGTAAAGTTATTTTTTTCATTAAACTCCTCTTTGATACTTGAAGTTACATATTGAAAGTTAATGCCTAATTTAGATAGTAATTCTCTTCTTCTTGGTGAGCCGCTTGCTAAAATCAGTTTCTGGTACATTTATTACCTCAATCATGATAAATTTTTAAAACCTTGTATGTAATTATTCCCGTTAAAATTCCTGTTGTTATTGATAGTAGTGAGAAATAAGGGAAAATTTTAAAAAAAGCAAGATTTTTTATGAAAAGGTGTTTAATTATAATAAATTGTGAAGCTATATGGAAAAAAGCACCAATAGCCCCAGTGGAAACAGGAGTGGCAAATTTTTTTGTTAAATAGGAATAAAAATACATCACTATGGTAGCTATTATTGTTGAAGGCAGGCCTATACTCATTTTTAATAAAAAATTTCCGGAAACTATAGGAATGATAATGGATTTTAGAAAACCAATTATAATAGCTTCACGAAAACTTAGTAAGTATATTGCAAGCATTATTCCAATATTGCTTAAACCCAGTTTCACTCCAGGAATAGGTATAGGGAACAGATTTTCAAAAAAACCTAAAACAATTGAAATGGAAGCAAATAGTGCTATTAGTGAAATTTTATTATTTTGATATTGCATCATATTCTGATTCTTCACACTCTATTGTAAGAGCAACTTTATTAGGAATACATATTGCTGCATCATTACATTCTGAAATCCAGCCTGTTTTTACACATATTTGTAATGGGCAGTCAGACTCTATTATTCTTGCTTTTTCGTCATGTATTTCAACTATCATATTTTTGTTAAAAGAGGATCTTAAATTTATTTTTCCATTTTTAAAGGGGAGTTTTATCTTTTTATCCTCTACTAATAGGTAAAGTTGCTTTTTGCCTACATCTTTCTTAATTAATGGATAAAACGATATCAATACAAGTAATGTAACAATAAAAATATCAAAAGGCTTAATTATTCTCATACTGAGCCCAGTTACAAAGCTTGAGAAGTTTGTTGTCAAGTGTGTATATCAATACAGGAGTGTTCAATTTTTTACAAAGTGTTTTTATTTTTTCTATAGGGAGCAAAAAGTATATTGTGCTTAAAGCATCAGCTGTTTTGGTATCATTTGCTATCACAGAAACACTTTTATAATTATTTGCAGTTTTACCTGTTTTTGCGTCGAATATATGAATTATTCTTTCTCCTGTCTCTGAAATAAAAAATCTTTCATAATTACCACTAGTAACAACTGCTTTGTTAGCTATAGAGATTACGCTTAAAAAATCATCATTTTTGTCTGGATGTTTTATTGCAATTTTCCATTTTTTCCCATTTTTATCCCCTAAAGCAAATAAATCTCCACCGGCATCAACTATTGCATTATTTACCCCTTTTGTTTTTAAAAAATCAATTACTCTATCAACTATATATCCTTTTGCAAAAGCTCCCATATCAATCAATATATTGGTATCTTTATAAATAAAATTATCTGATAAGTGAATGTGCGAAATACCAATTTTCTTTTTTGCAGCTTCTAATTCATTATTTGATGGAGTTTTAAAAGGGCCTTCTGGAAAGCCGAAAAGGGATGTTATAGTATATATTGTTATATCAAATCTTCCTTCAGAAATTTTTGAATATTTAATGGCATCAGCTAATAAGCTTTTAATTTTGTTATTAATTACTATTTTTTCGTTTGGTTTGCTATTGTTAAACTCTTTGTAAAAATCAGTAATTTCTGTCTCTTCATTTTTTATTAGTTTATAGCTTTCGTCAAAAAGTGAAGTTTTATTTGATGGTAAAGTAATATTGATAATAGTACCCAAAGCATAAAAACTCTTTGAGGAAAATTTTTTACTATTTTCACAGGAAAACAATATGGTTATTAAAATACAAAATATAAAGAATTTTTGCAATTTGGGCATAATGGCTCTTTTATATAAGTTTTAATATTGTAAAAAGTTCTTTCTATTAGCAAATTATTGCAGTGGGGGCAATAGCTGTTAGAAGTGTCTTCAATAAGAGCATTTCCAATATAAACATAGTGCAAATAATTTTTAGCTATTTCGTAACAGTTTCTTAAAGTATTTAGAGGAGTAGGTGGGTTATCTAATTTGTAATTTGGAAAGTATCTTGAAATATGTAAAGGGATATCAGGGCTAATTGAGGCTATGTATTTACACATTTCTTCAACTTTGTTTAAGTCATCATTTTTATCAGTAATTACAAGATTGGTTATTTCTACATGAATATTGTTTTTGTAATAAAGTTTTATACTTCTTTTTACAGGATTAATATCACCTTTTATCCATTTATAAAAATCTTTAGTAAAGCCTTTGAGATCAACATTTACTGCATCAATAAAAGGGATCAGTTTTAATAATGGGTCTTCATTGATATATCCATTGGTAACAAGTACATTTTTTAAACCTTTTTCATGAAAAAATTTTGAGCAGTCAAGTACAAATTCGTACCATACTGTGGGTTCATTATAAGTATATGCAATTCCGATAGAATTTTTTTCGATAGCTAACTGATAAAGTAAATCTATCGATATATTTTCTCTATAAGTTATTTGTGTCGATATTTGCCAGTTTTGACAAAAAGGGCATTGTAGATTACATCCGTTTGTACCAATAGATAGGATATAGGAGCCTGGATAAAAATGATATAAAGGTTTTTTTTCTATTGGATCAAGTGCAATAGATGTTACTTCGTTGTAACTGGTTAAATATAGTTTTCCATCAATATTTTCTCTTATTTTGCAAATTCCAGATTTTCCAGGTTTGATTATACAATGGTTTGGACAGATGTTACATTTTACTGTTTTTTCATCAATATTTTCATAAAATAGTGCTTCTTTTATCATCTGTCTCGTTTTATGACATATTCACTTAGATAAATTAGAGCGTCTTTATAGATTGAATTATCAAAAATTGATAGCTGTTCTTTAGCCTTTTCAATAAAACTGTCAACAAACTGTTCTGCTTTTTCTTTTATATTATATTTTTTCATTAATTCTATTATATAATTTAGGTCATCTTCGTTTGGCTCATCTTTTAAAATTATCTCTTTAATTTTTTCTTTATTATTAGCGTCTAAAATATCACGAAGAAGTATAAGTGGCAGTGTCATTTTCCCTTCTTTAAGGTCTGTCCCAGGTTTTTTACCAGTCTTATTTTCATCTCCAAGGTAATCTAAAATATCATCACTCATTTGGAAAGCTAAGCCTATTAACTTGCCATATTCCTTTAATCTATTGCGAGTATCCATATCCTTTTTTGCAAGAACTGCTCCTATCTCACAGCAGCTCGAAAAAAGAACTGCAGTTTTACTAAAAATTATTTTAAGATAATCATCCATTGATAGATCAAAGTTTGCAGTTTTTACCAGTTGGAAAACTTCCCCTTCACTCATAGTCTTGGCAGCATTTGCCAAAATCATCTGTACATCAGGATCTCCATCTTTTACAAGATTTACAAAAGCACGAGAGTATAGAAAATCTCCACACAATACAGTGATATCATTACCAAAAACTCTATTTGCAGCCTTTTTACCTCTTCTATACATAGCTCCATCAATTACATCATCATGTAATAGGGTAGCAGTATGGATATATTCTACAACACCACTAATAACGATGGATCTTGGACCATCATAACCAGAAAGTTTTGAAGATAAAATAAGGAAAACTGGCCGTAACCTTTTACCACCACTTTTGAATACATAGGAAGCTACTTCGTTTACCATTTGAACTTCAGAATCAAGGTTTCTTAAAAGCTCTTCTTCTACATTTTTTATTTCATCTTTCAAGAGGTCAAATACCTGATTGATCTGATTAATAGCCAATTTGTTTTACCTCTCCACTTTATTGTATTGAAAATTATTTTTGATTTATATATCTTAAAAAAACGGTAGAGTAAATATGAAATTAGGGGAATTGCATGAATTTTACACAAATTGAAGAGAAATATCTTACTTTTTTAAAGCTTTTTGATGGTTTGGATATAGAAAGTGGTGTGGGGTTGACGGTATGTGATGTTTCTTTTAATGATTTTATATCAGCAAAATATTTAGTTGATAAAAAAGATTTTAAAAGGATTTATGTAATCAATAAAGATAATACATTAAGTTATAAAAATACTATTCCTGTAAGATACGAAGTAAACTTAGCCTATACATTAGCAAAGGTTAAGGTAGATTATTTAACTTCATTTTGTGGGACTTTTCATTTTCAGCCAATGTATGATGTAATTTACGCAGTTAATATGAGCTTAAATGTTGGGGGGAAATTTTTATTTGTAGTTTACCCTCAGGTGTATGGGAAAAATGGTAAAAATGTTCTTGAAGTATTAAGCTCTGGTAGTGAAATTCCCGTATATGAAAAGTTAAAAAGATGGTTTATTTCTTTAAAAAATGGACTTAGTAACATTTTTATAAATATAAAAGAAGAGGAATTAATTCAGGATGTAAGTGTGGATGAGATAATAAATTTCTTCTCTTCAAGAAACTTTAAGCCTTATTTATTTAAGGATAACAGTGAACTTAATAAATTTTTCAAATTGATTGATAGGATTGATAATGAGTTTTATTTTGTTTGGAAAATAATTTCTGGGATGAAAATATAAAAGGAGGGAAAATGAAGTATATATCAACAAATAAAGCACCAAAAGCAATAGGCCCTTATTCACAGGCAGTAAAGGTTAATAATATGCTGTTTATTTCTGGGCAGATACCTATAAATCCTCAGAATAATGAATTATTTGAAGGTAATATTGAAGAGAAAACTGATTTGGTATTAAACAATTTAAAAAATGTTATAGAAGAAGCTGGCTTTACCATTAGTGATGTGGCAAAAGTTACAATTTATCTAAAGGATATGAGTAATTTTACAAAAGTAAATGAAGTATATGCAGCTTTTTTTGGTGAGCATAGACCTGCTAGAGCTGTTGTTGAGGTTTCAAATCTACCTAAAAATGTTGATATAGAGATTGAAGCGATTTGTGTGAAGGAGGAAGATTAAATGAAGCTTGGTTTTATTGGTTTTGGAAAATTAGGCTCAGCAATGGTGGAAAATCTTTTAAATCACGATATTGAAATTATTGGCTGGAATAGAACAAAAAGTAAAATGGAGCAATTTGATAAAGTTGTTAAAAAAGATACCCCTTTTCAGATTTGGGAAGATGGTGTTGAGGTTGTAATATTAAATTTATTTGACAGTAAATCAGTAAAAGAGGTTCTTTTTGGTGAAAATGGCCTAATCAATGACCAAGTAAAAAATAAAATTATAATTGATACCACAACAAATCATTATGAAGAGGTATTGGAAATATCTGACAGAGTTATTGAGAGTGGAAATGAATATATTGAAGCCCCAGTAATTGGGAGTGTAGTGCCAGCAAAAAATGGTTCATTAGTTGTATTAGCAGGATGTAAGAAGGTATTATTTGATAAATATGAACATATTCTTTCCCTTTTTGGTAATAAGATTTTTCACTTTGAAGAGTATGGTATAGCGACAAAGTTTAAATTGATTAACAATATGGTACTTGGTAGTTTTATGGCTGTTCTAAAAGAGGCTATTAATATGGCAGAAATGATAGGTTTGGATAGAAATACTGCTATAAATCTCCTTGAAAATGGGGCAGGGGATAGTCTTGTTTTAAGGGGTAAAAAGAGTAAAGTGCTGAGTAGAGATTATACTGCTCATTTTGATGTTAAAACATTACTCAAAGATCTCGACTATTATTATGATATGGCAAAGGAAAATAATTATCCTACGATAATTTCATCTATGATAAAAGAAATTTACAGAGCATTAGAAAAAAATAATTTAGGTGATAAAGATTTTTCTTCGATTGTTGATGAACTATATTGACATTTATAAAAAAATTGTTAAATACAATATTTTGATGCGGGCGTAGCTCACCTGGTAGAGCGCAAGCTTCCCAAGCTTGAGGTAGCGGGTTCGAGCCCCGTCGCCCGCTTTTAGATGCTCAAGCTACCCAGATTTTTTCAAAAATTTCCTCAATGATAATATATTTAACATAAGCATAATGGGGTTATTGCAAGGCAACAAAATTATCGGAAAAATCTCAAAATTGTTTTATCTTCAATAACTCTGATTGTTGTGAATTGTTATCATTCTAAATTTATTTTAAATACTGTATTAAGCCAAAAAGCGCTATTTTTTAATTGTGTAAATTTTACACATAACTGTTACCTCATTACACAGCTTAAATTGTTATTATATTTCTAAGTCTTTGAATTATCAATAAGTTAAGAATATTTGGCATTTTGGCATACACTATGCATATACATTAATGATTTCGCTTATAAGTAACAAAAAATAAAGGAGGTAGAGCGATGAAAAAACTTTTAATTTTAGGAGCAATTGTAGTATTTGGAGCAACTTTAGCATTTGCCCATGGCCCTTGGTATGGCAGAGGATATGGAATGGGGCCTGGTATGATGGGGCCTGGATACGGTTATCAGGGTGATGGTTATGGCCCAGGTATGATGAGAGGATATGGCAGAGGCTTTGGACCTGGATATTGTATGGGATATGGCCCAAATTATCAGGGTGAAGTAAAACAGATTACTGAAGAGGATGCTAAAAAAGCGGTAGAAAAAGTATTAAAAGAGAATTTCAAGGGTTATAAGATTAAAGATGTAGAAAAGTTTAGAATGCCAATGGGAACAATGTATGAAGTGGATGTGGTAGATGCAGCTGGTAACAAATTTGAATTTCATGTAAACCCATGGGGAAATGTGATGGGACCTTTCCCAGATAATTTTGATAAGGACAATGATTAGTAAGAGGGGTTAATCTCCCCTCTTTTTTTTAAAAAGGGGAAAATTATGATGCATGGATATGGTGGTTTTGGAGGCTTTGGTTTTATGGGGATATTTAGTATGGTTATATGGCTAGTTATCTTGATAGTGATAATCTATTTTCTTTTTATGTTTATAAGGGATTTTGGTTCAAAAAATAGTATTACAAAAACAGGGAAGAGCCACGCTCTTAATATTTTAAAAGAAAGGTATGCCAAAGGTGAAATAACAAAAGAAGAGTATCTTTCAATGAAAAAAGATCTTGAAAATTAAAATATTGTATTTTGATCTATAATATTTATCTTTATTATCAATAAATTCATAAGAGTAGAAAATTTATGTGTGCTGGGCTTATTTTTCATGAAGGTATGAAAAAACAGGAAATAAAAGTATTTTTCCCAAGACCTTATGCAAAAATCTATTATCTTACTAAAGATGGGAATAAAGATACTGCAATATGGGGTATAAGAAATGAGAAAGAGAAAGAAGAATTAAAGGTTAATCTACCAATAACTGGTTGGTCTAAAATAGAGAGTATAAAAAAAGGTTACTGGGATAAATATAATCCAGAGAAAGTATATATACCAGCAGTAAAATATATGGAGAAAGATCAGAGTAGAAAATCACATTGGTTTGATTTGGAAAATGATGAATTTTTGCTTGGGATACTAATAGAAGAAAACAACTCAAAGATTTGTTACCTTGTTACTCAACCATCACCTGAAAGATACAGGCACATACACGATAGATGGGTAATGATAACAAAAGTAAATAATCTTTTGAAATATATATGAGTTATTAGTTTTATAAGTATTTTTTAGATATAGCGATAAACTTGACTTTTTTAATTAAATAAACTAGTATAAAATTAAAATGCTTTTGGGGGAGTTTTATGAAAAGCAAAATTGCTGAAGCAATCAAAATGGATTATAATCCAGTGGCATTGATATGGTCTGATGAGAAGCCTGAAAATGCGATTCAATTTCAAAAAGGTAAATGGGGTTGTATTATGTGGCTAGCAACAAGTGCAGCTAAAGGCAAAACAGCAGTCTGTGATCGAGAAACATTTGGATGCTGGGGAGGTGGAGTAGGGGTAGGGTTTGGAAATCAATATGAAAATTTTCCAGGTGGGGAGGAGTGTTTTTGCCGTTTTCTTTCATCAGGTAATAAAAATTATGCTAAGGGTGAAGCAGTAGCTAATGATATGAAACCTTATATTAGAGAAGAATTTTACAATGATTTTTTATATGGAGAAAGATATCTTAAAACACCTGAGCTTGTAAAAGATTTTATCAAGGACTTGCCAATAATAGATATTCCTGCAAAATATGTTGTTTTTAAACCATTAAAAGATGTGGATATTGAGAATGAAAGTCCAGAGATTGTGATATTTTTTGTTAATCCAGATCAACTTTCTGCACTTGTAATATTAGCTAATTATTATAGAAAAGGTAATGAAAATGTAATTATTCCTTATGCTGCAGGTTGTCAAGCACTTGGCATATATCCCTATAAAGAAGCTAAATCAGAAAATCCTAGAGCAGTTATTGGTATGACAGATATTTCAGCAAGGCTTTATACCAGAAATCAGTTGGGAGAAAATATAATGTCCTTTGCATTGCCATACAGGATGTTTAAAGAGATGGAAGAAAATGTTGAAAATTCTTTTTTGTACAGAGATACATGGAAATCATTAATTGATGAGAAATAAAATATGTTGATTAAAGAAATAGAATGGAAAATTTAGCAATAAAAATATCATAAAATTAGGAAAAGTTAGGAATTCTTAGGAAAAGTTAGGAATTTTCCGAACTAATGATTTGAGGCTGTTGCACAATGGAACAATTTTCTGATATCACTATAGTTTCAGATTGCTTCGGCAGCTTACACTGCCTCGCAATGACCCAAAATTGCTGTCATTGCGAGCGTTAGCGAAGCAATCTGAGGTGCTTAAGCTGCAACACCTTAAACTTATTTTTAACTTCCACCTAATGCTTTATATAAGAATATTTGCTGCTTGAGATATTCTTTATTTAGATTGACAAGATTTATATATGTTTTTTCAAGGTGTTGTTTAGCCTCTATAACAGTTATGTAGTCAATGAGACCGTTTTTATACTGTTTTTCTGCAATATAAAGAATCCTTTTGAAATTTTCAATTTGTGTTTTTTGAATTTTAATTTGTTTTTGTATAGATTCAAGTCTAATAAATGCATCATGAATCTCTTTGAAAGCATTTTTTACTGTAAATATATAGTTTAAAAGAGCTTGTTTCTGTTTTGAGTTGGCAATTTTTACATTTGCTTTTATCCTTCCAAAATCGAAAATTGGTGCTGTAATACTACCACCTATATTCCAAAAGTTTGCTGAAGGCTGAAAAAGATTTGTTAAATCAGTACTTTGTAGCCCAAGTGCGCCGGTAAGAGAAATGTTTGGGAAATATGCTGCTTTTGCTACACCGATAGCAAAGTTTGCAGCCTTTAAGTTTTCTTCCGCCTGTATGATATCAGGCCTTTTTTCAACAACATCTGAAGGGATAAATGGTGGCAAACTAATAGGCTCAGGCATCTTTTCACATACATTATAACTGCTACCAAAAATCTCAGAAGGGCTTTTACCAAGAAGTAGTGACAATACATTTTCAAGCAGCTTTCGGTTTTCCTTTAATACTTCAAGGGTAAGTTTTGAGCCGTCAAGATTAGCTTTTTCCTGTTGCACGGTAAGCTCGTTTATAAGACCGTATTTAAGTTGCTTTTGCCTGTAATTGTAGCTTTCCTCATATCTTTTTATGAGCTCATTTTCGATTTGCAGTTGTTTGTCAATAGCACAAAGCTCAAAGTAGGTAGTAGCTACATCTGAAATCAGCTTTATCCTTACAGCATCAGCATAGCTTTTCTGGGAAAGTAAAAGGGCAAGTTGAGCCTTTTTCTGATTTTTAAGTTTGCCAAAAAAATCTATTTCATAAGACACGCCACCTGAAATTGAAAAATTGTTTGTAGTATAGCTTTTTCCTGTTGCTGAAACTTCTTCGCTCACTTTAGTCCTTGATGCACTACCTGCGGCATAAGTGTTAGGGTAAAGATTTGCTTTTGCCAGATTAAAAGCTGCTGAGGCTTCATTTATCTTTTCAAAGGCAATAAGAAGATTATCGTTGTTCTTTAGAGCATAATCGATGAGTTTATTTAATCTTTCATCATTATATCTTTTCCACCACTGAGTAAAAGGTTCACTTTTATTGTCTGTTATTTCAGCTTTTGGCAGCTCAATATTAGGCCTTACATATTTTGGGGCAAATGAGCATGAAACCAAAAGTAAGCCTATGGTTAATGAGATTACTATTTTTTTCATACGCTACTTCCTTTTAAATATCATTTTTATTCTAATTACCATGTAGTAAAGCCAAGGGATAAAAAATGTGCCAATGAATGTTGCTGCTACCATCCCCCACACTACTGTATGACCGATAATGTGTCTGCTGTTGGCACCGGCGCCACTGCTTAAAATGAGCGGTACAGTCCCTGCAATAAATGCAAATGATGTCATCACAATTGGTCTGAATCTGATTTTTGATGCCTCAACAACTGCATCTAAAAGATTCATCCCCATCTTTTTGTATCTTTCTTCGGCAAACTCTACAATTAGAATAGCATTTTTAGCTGCAAGCCCGATAAGTGTAATAATACCTACCTGCAGATAGATATCATTTTCCAATCTAAAGAAAAATACACCAAGCAGTGCCCCAAATATAGCAAATGGAATAGATAGTATAATGGAAAGTGGTGCCATCCAACTTTCATAAAGGGCTACCAATATTAAAAGCACAAATATTACTGAAAAAATATAAGCAGTACTGCCAGACTCTTTCACTCTAACTTCCTGAAAAGAAGTCCCTGCCCAGGCAGTAGTATAGCCTTCAGGCAACACCTCTTTTGCAACTTCAAGGATAGCTTTCATAGCATCTCCAGAAGAAAACCCTGGCTTTGGGTCACCTAATATTTTTGCAGCTGGAAACATGTTAAATCTTTCCACTACTGATGCAGAAACTATTCTTTTTAACGATATGAGTGAGCTTAGAGGGACAAGTTTGCCAGTATTTGATCTCACAAAAATATTTCTGTAATCGTCAATATTATCTCTAAACTCTTCGCTTGCTTGAATATTAACGTGGTATGTCCTTCCAAAAAGGTTGTAGTCATTTACATACCCTTTTGCAAAAGTCAGTTGTATTGTAGAGTAAATGTCAGAAATAGAAACACCGAGTGCTTTTGCCTTTTCTCTGTCTACTTCTATCTTGTATTGAGGTACATTAGTATTTAGCGTAGAACGTACCCCCATTAACTCTTTTCGCTGATTGGCTTTTGCAACAATTTCCTGAACATATTTATTTAATACCTGTATGTCAGCACCTGTTCTATCCTGGATATAAAGCTCAAACCCACCTGTCATACTCATCCCCATTATCGGGGGAGGGTTTACTGTAAAGATTAAAGCTTCTTTGCTTGCGGAAAACTGTCGCATAAAATTTGCTGCAATTGCCATTGACGATTCACTTTTATTTTTCCTTTCGCTCCAATCTGTCAATTGGGAAAAAGTAATGGCTGCGTCTGTTTTGTATGAGAAAGATGATAAATCAAGCCCTACAATAGAGATTTCTTTTTTTACATATTTATTTGCCAAAAGCTGTTTCTCTACCTCATTGTTAATTACATCGCTTGTCCTTTTTAAAGAAGAGCCAGGCATTAGATAAGTTAATGTAAATATTGAGCCTTTGTCTTCTATTGGAACAAGGCTTGTAGGAAGTATTTTGTATATTTTATAGGATGTAAAAATTACTATACCGAAGATAAGTACATTTAATATTGACATCTTAATTATTAGTTTTACACCTTTAGTAAATCCATTTGTAGCTTTTTGAAAAAATGCTTGAAATAGCCTGATAGGTAAAATCGGTTTTTTTTCTGTTTCCCTCAAAAACATTGCACAAAGTGCAGGGGTAAGTGTCAAAGCAACGACACCGCTTAATATCATTGATATTGATATTGTAATTGCAAATTGTTTAAACATTTCGCCGCTAAAACCCTTTATAAAAGATGCCGGGATAAATACGGCTGAAAGGACGAGGACTATTGCAATAATCGGTGAGGTTATTTCTCCCATCGCTTTTATTGTAGCTTCCTTTCTGTCGAGACCTTCTTCTCTCATAACCCTTTCAACATTTTCAATAACGACAATTGCATCATCCACTACAAGCCCGATTGCAAGAATCAGACCGAAAAGAGTCAGAAGGTTTATGGAAAACCCAAGAGCATATAGCCCGGCAAATGTCCCGATTACGGAAACAGGGATTGCAAGCAGAGGAATAAATGTAGCTCTGAAACTACCAAGGAAAATGTAAATTACAAATACTACCAATACTACAGCTATCAAAAGTGTCAAAATTACTTCATGTATGGATTCATTTATAAAAACCGTAGGATCGTAAGGCACATGAAATTTTATATCTGCTGGGAATGATTTTGACAGCTCTTCAATTTTCTGATTAACGGCTTTTGACACTTCCAGGGCATTTGCGCCTGGCGCAAGAAATATACCCATTGGAATAGCCGGCTGACCATTGAAGTATGCATTGACATAGTAATTTTCAGACTCAAGCTTTACTTCTGCAATATCTTTTAACCGTATGGAAGAGCCGTCGAGGTTGGCTTTTACGATTATATTTTCAAAATCTTTTATTGTTTTAAGTCTGCCTTCCCCTTTTACTGTGTAGCTAAATGATGATTCTTTGGATAAAGGCTCTTGAGATATACCTCCTCCTGGATTTTCTTCATTTTGGGATGAAATTGCTTGATATACTTCTAATGGTGTCAGGTTATAAGATGCAAGTTTATCAGGTTTTATCCAAACCCTTACGGCATATTTTTTTTCACCAAATATTACCGCATCACCTACACCTTTAATCCTTTTTATGTCATCGAGTACATTTATTTGAATAAAGTTGCTTATTTCAATGTCACTTCTCTTTTCCCCTTCAGATACAAAGGCAAAAACCTTTAAAAGGTCAGGAGTTCTTTCCCTTACCTGTATACCCTGTCTTCTCACTGCTTCGGGCAAAAGATTGAGAGCTGTTTGTATTCTATTATTGATGTCGACTTTTGCAATTTCAGGGTCGGTGCCAATTTCGAAATATGCACTAATAGTCAAAATCCCGGAAGATGCTGTACTTGTCATATAAATTAAATCGTTTACACCATTTATTGCTTCTTCAAGGGGTGCTGCAACTGTTTTAGAAATGGTATCTGCATCAGCACCTGGATAAAAAGCTGTAATATTTACCTGTGGTGGTGTTAGGGTAGGGTATTCTTTTACAGGTAGGTTTTTAAGCGCTATAAGTCCCAACAAGATTATTATTATTGCAATAACAGTTGAAAACCTTGGTCTTTCTATAAAAAATTTAGAAAACATAGTTAGTTAACCTCTTTTATTACTTTATCAATTTTGACCTTTGATCCTGGTTTTATTTTGAAAAAATTGTTTATAATTACTTTATCTTTAGGTTTGAAAGGCCCTTGTACAAAATAAAAATCATCTTTACTTTCTACAATTTGAATCGGTCTAACACCAACCAATTCATTTTCAACTACAAAGCAGATTGTTCCCAAAGGATTTTGCAAAACAGCTTTTTGTGGAATTTTTACGAGATTTTTAGAAGTTACACCTTTTAAGATAACTCTAACAAACATACCAGGAGTGAGTAACCCTTTTTCATTATCAATCAGGCCTCTTATTTTTACTGTAGAGGTAGCTTCATCAACCTTAGAATCCACAAAAGTAATTTTGCCACTTAAATTGAACCCTGATAAGTTTAAATTAATCTTTGAAAAATCGTGGATACTTTCTTTAAGATTAAAAAAATCTTTATCAGGCAGCGAAAATTCCACATATACTTTTGTGCTATCAGTGATAGTAATTACAGGTGTTCCAGGAGTAACAAAATCACCGATATTTACCATTTTAAGTCCAAGATACCCTTTTTCAGTTGCCAATATATTTGTATATTCAAGATTTATTTGAGCTTTTTTTAGTTGACTTTTAATTAGAGCAACATTTGCTTTAGCTTGCTCGAGGGCAAATTTCGCATTGTCATAATCTTGTTTGCTTACAACATTTTCCTGAAAAGATTTGCTTATTCTTTCAAAATCAGTTTTTGCTTTTTCAAGTTGGACATTTGCAACTTCAAGCTGTGATTTGATGATTTCTACATCACTTTTGTAAACTTCATCATCGATTTTAAAAAGTGGTGCTCCTTTTTCTACAAAATCCCCTTCTTTGAAAAATTGGTTTAAAATAGTGCCTGATACTTTTGCTACAACCGTTGCCACATTAAATGCTTTTATTTTTGCAGGGTATGTAGCTTCAAATACATATGGCTGAAATCCGCTGATTTCAAAGACGTCCACGTGTGGAGCAGGCATCTCTTGAGCGTTTGCCGCTGCTAAAAAAATAAGTAAAAAACTTGTAACAAATAATTTTTTTAACATATATCCTCCAGTTTTATAAAATTCCTTTTAGAAAAAAATCTATTTTCTTTTCATAAACACTTCTCAATGTATTTAAATCTAAACTTTCATTTTTAATTATTTCATTCTCAAGAAAATAACCAAAAATCATAAACCAAAACATTTTTGTGATTGTTTTTAGATCTTCTTCATCATATTTTGAAAGTTTTGACATTAAAAAATCGGTTAAAATTCTATCCATTTCATCAACTAAAGCATTATGACTTTCTCTAATCCTGTTAGGATATCTATCAACCTCTGAGAAGAATATTTTTATTGCACCTTTTTTTGAGATTAGTGTTTTTGTATATTCCAAAGCGATTTCAATTAAAGCGTCTTTTAAGCTTAATGAGCTTATTTTTGGAATTAAACTTTTTAAGTTAGGCAGGAATGATTTTGTCTGAATTACAGCATCAAAAATATTTTCCTTTGTTTTAAAATGTCTAAAAACAGTGACTTCAGAAACATTTGCAAGCTGAGCTATCTCTTTGGTAGTAGTACCGAGATAACCTTTAGTAGAGAAAAGCTGAAATGCAGCATTAATAATTTTCTCTCTTGTACTCATTATTGCCTCCAATGCAAGTAAGCGCTTACATAACCTATATGTAACCAGATGTCAACTGAAAAAAATAATTTTTAAAAAATGTAGCTGTATAAGTTTTTGTCGATAAATAATAATTTATTTATTTATGCTGCTTTATTATGACCACATAATCCGTTCTTTTAGAGGTTAGAAAAGCAATTTTGTGCATTTAAGCGAATTTATTAAACATTTTAAATTTTGTTGTTCCATTCAGTTAAGGGATTATTCTATTTGATAGACTTTTTTAAATTCGTCTATTTGTTTTCTATTGCCAATAACAGCTAATATATCATCAGAAGAAAAGATAAAATCTTTATCTGGATTGGTGATCAGTTTCCCTTTTCTCATTATTCCGATTACTGATACTCCTGTTTTTTCTCTAATATTTAACTCTTTAATTGATTTCCCTATAAGTAGACTATTGCCAGGTATTTTCAGCCAAGTAAGGTCAAAAAGCTTTGATGCAATCTGGATATTTTTCAATTCATTTAAATTGTTTTTATCTTCATAAAAGGATGAATATAAGTCTTTTCTTACTGTATCTGTAAATTTTTCAATCTCAGAAATTGGAACATCGTAATGAATTAGTGCCTGTCTTGCAATTTCGAGACTTGCTTCAAACTCCGGTTGAACAGCTTCATAAATCCCAAGCTCATTCAAAAGTTTTAAATGTTCAATACTGCTGGCTCTTGCGACAATGTGAAGTGAGTTTGTTAAACTTTTTACTTTTTCGACAATAGTTTTACTTATTATAATATTTGGTATTGTGATAAGCATTAATTTTGCATTTTCAATTTTTGCAGCTTTTAATATTAATTCTTGAGATGCATCACCGTAAATAACTGGATAATTTTTACTTTTTGCATATTCGTATTTTCTGTAGTCCATATCAATTAAAATAAAATTAATCCCAAATTTAGATAAAATTTCTGCAATATATATTCCAAGTCTACCTGCACCTGCTATAATGACATGGTCAGAAATTTCCTTTTTTGGTATGCTAATGGTATATAGGGGTTCTTTTTTACTTACTTTTTTCCTCCATGCATAAAGTGGTGATGTTAAATTTGATATAAAAGGTGTTAACACCATTGTAATAATTGCTGTATTTAAAACCAGGTAGTATAGTTCTTGTGATATTGAGTTTGTACTGATACCTGTACGCGCAATAACGAAAGAAAACTCTCCTACCTGAAAAAGTCCTAAGCCAAGAGCAAAGGGGATAACATTGTGATATTTAAATATAATTGCTAGAGTAGAAAATATTGTACCTTTTATAATTGAGATAAATAGGGAGGCTATTAAGATCATTTTCCAGTGCTTAATAAGAAAACTAGGGTCAAACAGCATACCTACAGAAACAAAAAAAAGTAAAACAAATAGATCTCGCAAAGGTGTTACATCATTTAATGCCTGATGTCCAAAATCAGACTCACTCAATACTATTCCTGCTACAAATGCTCCAAAAGCATAAGAAAGCCCAAAAAGATATGATATATATCCTATTCCAAGCCCCATGGCTGTTATAGATAGTAAAAAAAGTTCTCTTGAGTTCCAGCTTACGACATATTTTATAATTTTAGGGATAATCTTTGTCCCAAGAAAAAACATTGCTACCAAAAAAACTATAGCTTTTACGCTTGCAAAACCTAAAATACTTAGGATATTTTGAGGATTACTAAGTTGAGGTAAGATTATTAGGATCGGAATTACAGTAAGATCCTGTACTATGAGCATTCCAATCATTACTCTGCTTGAGAGTGTCCCAAGTCTTTCTTGTCTCATCAATGTTTTTAGTACAACCATTGTACTAGAAACAGAAACTGTTGCTCCAAACCAGATAGAATTTATTTTATCAAATCCTAATAAGCGTCCCAATAAATAACCAAAAAAAGTGGTGAGAATAATTTGAATAGGGGTACCTATCAAAGCTATATTTTTGACAGGCTTTAATTCTTTTAAAGAAAATTCAATCCCAAGTGTAAAAAGTAATAATGCTACACCAATTTCTGCAAGGAGCTCTATATTGTGAGTATCAGTAATTGTTAGCCATGTTGTTGACGGACCAACTATAATCCCTGCAAGGATATATCCAAGGATAAGCGGTTGTCTGAGTTGTTGAGCTACTATTCCGCCAATTAATCCTGCAATAAGAATGATAGATATATCGGTTACTATGCCCAATTAGTTCTCTCCAGATCTTAAATAATTATTATTCTATCAAATTATTTTTGGAAATTCTATAAAGAATACTTTTTATGATGGATAAATTTTAAAGAATGCCGGAGGCGGGACTCGAACCCGCAGAGCCATTTCTGGCCACAGGATCCTTAGTCCTGCGTGTCTACCAGTTCCACCACCCCGGCGTTAGACTGAGACCGCTTATATTATTTTTAACATTTTTTGTCAAGTTATTTTATTAAAGCCTGAACTTCTTTAAATTCTTTAGCATCAGACCTTTCGAGCAATTGGAACAGTACTGTTTCTACCACCGTGATTTTAGCTCCAGCATCTCTCATATACTCTAAACCAAACTTCCAGTTGTCTTTAAATCTCGAGCAAACTGCATCAGCAACCGTAAAGACATTGTATCCATTTTCCAATAAATCGATTGCTGTTTGCAATACACAAATATGTGCTTCCATACCTGTTAAAATAACACTTTTTCTACCAATGGATTTTAATTTTTCTAAAAATGATTGTTCTTTACAGCAAGAAAAGGTTAATTTTTCTACATGTTCATCAGTCAAAAGTTCTTTTAGTTCGTCAACAGTTTCACCTAAACCTTTGGTATATTGCTGGGTGTAAATTACTGGAATATTTAATATCTTAGCAGCTTTAATTAATATTTGATTATTTTTTAAAATTTTTTCATAAACTTTTTCTGGCATAATTTTTACCAATTTTTTTTGAATGTCTACCACTACTAAAACAGCGTCATCTCTTTTTAAGCTATACATTTTTACCCCCTTTATTTTCTTTTATAATATTTCGTAAAACATAAGGTAAAATCCCATCATTTTTGTAATATTCTACTTCAATTTCTGTATCAAGACGAGCTATTACAGGGATTTCTATAGTTTTATCTTGTTTTTTGACCAAAAGAGTTAATTGTTTTTTTGGAGAAATGTTTTCTATACCTAAAATATCGATTAATTCATCTCCACTAATATTGTATTTTTCGTAAGAATCACCAGGTAAGAATTGTAAAGGTAAAACACCCATCCCAATAAGATTGCTTCGATGTATCCTCTCAAAAGATTCTGCTATTACAGCTTTTATACCAAGAAGCTTTGTTCCTTTTGCTGCCCAATCTCTAGAGGAGCCAGATCCGTATTCCTTTTTAGCAAAGACAACAAGTGGAGTTCCTTCTGATAAGTATTTCATTGCTGCATCGTAAACAAACATCTCTTCATTTTCTGGATATTTGATTGTAAAACTACCTTCTTTTCCTTGTAAAATTAAATTTTTAACCCTAACATTTCCAAAAGTACCTCTTATCATTACTTCATGATTCCCTCGTCTAGAACCATAACTATTAAAATCTTCTATTTTTACGCCATTTTCTAATAAATATTTTCCAGCTGGATAATCAGCCCTTATTGCACCAGCAGGGGAAATGTGATCTGTTGTTACACTATCACCTAATAACAACAGAATTCTGGCATTTTTTATATCTTTAGTAAGTTCTAAATCTTCCTTAAAATTTTCAAAATAAGGGGGTTTTTTAATATATGTAGATTTGTTGTCCCAATTAAAAGTATCAGACGTAGTTATAGAAAGTGCATCCCAATTTTTATCCCCTTTGTCAATCATACTATACACTTTTTTATAATCACTATTTGATAATACATTTTTTAGATATTTATTTATTTCTTCATCAGATGGCCAAATATCTTTTAAGTAAACGGGATTGTTGTTAGGGTCATACCCAATTGGTTCATTTTCAAAGTCGATATCTATCCTTCCAGCAATTGCATAAGCTACTACGAGGATAGGGGAAGCTAGAAAATTTGCTTTAACTTTATTATGTATTCTAGCTTCAAAATTTCTATTCCCTGAAAGGACTGATGCAACAGTCAAATCAAAATCATCAATCGCCTTTTCTATAACTGTAGGTAGAGGTCCGCTATTTCCAATACAAGTAGTGCACCCATAAGCAGATACATGAAACCTTAAAGCCTTTAGATATGGTAATAGGTTACTTCTTTCTAAATATTCTGTTACAACCTTTGAGCCTGGTGCCAAAGAAGTTTTTACATAAGGTTTTACTGTGAGCCCTTTTTCAACAGCTTTTTTAGCTAAGATTCCAGCACCCAGCATTACCTTAGGATTGGATGTGTTTGTACAAGATGTAATAGCAGCTATAACAACAGAACCATCTTGCAAGGTAACTTTTTCATTATTTATTTCTATTTCTACCTTTTTAGTCTCTGGTTTTATTTCTTTAAATTTATTTTTTAAATCTGTTAAAAATATTTTATCATGTGGTCTAGAAGGACCTGCAACTACAGGTTTTACATTGGATAGATTAAATTCTAATATATCTGTATAGTTTATACCATCCCAGTTTTCGGCAAATAGTAAATTTTCTTTTGTGTAATTTATAAGAAGTTTAGCATCTTCTTCTCTGTTTGTTAAAATTAGATATTCAGCAGTTTTTTCATCCATAGGAAAGTAAGTTACTGTTGAGCCATTTTCTGGGCTCATGTTGGATATTGTGGCTCTGTCAGGAACAGATAAAGTCTTTATGCTATCACCTAAAAATTCTACAAATTTTTCCACTACACCATATTTCCTTAAAAACTCTGTTAAAGATAAGACTAAATCTGTGGTAGTGCAATTGTTGGGAAGCTCACCAGTTAGATGTATACCAATGACCTGTGGAATACTTAAATAATAGGGTTGTCCAAGCATTACAGCTTCTGCTTCTATTCCACCGACCCCCCATGATAAAACTCCAATACCATTTACCATAGGTGTATGAGAATCAGTACCGATTACTGTGTCAGGGAATGCTATAGTTTTGTCATCTATCGTTTTGGTTCTTATTGGTTTTGATAAATATTCAAGGTTTATTTGATGGCAAATCCCATTATTGGGAGGGATTACTCTAAAATTATTAAAGGATTGTTGAGCCCATTTCAATACCTTGTATCGTTCGCTATTTCTTTCAAATTCCTTTTCAACATTTTTATCTAATGAATAGGAGGTTCCAAAATAGTCTATTTGTACAGAGTGATCTATTATCAAATCAGTTTGAATTACTGGATTTACAATTTTAGGATCGATACCTTTCTCTTTAGCTGCATCTCTCAAGGCAGCTAAATCAACAACTGCTGGAACTCCTGTAAAATCCTGCATCAATACTCTTGCTGGAAAGTAAGGTATTTCAGTTTTTTCATTACTTTTTGGATCCCAGTTAAGTAGGGCATCAATATGTTCTTCTTTTACAATTTTACCATCAAAATTTCTTAAAAGGTTTTCTAATAAAATTCTTAGTGTAAAAGGGAGTTTTTCAATTTTTTTATTTTCATTTAAATTTTTTAGGTTTATATAATAAATGTTATCACTTTTTAATTTTGAAATATTTTTATACATAAAGGCACCTCACTTTTTTTATTATTTATTATAGCATTATTACTTTAAAAATCAAAAATATATTGACAAAAATGCTTGAATATAGTTAAACTTAACAAAATAAAATTACCATAAACGGGTGAATTATGGCAGAATTTGAAATTAACATAGGAGAAAGAATTAGAAAGCTAAGAAACGATAGAGGGATGACATTACAGGATGTGGCGAACTTAACTGGTTATTCAAAGGCTTTAATATCTCAGATTGAAAACAATGTGGTGATGCCTCCGATTACTACTCTTGCCAAAATTGCAAATGTGTTAAATGTAAAAATGACCTATTTCTTTGAAGAAGAGATAAACTATAAAGATTATTATATTGTAAAGAAATCTGAGAGACAATTTGTGTTTAGGGAAGGGGCAAAGCATGGTTATCTTTATGAAGAGCTTGCTCATATTAAAAATATAGACCTTTTTGAAACATTTGTTGTGACTATAAAACCTGGTGATCAACACAAGAAACTTTTTAGTCATGAAGGGTATGAATTTATGTATATTTTAGATGGTAAGATAAGACTGTATTTAAATAATGATGTGCTTGAATTAGAGGAGGGGGATTCAATAGCTTTTAATTCAAAAATACCTCATTATGCGGAAAGTATAATTAATGGCCCTTCTAAGATTTTGAGTGTTAGGATGAAAAAGATAGATATTCAAAAATTGAGAGCTAATAAATAAGTGGAGGCTTATCACCTCCATTTTAAATATTTTCGCAAATCAAATCACCCATTTCATCTGTATTAACTTTTTTCTCATATTCTTTGTTGGTAAAGATATCTGCAGTTCTGTAGCCTTCATTTAAAACTTTTTCAATAGCATTTTCAATAGCTGTAGCTGCTGCATCATTTTTTATGGAGTATCTTAACATATAAGCTGCAGATAAAATTTGAGCAATTGGGTTTGCAATATTTTTGCCTGCAATATCAGGAGCTGTTCCACCTATGGGCTCATAAAGCCCAAAACCAGACTCATTAATAGAAGCTGAGGCAAGCATCCCAAGTGAACCTGATAACATAGCAGCTTCATCACTTAATATATCACCAAACATATTACCAGTGAGGATAACATCAAATTGATTGGGATTTCTTACAAGTTGCATAGCCGCATTATCCACATACATGTGTTGTAGCTCGATATCAGGATAAAATTCATTATGTATTTTAGAAACAGTTTCTCTCCATAAAACACTGCTCATTAAAACATTTGCTTTATCAACAGAGGTTACTTTTTTATTTCTTATTTTTGCAGCCTCAAAGGCGAGGTGAGCAATTCTAGATATTTCATCAATATGATATTTCATTGTATCGACAGCATAAGTTTTATCTTCACTAATATATTTAGGTTGACCGAAATAGATACCACTAGTTAACTCTCTAAAAATTACAATGTCTATCCCTTCACTGATTAGTTCATTTTTAAGGCTACAAGCATCTTTTAAAGGTTTAAAAACCTTAACTGGTCGAATATTTGCAAAAAGATTAAAATGCTTTCTTAAGGGGAGCAAAGCTCCTCTTTCAGGCTGTTTTTCAGGTGGTAAATTTTCCCATTTTGGACCTCCAACCGATCCAAAAAGAATAGCATCCGAATTTTCGCATACTTTAAGTGTGTGTTCTGGTAAGGGTGTGTCATATTTATCAATTGCTATCCCACCAACATCAGCAAATTCATATTCTAACTGAATACCAAACTTTTTTGAAACCTTATCTAAGACTTTTAAGGCTTGCTTCATGACTTCTGGCCCTATACCGTCGCCAGGTAATACTGCTATTTTGTGCATTATCCACCCCTAATAGTTTTTTTAATATTATATTTGAAATGATAGTAAAGTCAAATTAAAAAAAGTTTAATAATATTTAGGTGAGTGATAGTTTAATAATGAAATATTGTTTTTGTTTTATAAAAACAAAGTTTGATAAAATGATTTATAAAATTTTTAAAGGATGAAAAATTTTATTTAAAAGGTTAAAAATTTTTTTATTGAGATTCAATATTGTTTAAATGCAAAATTGTAATATTTGTTAGTTGCAAATTTGCAACATTGGAACGGTTTTAAAATATATTGATAGTTAAAGATAAATATTAAAATCAGTAAATTACTTGTTGTTTATATTGCTAAAATGCAACTTCTAATATTATTTGATTTTGGAAAATTGTTATAAAATAAAGAAAATTTAAAATTTGTAATTTTGGTATTTAAATTGCTTATTAAAAAAAAGCTTCAAACATACATAAAAATTTGAGGAGGTTGTTTTATGAAGCTTTTTAAAAATGTATTATTTTTTATGGTGATTGTATCATTACTAGTAGTTCCTGCAATTGCAAAACCTATTAATGTTAAGTTTAGCCATGTTGTTGCTGTGGAAACTCCAAAAGGGAAAGCAGCTGAATATCTCAAAAAGCTGTTAGAAGAAAGAACTAATGGCAAAATTAAAATGGAGGTTTATCCAAACGCTTCTTTGTACAACGATAGAGAAGCTGTGGAAGCTCTTAAAATGAATGCTATTCAGCTTGCTTGTCCAAGTTTTTCAAAATTTACTGGTTTTGTTCCTCAGTTACAACTTTTTGACCTTCCGTTTTTGTTTGACTCAACAGAACATTTACACAAGTATATGGATAGTGAGTGGGGGCAGAAAATTTTAAAACTTGTTGAAAGTAAAGGACTTGTAGGTCTTGCATTTTGGGATAATGGTTTCAAGGTATTATCAAACAATGTTAGACCAATAATTCTTCCTGAAGATGCAAAAGGGATAAAATTTAGAATTATGTCATCAAAAGTTTTAGAAGAGCAATTTAAGGCTATTGGCGCTATACCACACGTATTACCATTTTCAGAAGTTTATTCTGCACTTCAGCAGGGTGTAGTTGATGGTGCTGAAAACCCATGGTCAAACTTTTACACAAAGAAATTTTATGAAGTACAGAAGTATTTGACAGTTAGTTATCATGGATATCTTGGTTATATGCTTGTTACAAATAAGATATTTATGAAAAAGCTTAAAAAAGCTGGTTTAGATAAAGTATTTTTGGACGCTGTGAAGGAAGCAACAGAGTATGAAAGAAAATTAGCAAAAGAACTTGATGAATATTATTACAATAAAGTTAAAGAATACGGAAAGATTCAAATTCATGTGACAACTCCAGAAGAAAGGAAAATCTGGAAAAAGACTATGATGGCAATTTATCCAAAATTTTATGATGTGATTGGTAAAGAGTTTATCGATGCTGCATTGAATATGAAATAATTTTTGATAAAAGGCTCCCAAGACAAGGGAGCCTGATTTTTCATAAAAGAGGGTGGTGTCAATGAAAAAGATTTTTGAAACATTAGACAAATGGCTTGATTATTTGAATATGACAGTGATGACAGTAATGATGGCTTTAGCTACAATTGTAGCTTTTATAAATGTTGTATTGAGATATGTTTTTAATTCATCTTTGGTGTGGGCAGGAGAGTTGACTTCTTATCTTTTTATTTGGTCAGCGCTTTTTGGAGCAGCTTATGGTTTTAAAATAGGTTTGCATATAGGTGTAACTGCTGTGATTCAATCATTAAAACCTAAAATAGCTAAGGTAGTATTGACTATATCTTTGATAGTAATTTTTATCTATTTATGCTTACTGGTAAAATGGGGTTATGATTTTGTTATTTTTAATTATGAATTAGAGCAGGTTTCAATCGACCTACATCTACCTTTCTGGATTATTTATCTTTGCGTTCCAATTACAATGAGTATAGCTGCATATCAGGTTTTATTAAAAATAATAGCGACATTAAAGATACCTGCAGATAAATTTAGTTATGATATGATTATGAAGGAGCAGCACTAATGGTGGCGATAACATTATTTGGACTTTTGTTTTTGTTTTTATTAGTTGGGATACCAATTGCTGTGTCATTAGGCTTATCAACTACAATAACAATGCTACTGTTTACTGATCAGCCAACACTCGTTATTGCTCAAAAAATGTTTACTTCGATAGATAAGTTTGCCCTTATGGCAATACCTCTTTTCGTTTTGGCTGGAAACTTTTTATCTCAAGGTGGAGCTGCTGAAAGAATAATAAGATTTGCAAAGGCTGTTGTGGGGCACTTGCCTGGTGGCCTTCCAATGAGTGCTATTTTTGCATGTATAATTTTTGCGGCAGTTAGTGGTTCATCACCTGCTACTGTTGCAGCTATAGGTTCAATTATGATTGGTGCTATTCAGGAAGCTGGTTATTCACCTAAATTCTCTGTAGGTTCAATTGTGTGTGCAGGGTCTCTTGGTATTTTAATACCACCTTCCATTGTATTGATTGTGTATGGTGTTACAGTTGACCAATCTATTGGTAAGTTATTTATGGCTGGTTTTGTTCCAGGTGTTTTTCTTGGGACAATGTTGATGGTAGTGACATATATTGCGGCAAGAAGAGCAGGGTTTAAAAAGGAAAAAAGAGCTCCATTTTCGGAAATATGGAAATCATTTAAAGAGGCTTCATGGGGGCTTTTTGTTATTGTAATAGTTATTGGTGGTATTTATGGAGGTATATTTACACCAACTGAGGCTGCTGCTGTATCAGCTGTCTATGGATTTTTCGTAGTGAAATTTATATATAAAGATTTAAAATGGAAGATGATTCCAAGAGTTATCATGACATCTGCAGCTACATCTGCTATGATACTGTTTATTATTGCTAATGCAATGCTTTTTGCTTACTTTTTAACAATCCAGCAGATACCTCAGGCTCTGGCTCAGTGGATTATTGATATGAATTTTAATAAAGTGGTATTTTTGATATTTGTAAACATCTTGTTGTTGATAGGTGGTAACTTTATGGAGCCATCAAGTTTGATTATGATTGTAGCTCCATTGATATATCCTGCAGCTGTGAAGCTTGGAATTGATCCTATTCATCTTGGTGTAATTATCACTGTAAATATGGAAATTGGTATGCTTACTCCCCCAGTAGGTTTAAATCTGTTTGTTGCTAGTGGTATTTCAGGTATGAACTTGCAAGATGTTATTAGAGCTTCTATGCCTTGGTTCTTTGCTCTTTTAATAGGATTACTTATAATAACCTATATTCCACAGATATCGCTATTTTTACCAAATCTTATTTACCGTTAGTCAATGGGGGAGGGCTACCCCCTCCCCCCTCTTTTTTTACTCATAACTTGCAAATTTTTTAGGGTCGAGATGTTTAATAGTTTTGATAGGCAATAACCCCGCAAAAATTACAAACAGCACAAGGACTAAGAGTAAAAGTGATGTTTTTAAAAAATTGACATGATACTCAATTGACCAGCCAAAAGATTTTGTATTTACCACTTTGATGATTATTACACTTAAAACACTTCCAAGTAAGACTCCGTAAAAAACACCAAAAAAACCGATTACAGCTGCAGACAGTGTGTAGATTTTAGATAAAAGTCTGTTATTTGCACCTAAATATTTTAAAATGCTAATCTCTTTTCTTCTCTCAAGGGCTACTGCATAGAGCATATTCCCCACGCCAAGCAGTGATACAATAAGAGCTATCCCCTGAATAGCATATGTAATAGCAAAGCTCTTATCAAAGATTTTGATAACCTTTTTCCTGATAACATCGTTATTGAAAATATCTAAACTTCCATCTTGATTAATTAAGTTTTCTAATTTGCTGATAACACTATCTGCATCAACCCCTTTTTTGAGATAAATACTGACCTGAGTAAATTTTAATTCGTCCCAATACCTTTTTTGAAAAGAGTTATCAAAGATTATAAATCCATTTACAGTAAAATAACTTGTAAAAATTTCTCTGATTTTAAATTTTTCCTTCCCATTTGGCGTGTCAATTTCTATAAAATCCCCTACTTTTAAACCGTACCTAATTTTAAAATACTCTGAAACAGCAACACTTTTTGTTACTTCAAAATTATCGATACCGTTATGATACTTTTTAACAACCTTTTCCTCCCCGAAACCTAAAAGTATCTCTTTCCCTTTAAAAGTCCCCGGCATAGCACGAAAAGTGCTGACAGCTTCTACCCCATCAACAGTTTTGATTTTATATAACATATTTTCATCAAGGGGCTCAAAACAAAAATTGGACGAACAACTTGCGGACTTGATAAAAATATCTGCTCTAAGGTTGTTATCTATCCATTTTGTGAGTGAAATTTTAAAGGAATCTATTAAAGTAACCATGCTGATAACAAGCGCCGTTGAAATAGCTACACTTATTAGTGCAATGGCAAATCGGTATGAGCTACTGAAAATATCTGCAAAAGATATAAAACCTGCTGTCTTAAATATCTTTTTCATAAATTTTTCTATAAAAAGTATAAGCTTTTCAAGATATAAAAACGCGGCAGCACAAAAACCAATCAGTATAAAAAAAACTCCCACATATGATAGATAAGGATACTCAGAAATATTGTAGTAATAATCAAAAAAGCTAAACATTATTCCAACCGCGATGAAGAAAAGTCCAACTAAAAACCAAATTTTATAATATTTTTTAAATTTAAGCTCAAAAGTCCCTCTTCTTACAGTTTCCACAGGGTTTACCCTGGCTGCTTCTATCGCAGGAAAGACAGAGGATAAGAGTGAGATGCAAATACCCAAAAAAACAGCATAAAATGAAT
The DNA here is from genome assembly GCF_049472675.1 of Deferribacter thermophilus. NCBI lineage: Bacteria > Pseudomonadati > Deferribacterota > Deferribacteres > Deferribacterales > Deferribacteraceae > Deferribacter > Deferribacter thermophilus. The sequence continues at coordinate 51,383 of NZ_JAPNXM010000004.1, forward strand.
ATGAGTTAAACGAAAAAATGTTTTTTATATAAACAGGTTTGAAGATTGTGCTAATTGTCTCTTCAACTACTGCTGAAGAATATATGTTTAAAATTTGTCCTAATAATAGCCCTAAAATTGAACCCAAAATACCAAGGAAAAGTGACTGAAAAATAAACAAAAATAAAATCTGCAATTTTGAACTTCCCAATGCCCTCAATGTGCCAATTTGTTCTCTTTTTTTGACAACGGTAATAAAAATAGTATTAAAGAGCATAAAGAATCCTACTAAAAAAGCTATAAAGCTTATAAAATAAAGGTTCATCTTGAATGATTTTAAGATTTCCCCCTGATTTTTTATAAGCACAGACTTCTTTTGCAAAAGAAGATTTTCAGGCAACAAAGATTTTATCTCATCAACCTGTTCTTGTTTTAAATTTACATCAATCCTTGATACTTTCCCAAAGAATTTAAATTCTTCTTGAAAATTACCAATATCCTGATAAATACCAGAAGGCACTTGCTCTGAATTTATGATACCAGCAATAAAAAACTTTTTTCTTCCATCTGCATTTAAGAAAAGCTCATCATTTATTTTTACATTTAATCTTTTTGCGATGTCATCAGTAATAAATATTGTATTTTGTTTTTGAAAAAAACTCTGCAAATCTAAATTTGAGTCTGTTATGTTAATATTACTGTTTTTTATTACTTTAAGTGAATCTATTGCAAATAAAGGGATAACTAATCTTTCTCTTTCTGATTGAGCATTAATTTTTATGACAGGGTAATTTCTTATCTGTTTACCATTTAAAATTTTAATTATACTCTCGTCAAAAGGTTTGCCAAATTTGTCATTTATCTCATAATTTGCTATTGGATTTAATTTTTCAATATCACTTGACATACTTTTTATTGCACTTTGGGTGGAATTCAAAATAGATAAAAACATGCCCACTCCAAGAGCTACACCAAAAATGGATATAAGGCTAAAGAGCTTTTCTTCTTTTAGATTTCTCAAGGCAAAAATAAATATAAGTCTTAAACTGTTAATCACTTATCTCATCTCTAATACGGCCATCTTTAATACGGATTACTCTATCGGTAAATTTTGCAATCTCTTCGTTGTGAGTGACCATAACAATCGTAGTATTATATTTTTCATTTAAACTCTTTAAAATGTTTAAGATTTTTTCACCAGTGAGTGTATCAAGGCTTCCTGTGGGCTCATCAGCCAAAATAATTTTAGGCCTTTTTATTATTGTGCGTGCTATTGCAACTCTTTGCTGCTCACCACCTGATAGTTGATGTGCAAAATTATCTATTTTGTGTTTAATATCAAGGATATCTAATATCTCTTTTATCTCATCTTCTTTATTAATGCCATTTATCAAAAGTGGGATTAAGACATTTTCATAAACTGTAAGATTGTTGAATAAATTAAAAAACTGAAAAATAAAACCTATATACTTTTTTCTAAATTCAGTTAATTCTTCTTCATTAAAATTTGTAATATTTATACCATTAATTATAACTTCTCCAGTATCAGGTTTATCCATTGCACCTATTATATTTAAAAGTGTGGATTTGCCTGAGCCAGATGGGCCCATTATTGATACAAATTCTCCATCTTTGATATATAAATTAATATCTTTTAAAACTTTTGTTTCGCCATAACTTTTACATACATTTTTAAGAGCTATCATCAATTTCTCCAGTATTTTTTACAATATTTCAATATCCAGTGAGCTCCATATAAGCTTTCCCCTGAAAATCCCCATAAACCTTACAAGCACCTTCGTAATAATAATTAAACGTTGATTTTGAAGCTATAAACTCTTGATTCTTAACAAGAGATTCCACAAATATCTTTTTATCATCAATCTTAATTTCCCATTTTATAGGGTATTTTGCAGAGGTTATTTTTGATTTGTAAAATTTTAAAGGCTTAAGTTTTACTCTATCAAAAACAAGATTCATTTTATTGCCGTTTTTATCAATAATTGCAGCGTATGAGCTTTTGTCAATTTTACCATCTTTATTTTTAATTTGATAAATGATAATCTCTTTGCCATCATCAAGCATAATTGAAAACCAGTCCCAACCTTTTAATTTATCGGTGCTGTAATCTGAATTAATTTCTCTGTCAAACCAGCTTTCCCCCGAAACTGAATATTTTTTCTCATCAATCTGTAAATATCCGGTCGTTTTCATCCTTGTAATTGAAAAATATAGTGAAGCACATTCTTCACATCCGTAAATCTTATTTGAATAACCGTTTTCCCCGTTTAAAATAGGATTTTTGGTAGGTATCAATTTAATATCAATACTAAAGTTTTTAGCTTTTGCTTTTATGTCAAATTGTTCAATGCTACCGGTAACCAAATCATCAAAAACCTTTACATACAATTTATTATCACTTGCTGCAGCTTCATTATAAGCTCCTCTTGATGTATCATCTTCAAAGTAATATTTTTGATTGTTTATATCTGTTATTGCAAAATGAGAAATATAAATCCTGTTTAGCCCAAATTTGCTTTTATACTTTTTCTTATTCACATTTACTACAAATATTGTAAGCTCATAGCCAAATTTTTTCCCATCATTTGAATTTAAATGCCCTGTAAAATACCACCACTGACTTACAAAATTATCTTTATAATAAAGGTCATTAGGCAAATTTATACGGTCAGTTGCCTTTAATTTTACAAAGTCTGATGCAAAAGCAAAATTTGTAAACAAAAGTAATATCAAAATAACTATTCTCAAACACCAACCCTCATAAGATATCTATTCATATTAAATTTCCTTTTAAGGCCATTTTCTGACATATACCTCACTTTGTCAAAAATTTCTCTCTCTTTAAATGCTCTGTCATGCATCCCAAAACACCATGCAATACCCGCATAACCGTTTGGATCTCTTCCATCAAGAGCATATTTGTCATTTAAAAAGATTAGATTTTCGTAGGCAGGCTTCATCGACTTAGACCACTCTATGACTTTTTTACCCCAATACATACGCATATAATTGTGAATTTTACCTTTATTTATAAGCTCATATTGGGCTGCATTCCAAAACTTGTCATGAGTTTTACAACCTTCTAACTCATTTAAAGTATAAATATATTCTCTTTTATCTTTTTCATGGGTTTTTAATGTATTTTTAGACCACTCAGGCAAAAATGTGTAAAGATTATGAATATCATCAGTATAGTAAGTAAAGTTGTGGGCTAATTCCCTTCTTACAACAAGCTGCTCAAATAGGGTTTCATAATTTTCAGGATTAGTTTCTATTTTTAAAGCCTCTTTTAAGATTTTAATAGGACTGATAAATCCAAAATGTAGATAAAAACTCAAATTTGACTCAAAATCAAAGGCAGGGTCTCCTCTTTTCTCTGCAAAGTTATCATACTTTTCATTTAAAAAATCTCTCAGAAGCTTATCAGCTTCACTTTCTCCACCTTTGAAATCAACTGGTTTGAGGTAATAAACTGATTTTAATTTATCAATAACCAAACTATCCAAATCATTTTCCAGCTCAAAATTATTATCCCTATAATCAAAAATCACAAAATCGTTTAAAAATTTTTCTTTTAATTTATTAATTTTAGGTCTTATCGTATATGCTCCGTATTCACGCTTTGAGCTTGCAACCTGTACAGGCACAACAAGATTTGTATCAACCTCATAAATTGTAAGATCATTATTTTTATAAATTTTATTTCTCAAATCTCTAAGCCATTTTAAGTATGCCTTATCTGTTATAAGCATGTTGGCATCGTTTAGATATTGAGGCAGAATTTCTGTAAAAGAGCCTACTTTAACATGGAAAGATATCTTTAAATCATTAAATTTTTCTACAAGCTCCAAAATACCGTCGATAAAAAATTTAAAATGCCTGTTATTGGCATCTTTATAGTTAAAATCGACCACTACCAAAACTTTCAACGGCAAATTTTTATTTATAGCCAAATATTTTGCAAACTCAAGGCTGTGGTTATATTCTACTCTGAAAGCACCCTGCATCCAATAAAGGATATAATCCCTTTTTTTGGATGATTTTTTTACACAAGTAACCCTTTCAAGATAATTCATTCGCCTGCCTGATTATATCTTTTTGCATAAGTTTGAATATAATTTTATGAAATGGGAGCATTAAATACCAGTAGATTCTTCCCGCAAGCCCCTTCGGATAAAAATATGCTGTAATTGTAAAATCATCATCTAAAATTGAAAACTCTAACCACGCCTTGCCGGGTAACCTCATTTGTGCTTCAAGTAAAAGCCTTTTATTTTCAACAATATCTATTACCTTCCAAAAATCTATGCTATCCCCTATTCGCAAGTCCCCTTTTCTTCTTCCTCTGTTAAGCCCATACCCGCCAACAAGTTTATCAATCAAGCCTCTAATCCCCCAAAGGAAATTTAAGGCAAACCATCCATTTTCGCCACCTGCTGATTTGCACACCTGAAAAATGTTATACGCCTTGTCTTCATCTATTTTTGTGAAATATCTGTCCACATAAATCGCCTTTGACACTTCCGGCACAAAAGGGACATCGCAAACTTGTGATTTGCTACTGTCGCACCATCTGCTAATCACCTGATTTTTTTTAATCTCTTCTATTGATAGTCTTACAGCTTCTTCAAATTCTGTAACCTTTACATCAGGGAAAATCTTTTTTGCATTACTGTTTTCAATAATACTTTCATGTTTGAGCCCCATTACAAGCTCTCTTGCTATGTCAAAATTTACAGGGAAAAAAGTATCAACCAATAAGAAGATAGCCTTGGAGTTAAGAGTGGAACAGATAGAATATACCTTTTAAGCCCCAATACTTTTGCAGTCTTTAACACCATATCTTTGAAAGTCATAGGTGACACACCTATATCAATCTTGGCTGTTTTATAATAATCAGACAAAATTGCAGATTTTAAATATTTAATTACATCACCAATATATACTGGTGATGTAAGTGTATTTACCCATTTTGGTGCAACCATTACAGGCAATTTTTCTACAAGACTTCGAATTATTTCAAAACTTGCACTTCCTGAGCCAATTATTACCCCTGCCCTAAACCATAAACATGAAACTTTAGGTGAGCTGCTTAAAATCTCACCGGTAATATATCTGCTTTTTAGATGAACGCTTAAATTTTCTTTATTGCCAAGACCACCCATATAAATAACTCTTTTTACAGATTGCTTTTCACAGATCTTGATAAAATTTTCCGCACTCTTTTTTTCAGCCTCCAAATAATCCTTATCACTACCCATCATATGAATAAGATAGACTGCCGTATCAACACCTTCCAAAGCTTTTTCAAGAATCTTGATATTAAAGGTATCCCCTTCAAATACATTACATCTGCTTTTAAACTTTTCTTCTAATTTATTGGAGTTTCTAACTAAAAGATTAATTTCAATATTTTCGTTAAATAGCTCTTCAGCAAGTCTTCTGCCTACAAATCCTGTCACACCGGTTAATAGTATTTTCATATTTATATCTTACCATACATATATTAAAAAATAAACTTGTAATGATTTTAAATTAGATTTTTATAGACTTTAATTTTTTTATATATATTTTACTGAAAAGAGGTGAAAATGGATCCTGTTACTCATATTGGAAGCGGACTTTTAGGCGGCTCATATTTAAAAGATAAAAAAAGTGACAAAAGTATATACATAATTTCAGTGATAGGCGCACTTTTGCCGGATATTGATAATATCATTGGACTTGCTAATAATCCTCAGCTTTATCTGATTCATCACCGCGGGATAACTCACTCTTTTTTAGGTGCTATTTTACTTTCATTCATATTGGCACTTTTATTAAAATATATTTTTTTTCGTAAAACAGATTTAAAAAAGATATTTTTAATTTTTACATTTTTCAGCTTTGTTCACATATTTTTGGATTTAATTACAAGTTACGGCACACAGATAGCTCTCCCATTTACAAATGAAAGATACACTCTTGAGTGCACATTTATAATAGATCCTATTTTTACAGTCACTATATTGATATTCTTTTTCATTTCAAAAAAACTTACTTCTAAAAAAATGAGATTAATATTGTTTAGCTTTATCTTTGTTTATCCTCTGTCAAATTTAGCACTTAAGGAAATTTATACGAGCATGTTAGAAGCAAAATATCCTGATAAAAAGGTTTACTTGACTCCTTCTCCATTTACACCAATTTATTGGAAAATCATTTTAGAAGATAGTTCTTTTTACTATGTTACCACTAAAAAATTATTTGCTGAGACTCATAATGCTGATTTTGCAGTATATAAATCCCTAAAAAACTCATCATTATCAAAACTATTTACTGTTGATGGCTTTTTGAAAACATATTATTGGTTTCTAAAGTATCCTATTGTAAAACAAATTAGTAATAATGAGTATAAGATATCTGATCTACGATTTATAATAAATTTTAAAAATTTAAAAAGAGAAGCGCCATTTAGTTTATTTTTGATAACAGATAAAAACAGTAATATAAGATATTACTATAACTTTAAAAAGTAAAAGGTGGGCTTATAGCCCACCTTTTTTAGTAATTTCTATTCATTAGCATTCTGCGAATTTCTACAATTGCTTTTGTTGGGTTAAGCTCTTTAGGACATGCCTCTACACAGTTGTAAATTGTATGACATCTCCAAACGCCATGCTTATCATTTAATATTGGCAATCTTTCGTCAGCTCCTTCATCCCTTGAGTCAGCAAGATATCTCCATGCTCTCAAGAAAGCATTTGGTCCAAGATAATTTTTGTCAGCCCAGTAAGAAGGACAAGATGAAGAACAGCAACCACAAAGGATACATTCATAAAGGCCATCGAGTTTTTTCCTGTCTTCTGGAGATTGATAAAATTCTTTGTCAGGAGTTGGAGATTTTCTAATTAAATATGGTTTAACAGTAATAAATTTTTGGAAAAAGTCTGTTACATCAACAACAAGGTCTCTCATTACAGGCATACCAGGAAGAGGCTGAATTACAAGATGATCAGTACCAAGATCTTCAATTTTTGTAATACATGAAAGCATATTTACGCCGTTTACATTTATACCATCAGATCCACAAACACCTTCACGGCAAGATCTTCTAAATGAGAGTGTAGGGTCTTGCTCCCATTTAATCTGGTTTAAACCTTCTAAAATAAGCATACCCTTTCTACGAATTTCTACTTTGTATGTTTGATAATATGGCTCTTTATCCTTTTCTGGGTCATATCTAAATATTTCAAAAGTAACATATCTGTTCATAACTATCGCCCCCTATCTTAATATACTCTTGGTTTTGGTGGGAATGGATCAACAGTAAGAGGCTTCATTCTTACTGGTCTATACTTAACCTCAAATTCGCCATCTTCATAGAAAACCTCAGTATGCTTTAAGTAGTTTTCATCATCCCTTTCTGGATAATCATCTCTATAATGTCCGCCACGAGATTCTTTTCTTTCAATAGCAGCTTTAGTAAGTGCTTTTGCTACCATAATCATATTATTTAGTTCTAATGCTTCAATTAATTCAAGATTATAGATATTTGATTTATCATTAACTCTAAAGTCATCCATTTTCTTTTCTAATTCATTTATTTTTTCTAAAGCCTCTAGCATCCCTTCTTCTGTTCTAAACACGGAAACATTTCTCTGCATTGTTTCTATTAACTCGTTGTAAATTGAGCCAAATGTATATTTACCATTTGAGTTAGCAAATTTTTGGAGTAAATTGATACCAAAATCACCTGCATTTTCTTTTAATGGCACAAGTGGATTATTTAGAGCCCATTTTGCAGCTTGTTCACCAGCTGTTCTACCAAATACAACTAAGTCAAGTAGTGAGTTTGTACCAAGCCTGTTTGCTCCATGAACAGATGCAGCAGCACATTCACCAGCAGCAAAGAATCCTGGAACTGGCTCTTCAGGGTTTTCACCTTTAGCTTTTATTACTTGGGTTAAGTAATTAGTTGGAATACCTCCATTTTGATAGTGAGCCGTTGGAACAACAGGGATTGGTTCTTTAGTACAGTCAACGCCAGCAAATACAAGTGCTAATTCGTGAATACCTGGAAGTTTTTCCATAATAGCATCTGCACCAATATGATCTATTTTTAATAAAATATAATCTTTATTAGGTCCAACACCTCTACCTTCTAGAATTTCTCTCATCATAGAACGAGATACGATATCCCTTGGTGCAAGATCTTTGATGGTTGGAGCGTATCTTTCCATAAACCTTTCGCCATTTGCATTAAGAAGTATACCACCTTCACCGCGAACCCCTTCTGTGATGAGGTTGCCTGCACCGTAAATACCTGTTGGGTGAAACTGGAAAAACTCGGCATCACACCATGAGAAACCAGCTCTCATTGCCATTGCAATACCGTCACCAGTATTGATGTGAGCATTTGAATTTGTTTTAAAAATTCTACCACTACCACCAGTAGCAAAAACTACTGCTTTTGCATGGAATATATGAAATCCACCATTTTGAATATCCCAGCAAAGAACACCATTTACTACGCCATCATTAGTTAATAACTCTAAAGCATAGAATTCGCTAAAGAAGTGTGTACCTTGAGCCACTGATTTTTCATATAGGGTTTGAAGCATAGCATGACCTGTTCTATCTGCTGCATAGCAAGCTCTTTTTACAGGTCTTTTGCCAAATTCTGCAGTATGTCCACCAAATGGTCTTTGTGCGATTTTACCATCTGGTGTTCTACTAAATGGTAAACCTATATGCTCAAGTTCGATAATCATTTCTGGAGCTAATCTGGTCATATATTCACAGGCATCCTGATCAGCCAAGTAATCAGAACCTTTTACAGTATCAAACATGTGCCAATGCCAGTGGTCTTCTTCTAAATTTCCCAATGCTGCAGAAATACCACCCTGAGCAGAAATTGTATGACTTCTTGTAGGATAAACTTCTGAAATTACAGCTGTTTTACAGTATTGAGATGCTACCTGTGCAGCATTAAGTCCTGCACCACCAGCACCAACTATTATAACATCAAACTTATGATATTCAACTTTCACAGACATAACTTTTACCCCTCACTAAAATTTTTTATAAAGATGAAATTACTGTTAAAGAAAGTATAGCTAAAGTTACTCCAACAATCCAATAGATAGCAAGTAAAATTGCTCTCCAAGTTGGACTAGAAACATAATCATCAGTAATCATTTTAAAACCGTTGAAAGTATGGAAAATACCGAAAGCGAAAAGTGGCCCTAATACAATCTTTTTTAATCCCCACTCACCACTTTTAATCATTGAGAAAAAGTGTATAAAAATTACAAGGATTAAAATAACACCAGAAATCCTTTGCATTAACCATTCAAATACACCTCTGTCGCTTGAACCCATAAACTTATAATATTTCATAATAATTCCTCCTTATGAAAATATAGGTATTGCACCAATGATAAAAACAACAATCACTAAAAAGATAACAACCATAAACTGCTTAGCAAAAACACCTTTTTCAGCACCATTGCTAAAATCGATTAAAACAATTCTAAAACCGTTAAAAGCATGATAAATGAATGTTAAAAATACTATTGCCCTTACTCCAGCATTTGCAGTAAGGCTTGTAAACCATTCTGCAACACCTGCTTTACCTAAAATATGAAAAATAAGGTAAAGACCTAAAATTACACCGGTGATTCTGTGAAGCAACCATGCGGTCATACCGGTGTGCTTACGATAAGAAACTTTTTTGGGATACGTGATAAGATCTTTTCTTGGCATTTTACACCCCTTCTTTATTTTAAGATACAAACATCGTTAAATTTAACATAAAACTAACATAAGAAATCTTTTTTGTCAATTAGATTGTATACAATATACATGGTATTGGGTTTTAATTAATCAACAAAATCAATAATGATTTATAGTTTTGTAAAAATAAAACATCGTTTTCTACAAGGTTGGCCAGATATAATTTTTATTGTGTAAAAATTAAAATTAATTATAATTGAATTATGATAGAAAGCATTAAAAAAAATTATTTTGTAATTTTAACTGCACTAATTCTTTTTTATGAAACTTATTACAGAGCTGAAAGTAATATACTTTTGGTTACTTCATTGGTTTTAATCCTTTTTTTAGGTTTAACTTTTGTTAAGAAAATATATTTAGATGACTTTTTATTTATCTTATGTTTTTGTTTTTTATTGTTTACTGTTTATTTTGATAATAAATTATTGTACTTCCAAATTTTGCTTTTGCCATATCTGATTTTTCAATCAAAATATTATTTTTTTAAAGTGATATTTTCTTTGTTGGCATTACTATTTGATGTTGTAGTTTTAAAAATAGAAGTGTTATCAAATTTTACAATGATTTATGGGGTACTTTTATTCTTTTTTATTATTATAAGATTTTGGATAGATAAGCTTTATTATCAAATTAATGAATTATCCATAACTGATGATCTTACAGGGCTACTAAATCAAAAAGGGTTTTTGAGAAAGTTTGAAGAAGAATACTACAGATCAGTTAGGTATAAAAAGAGCTTTACACTTATAATGTTGGATAGTGACGACTTAAAAAAAGTCAATGACACTTATGGGCATAAATACGGAACTAAAGTAATTCTGTTCATTGCAGAGGAGATTAAGAAAAATATTCGAAGAACAGATTTTGCATGTAGATACGGTGGCGATGAATTTATGATATGTTTAGTAGAGACCCCTTTAAATAATGGTAAAATTTTTGCTGATAGGCTAAGAAAAAGTATTGCTATAAAGCCTGTGTTTACTGAAAAAGGGAAAGGTTTTAATGTCACAATAAGTCTTGGAGTTGTTGGTTTCCCTGATACCTCGGAAAAAAGTTATGAGTTATTAGACTTGGTAGATAAGGCTCTTTATGATGCAAAAAATAAAGGTAAAAATAAAGTTGTTGTATTGACTAAAAATTCAGCAGAATGAAAAATTGTATTGTTGCGTTAAAATTATACATAGAGTCTGTTGATAATTTCCACAAGAATTGCACAAATGATGTATATAAAAAAATACTTGACAAGGGAACCCTAATATTTAAAGGAATTTTTTTAAAATATTGATAAGTATGAGGAAATGTATATATTTACTTATTGCTATGCTAACATTAGGTTTTTTTGTGAATAGTTTTCAACAAATTTTCAACATTGGGGTGTAAAATGGGTGAGTTAAGTTTTAACTCAAAAAAATATCTGTTAAATGTTGCAAGAAAAACTATTGAGAAAAAATTTAATGGAAAGTTATATGAACCAGAAAATATTCCTGATGAATTAAATTTTAATTCTGGTTGTTTTGTTACTTTACATACTATAAGTGGTGATCTAAGAGGGTGTATAGGTAATTTTCGTAACGATATTAATATAGTTTATAATGTTCGGGATATGGCTATTCAGGCAGCATTTCATGATCCGAGATTTACCCCTTTGACTAAAGATGAGCTTGATAATATAATAATCGAAATTTCAATTTTAACACCAATGCAAAAAGTCCATGATATAGAAGAAATTGTAGTGGGACAAGATGGGTTGTATGTAAAAAAAGGGTTTTTTAGTGGGGTATTGTTGCCACAGGTGGCAGTAGAACATAATTGGGATAAATATGAATTTTTATCATATACTTGTTTAAAGGCAGGTTTGCCACCCGATACATGGAAGAAAGGTGGTGTTGATATATATAAGTTTCAGGCAATAATATTTGATGAAAAAGAAATTAAAAGTTAGTAATAGGTCTTGAATTTGCAAAGATATTTAAAATATCCTTTTTATTTTTTTCAGTTAAAAAACCTGTGAAATAAGCAGTTGATGTATCAGGAAAAGACTTTATGATTGAACCTGCAAGTTGCCAATAATGAAGATTATTATCAATGATTTTATCAGGTTTTATAACTGGTTCAAGTGAATTTTCAATTATATTATCCATATCAACTATAATTTTTTTGATTTCTTTTTTTTGACTGCCAACTATTTTTAATGATGTTACAGTTATAATATCTGGTGTCTCAAATAAATGTCCAAAAGACTGAGTGAGATAATCTGCATTTTCTAATGTTTCAATTATTAATGGATAGATTTCTTCGATGAACAGTTTTTTGTTTAAATAGTAAAATGTAATAAGATAATTCATCTAATTGCTCCATAAGGGCAAAATTCTTTGCAAAAATTGCAACCTATACATAATGCACTGTTGATAAAAACTTTGTTATCATGATAAAATAGAGCTGGACAGTATGTATTTTCTATACATTTTGCTTTTTCATTTAAAGAAAGACATTTGCATTTTTTCTCTTTAATTGTTGCACTTTTTTTATGTGGGATATTTTCGCATGAGTATGGAAATATAAAATTAGTAGCTGGTGCTTTAAACAGCTTTTTTAATAGAGGTAAATTGTTAATTTTATAAGTTTCGTTATCTGCTAAAAGGATTATTTTTTGATGTGGCTTAAGATTATTTATAAAATGATTGTTTATGTTTGAAATGTTTCCAATATAAAGTGTATTTAGCTGTGTTCTTTCATAAGTTAGTCCATAATACTCATTAAAATTTGCAAATTTAACATTGAAGAGATTTTGAATTATGCTGCAAGGGATATCGGAGAATACCATTTGATAATTTTTTACAATACCTTTTAATGGGACAAAAGGACATCCTGGACACAGATAACTTTTAGTGTCAACTTCACTGTCTCTTTTTTCATAAATTTCAAATTTAAGATTTATATTAAATTGTAAACTTAATTTATTAAAGAAATATTTCTCTTCATTTGGGATTTTGAAAGTTGATTGAGCAATTTTTTCGATAAATTTATTTTTTATATTGGGTACTATATATGGTATAAAACTTTTATTATTTTCATAAAATGAGAGCTCGTCTGTTAATTCAATATTTTTAAAAAAATTAGATAAAATGGCCTCAGATAATTGAAGATGTTCATATAAGGATTCGAAGTCGAATTTTTTTAAAGAATCACTACTTAGATAGGGTTTTATGATAGAATGTTCCCTCTCAATATTATTATTTTTTGATATATTGTTAAAAACATTTGGTGATAAAACAACATTTACGGGTAAGTTTGATTCCATAGAAGTTTTTTCAGCTATATTAAGTAAATCTATAAGATTATCCAGGTTTTTTATAAAAATTGTAGGTATTTCTAAATGTTCAGGTAAAAGTCGAGTTATGAACAATAAAGGAGCTCTGAGTTTAAATAGTGTTTGTATCCTTGGGATTTTATGGAAAAAAGCAATGGTTTTAGTTCCTACGGATGACATCCCTAATAAGACTTCTACAACATCATTTTTATTTATGTTTATTGATGAAGTCTTAATGGGGAATAAAGCTTCTCTGTAAATAACATTAAATTTGCTGTTATTTAAAAACAGCTCAAAAATCTGATCTGTTGATAAAATATTATTTGTTTCCTCAAAATTTAGCATGAGGAAGATAATATATTTTTTATTAAAATTTTCAATCAATTTTTATAAAAAAGGGGTAGCCCCCTTTTTTATATTTTAATATGGGAAGCGGTCAGGACAAACTTTTTTGCCATCAACTATCTTAACATAATTTTCTGCAACTGCATCTCCACAGCTTTCGCATATTACAAGGTTAAAGCATGATTTCCCTTTTGGCACATTAAAGTCAAAAGGCCCTTCTATTTCAACAATATCTTCAAGTTTTAATGTGAAAGGTCTTTTAAAAACTGGTGCTGCCACCTCTATTGGGACTTATGTAGGTTTTACACCTTTTATTCTATAATCTGTTATGAAAGGTGCTTTGAATGCTTTCTGCAAAAGTTCTGGTCTGATTTTCACTTTTACAGCTTTTTCTTTTACCTTATCAACCAAAGTAAAAGTCCATTTCCCTTTTGCTTCTTTTTTCATGAGCCCTTTTCCAAAGGTGCAACCTGTAGCAAATTGAACACCATCAGCAAAGCAACCTGCAGCATGTTTGTCACCTACGTTGATAATAACAAACTTATCCATATTTCTTTCTCTACTTGTTCCAAGAGCTTTTAAAGCTGCAAGTCCTGCCACATAACCCATTGGCATACCGTCACAAATATGGCCATGCATGTTAAGTGCTGAATACAAAAATTCCCTTTCTTCGTTGGTAAGATTTTCGATTGAGTTTACAATTTCTCTGTGTTTGTCAAACATATTGACCTCCTGTTTAAAATATTTTTATTAACAATTTAATTGCTAAAATTAGCAAAATGATGCCTAAGAATTTTTTTACTGTAGCTGGTTTCATTTTTAAATGCATAAGGTGTGTATCTAAATACCCTCCTAAATATGCTGCCAATCCGACAAAAGTTAGTAGTTTGATATTTATATGCCCCATTGCAAGATAAGCAAAAAAACCTGTGATTGATGAAAAAGGGACTACAAAAGCAGTTACTTTAGCAACTTTTTTAGGGTTGAAGCCAAGCATTATCATCAATGGAGAAATTAATCCGCCGCCACCAACACCCAAAAGTCCTGAGATAAAACCAGCTAATGAACCAGTAAATGTCAATTCAATATAAGGGGGATCTTCTCTGTAATTACTCTCATATTTGGAAGCCCTAAAAAATAGCATCATAAAAGATGAAAAGATTAAAAAAGATATAAATATCAATAGGACAACTTTTTTAGGAATAATTGTAGAAAAATATGCACCAATAGGAGCTAAAATTATTGAGGCAACAATAATGGGTATTCCAATTTTTATATCCAGTCTTTTATTTTTTATATTTGAATATGTTGCTCCTATTAAAGATATGGTGTTAATAAAGAGCCCTGTTGGTTTGGCTTCACTTAAAGGGATTCCAAGCCAATACATTATAGGGACTAAAACTATTGCTGAGCCAACTCCTCCAAGTGCAAAAAGAAAACTAAATATGAATGCTAATAGGGTAATGATTATCATTTTTATAAATCTATATTTTTATAAATATAAAAATATAGACATGAAATTAGAAAGTCAGTAATTATTTTTGAAGAAAGTTAATCTAAAATGAGCCCTTCTGTTGCTGCTATGGTATTTGAAAAAAGTTTTTTTGATCTGATAACCATTTTATCAAGGAAACAATCTGTATATTCAGGATTGTGATGGAATAAAATCAGATTTTTTACTTTTGCTTTTTTTGCAAATTTAGCACCATACTCATATGTGGAGTGTCCCCACCCATTTTTTGGTATTCCATCTCTTTCACCTATAAAATCTTCTGGAGTGTAAGTGGTATCAAAAATGAAATAATTTACATGCTTAGCAACTTCTACGATTAAATCATCTTTTGATGAACCATGCTCAAAATCGGTGGCATACAGAAAGGAGAATGATTGATTTTTGCATAAAAACATCGAAGCACCGTTTGGATGGTTGCCTTCAAAAGGGGTGATTGAAAGGTTTGATATTTTAATTTCTTCACCATGAAATATATTTTCAATTTGTAAATTGCAATTAAGTTTTTCGTGTGAAACTGGGAAAAATGGCTCTTTAAATAGATGTTTTATAAACTCAGTGGAATCTATATCATCCTTTTTATCTATAAAAATTTTAATATTTGCTGATGGGTTATAAAAATAAGAAAAGAGTGGCAATCCCATAATATGATCCCAATGAAGATGGGTAAGAAAGATGTATATATTTTTCAAATTCTTAACTTTGTTAAGTTTATATAGACCTGTGCCTGCATCAAAAATTATGGCAGTTTCATTTAAAGGTAAAAATAATGATGGTGTAGAACCACCGTATTTAATATAGGAGTAACCTGATACAGGGATAGTACCTCTAGCTCCAAGTATAGTTAACATTGATTAATCTTCTTTATTAAAGTAGCTTTATTACCTTTTTCGTTATAAATAATTTCATCAAAATACATTTTTGTAATGAGTATTCCTCTTCCGTGTAGCTTTAACAGATTTTCTTCTGGACTGGTATTTGTATTAATTGTGGAGGTATCAAATCCATTGCCCATATCTTCTACAATTACTGTTACCTGGTTATTTGAAATTTCTAAAGTTAGGGTAACATATCTATCTTTATACTTGTTATGGTTTAATCTTTCTTGAATCAATTGCTGATAGGTACCGTTTTCTGTAGCCTCGAATTTTTCTTCACCACTTATTTCAAGATTTCCATGCTCAATAGCGTTTGTAAGTATTTCGGAAATACCTATTCTTAATTTTTGAATTTCAGAAATTTTAAAAAAGTAGATAAAATCCTTTGTTAGAGAATAGACGATCTTATCCACATTTTCAATATCATTGTATACTTTGATGACTTTTTTAATATATTCAGGTATTGAAGCAGAATTAAATGATTCTATAACTCCACCATGATAAATTATGTCTATAACTCCTCTTAAACAAAAATTATTAAAATTTTTAGATATATTATAACAAATCTGTGATTGGTTACATGAAGTAGTTGAACCTACACTGACTAAAGGGATATCTTTAATATTGAACTTTGATAAATCATCTGGCGAATCAGTGATGATTGCTATCCAAGATAGATCAATTTCATCTAAAGATGTTAAGGATTGTAAATCGATAGCCTCAAAACCTTCTTCTTTGGAAAAAGTTAAAACTTTTTCGATTGCATCAGTAAGGTTTTTAAAATAATAACCTATTTTTTTCATAAATTGATTATATCAGATATTCTTTTAATTGTAAATAATTCAACATACAATTTATATTATTTTTCTTGAAAAAGAGGTTTTAATTTAATAAGTTATATAATGATGTTATTTTGTTTATGATTTTTCTTATTATTAATATTTATTAATCAAAGGAGGTCAAAGTGTTAGATAAAAAAATATTTAGGCAGTATGATATTAGGGGGGTTGTTCCAGAAAATTTTAATAAGGAGATAATTAAGCAGATTGCAAATACTTTTGCCTATATGGTAAAAGATGAATTAAAAAAAGAACAACCAGTTATAACAGTGGGTAGAGATGTTCGTCTTTCCTCTGATGAACTGTTTGAAGGTGTAAAAGAAGGGCTTGTTGATGCAGGTGTAAAAGTTATCGAACTTGGTAGATGTCCAACACCAGTGACTTATTTTAGCGCGTTTCATCTAAATCCAGATGCTTTTATTATGATTACTGGTAGTCATAACCCACCTGAATATAATGGTATGAAGTTTGGTATAGGTAAGACTACTTTTCATTCTGAAAAGATTCAGTCAGTTTACGAACATATTGTTAAACATGGTTATAGAAAGAGTGATGAGAAGGGTGTTGTAGAAAAATATAATATTGTTGATGCTTATATTAAATGGTGTGAGGAGCATTTTGCTGATTTAAAAGAGAAAATAAAGAGTTTAAATAGATCAATTAGATTGGTCATTGATGCAGGAAATGGAGTAGCATCAAGGGTTGCGCCAGAAATATTTAAAAGATTAGGAGTTGAAGTGGTTGAACTATATTGTGAAGAGGATGGTAGGTTCCCAAATCATCACCCCGATCCTACAGTTGAGGTAAATCTCCAAGATCTGATAAAGACTGTCAAGGAAAAAGGGGCAGATTTTGGGATCGGTTATGATGGCGATGCAGATAGAATAGGTGTTATTGATGAGAAAGGGGATATAATATGGGGTGATATGTTATTAATAGTTTATACTAAAGAGTTAAAAAAATATTACGAAAAACCAAAGGTTATTGCTGATGTGAAAGCTTCTCAGGTATTTTTCGATTATGCTAAAAAAATAGGTGCAGAACCGATAATGTGGAAGACTGGACACTCGTTGATTAAGAATAAATTAAAGGAGACAAATGCAGAGCTTGCAGGTGAAATGAGTGGGCATATATTTTTTAATGATAAATACTTTGGATACGATGATGCTATTTACTCTTCAGTGAGGTTTTTAGAGGCTTATGTTAATAATCTGATTGAAAATAAAATCGAAAAGGTGAGTGATTTACTTGCCGATGTTCCAAAAGTTTATAATACACCTGAAATTAGGTTTGAATGTCCTGAAGATAAAAAGTTTCAAATTGTCAAAGAATTAACGAATATTTTTAAAGAATATAAAATAAATGGTAAATATAATATAAAAGATATTATTGATATCGATGGTATAAGAGTTATTTTTGATGAAGGTTGGGGGTTGTTAAGAGCCAGCAATACTCAACCAGTTCTTGTAATGAGATTTGAAGCGACTACCAAGGAAAAAATGAAAGAGTATCAAAATATAATAGAAGGGGAGTTAAATAAACTTATTAAATAATAGAGGGGCTTCCCCCTCTCATTAATATTATGAATAAAGGTTTGTTTTTATATCTATCTAATGATTTGAATATTTTATTTGATAATTTGTATAAAAATTTCAAGGTCGGTCCTCAAACTCCTTTTTTCCAGAAAAACTGGATTGTTGTCCAGACTGATGGTATGGTGAGATGGGTATCTTTAAAATTTGCAGAGAGAGATGGTATTTTTGGAAATACAGATTTCTTATTTCCAAAAAATTTTATTTTAAAAGTATTAGAAGTTTTAAAAATTTTAGATGTGGCAAAGATTAGATTTGATAAAAAAGGTGTTTGTTTAGATATATTAAAATATTTACAGCATAATAACATTGAAGAGTTGACTAAATATATTGATGATTGGGGGGGTAAAAAATCGGTTCAACTTGCCTTGAAATTAGCAGATATATTTGACCAATATGTAATTTATAGACCGGAGTTTGTAAAAAATCCCGACAAAATAAGTGTAAAATGGCAAAAGAAAATTTTTAAGCAGGTTATTTATGGTAAACCTAATATTATTAAAGGTATAGAGAAATTTCTTGATGGCAGTTTTGATAAAAGCTTACCTGATTTATTACCACAAGAAATAAATCTCTTTTCTATATCTATTTTGCCTCCAGTATTTGTCAGTTTTATTAAAGAGTTATCAAAATATAAGAAGATTAATATTTATACTATTAATCCATGTAAAAGTTTTTGGTTTGATGATTTGAGTGATAAAGCAAAAGTGTATTTAGAAAATAAATATGGGAAATCTGATTTTATCACAAATGATGGTAACCCTATATTACTAAATAATGGGAAAATGCTCCAAGATTTTATATCCCTTTTATATGAAACAGAGCCTACCCCTATTGAATATGAAAATTATAGTGAAATAGATGTTTCAAATAATTTGAATGAGTTGAAAAAAAGTATTTTATATAATGTAAAGGGTATAGAAAAGGTAAATGATAAAACAGTTCAGATACACTCTTATCACAGCAAACTTAGAGAAGTAGAAGGGCTTTATAATTATATCTTAAATATTATCGAAAATGATAATGAAGTTTGTTTGGAAGATGTTGTGGTTATGTGTTCAGATATTAATGATTATGCACCATTTATTGAAGCAGTATTTAAGGATAAAGGGATAAACTACAATATTTCTGATAATAAATATTTGAATGATGATTTGGGTATTAAGACAATATTCCAAATACTTAATCTACTAAAAAATGATATAAATGCCCTCGATTTTATTGATTTGCTTGAGAATGAAGTGATTAAATCGAAATTTCATTTTACTACATCTGAGATAGAAACTATAAATAATTTGGTCAAAACCTTGAATTTAAGATGGGGGCTTTTGGCAGATGAGTTAAAAACGAAATATGAAAATATTTCACCTTATAATACTTTTGAGTATTTTTATAACAGATTGATAACAGGCATTTTTAACAAAACCGAAGAGATATTATACGGGGTTTTACCTTATCGTGATTTAACTCTTTCTCAAGCAGACTTAATTGGAAAATTACTTTTTATTATTAATAAAATAAAATTTTATTATATAAATTTTCAAAACAAAATATCTTTTAATAGGGCAAAAGAGCTTTTATTTAATATTATCGAAGATTTCATTAGTAAAGATTATAGCAATTCTGCTCCTTTTATTACTTTTATAAAAGAGTTAGAAGATATTGAAGATGATGAAATATTTATTAAGTTAGATGGATTTATTGAATTTTTAAAAGCTGTTTCAGATGATGTAAAAAATACTCATAATTTTATGCGTGGTGGAATTACATTTTGTGAGCTTGTACCTTTGCGAAGTATCCCTTTTAAAGTTGTTTGTTTATTGGGGATGAGTGATGAGAACTTTCCTAGGGCAGATAGAAAACTATTTATAAACGAACTAGAACTTTATAAAAAAAGGGGGGATAGAAATAGAAAACTATCTGATAGGCTGTTGTTTTTAGATACCATAATTTCTTCTGATAAATATTTGTATATAAGTTTTATTGGAAGAGATTTAAAAAGGAATAAGATTATTACCCCTTCTTTGCCTGTATCAGAATTAATCGATTTTTTAGGTTTGCAGATTATAGAGCACCCTTTACATTCTTTTAGTAGAAGGTATTTTTATAAAAATTCGATGTTAATAAATTATAATTTTCAGGATTATAAAATAGTTAAGAATGATAATTTATTAGAGCATCGAAAGGATAATATTGTTTTTTGTAGTATAAAAAATGATAATAAAAAATCTTATGAAAAGTTGTCACTATCAAAATTTCTATGGTTTTTCAAAAATCCTCTAAGATTTTATTTTAATGAGAACTTTTTAGATCTTGTAGAAAAAACTGATATTATTGAAACAAAGGAACCTTTACTATTAGATAAATACACTGAACAAAGGGTTTTATTGGAAGCTTTAAAGGATGAACAATATCTTGAAAAACTCAAATTTATAGGTAGCCTACCTCATGGAAGTATTGGAAAAAGGTATATAAATATTTTCCAGAGAAACCTCAGATGGCTAGAAGAGAGATTAGAAAAGATTTTTAAGGGCGCAACTTTTGATAGTTTAGAAGAAACTGAAATAAATTATAATATAAGTGATGAGTCATATATTGATGGAAAGATTAGATATTTTATAAATGGCAACCTAATTTTTATATATTTGCAGGATGTTTTGAAAAATAATAATAAGTATAGTTTAGAATGGGTTATTAAATCAGTTTTAACTAATAGGGATTTTTTTATTTTATTATATGGTGACGGGGTAAAGAAAGGTGGGGTCAATATTAAATCTAATTTTTTAAAAGAATTATTTGAAATATATAGGTTAGGGAAAACTTATCCATTAATTTTTGATGAGAAGATAATGGAATATGGTTATGAAGAATTTTTAAATTATTTGCAAAAAACTTTAAATCAAAAAAGGTATAGCTTTGTAGCTGATCACGATTTTAAATTTTTTGTAGAAAATTTTGTGATAGATGAGAAATATTTTACATTGTTAAAAGATGTAAATAGCAAACTATACGATTTCGAGGTATATTTTGAAGATTTTTAAACCATATAATTTTGAATTTAATTTAAATGAAAAATATCTAATTGAAGCTTCGGCTGGTACTGGTAAGACTTATACTATCGCTGTGGTCTATTTAAGATTGATTATTGAGAAGAAGCTTTTGCCCCAAAATATACTTGTGGTGACTTTTACAGTTGATGCAGCAGAGGAACTAAAAAATAGAATAAGAAAATTTTTAACTCAATCCTATAAATACCTTAAAGAAGGATATACTGTTATAGATAATACATTAAAAGAATATCTAGAAGATTTTATTGGGGATGAATCTGTTTTGAATCACCTGAAACTTGCTCTTTTCCTTATGGATGAGGCTTCAATTTATACAATACATAAGTTTTGTAGAAAGGTTTTAAGTGAAAATCCAATAGAAACAGGGTCACTTTTTAGTTATGAGATAGAAAATAGTGATAAAGAATTGATTGAAGATATTGTATATCATTTGTTTAGAAAAATATTTTATGGTGAGCATCCGAAAATAATAGACCTTTTTTTTAGAGTTTATAAAATTGAAGACATAGAAAAATTGATTAATGATTACTTAAAATATGTAGAAGTTAAATATATAGATTCTAATCAAATTAATGCGGAAGCTATTTTAGAAAAAATTGAAACGCTTGAAAATAATTTACTTAATATTGAAAAAGGATTTAGTAATCCAAATAAGACAGTTAACAAATTTTTGAATAAATGTAAGGAGTTATCATTTGATATATTAACTTATGATTTTAAAAAAACAGAGTTGAAATATTTTGAAGATTTAAAAGAAGTTCGGGATGATTTAGTAGATACATTTAAAAAATATATAAATAGCAAAATCTTAACCTCACTAGATGAGGCATTAGATTATTTAGAGCAAAAGAAACTACAGGAAAACATAATAACTTTTAATGATATTGTTAAAAATGTTTATAAAAGCTTGCAAAAATGGGAAGAACTTGCAGATAGATACAAAGAATTAAAAGTTTTGCTGATAGACGAATTTCAGGATACTGATTTTTTGCAAACAGAGATTTTTAATAAAGTTTTTAAAAATAGATCGATATTTTTTATTGGTGATCCGAAACAGTCTATATATGCATTTAGAGGAGCCGATTTAAATGCATATTTTGGTGCTACTAAGGATATAAAGCAAGAGAATAGATTCAATTTATCTACATGTTTTAGATCTACAAAAAATCTAATTGAAAATATAAACTTAATATTTTCTAAAGAAAATTTTTTTTATGATGATAGAATAAAATACCAATCTGTCAGCTATTACCCTGAGAATAAAACAAAAATAATTTCTAATATAGATAAAGATTTTGAAGTTTATCTTTTAGATTGTTCAAGCAAAAGTGATTTGATGGAGTATGTTTACAAAAGGGTAAATTTTTCATTAGTGAATGAAAAGATTCAAATACAAAATGAAATTAGGTGTGTTAGGCCTGAAGATATAGCCATAATTGTGCCCACAAACTCTGATGCCGAAGATATTAGGGATTATTTATCCAAAAAAGGTGTAAAATCGGTGTTAAATACTACAAAAACTGTTTTTGAGACCTGGGAAGCTTTTGAAATGATAAAGATATTAGAAGGGTTAGAAGATTATAAAAACCCCACAAAAATAAAAACTGCATTAATCACATCTATTTTCGGTAGGAGTGTTTCAGAAATAAGTGAAGATCTGATAAGGGTGTATGCAGAAAAGTTTTCTAAGTATAGTGTACTGCTTCAAAGAGATGGTATTTTGCCAGCTTTTATGAAAATTTTTGATGATGAAAACAGTAAAGAAAAAATATTGAGTAAGATAAATGGGGAAAGGGTATATACAAATTATTTACATATCCTTGAGCTAATTCAACAAGAGTTTTTAAATGATAATTGTACCCCTGAAAAAATAAAAAAATGGCTTATAAAAAGGAGAAAAGGGGAAGTAAAAGGTAGTGAAGATTATGAGTTAAGATTAGAATCTGATGAGAATGCGGTACAGATAATCACGATTCATAGAAGCAAAGGGTTGGAGTTTCCAATTGTAATCATTCCATTTTTTGATTATCCAAAGAAAGCTGATAAACAAGAAAAATTTTATAATTTTTATTATGATTATAAAAATAAAAGTC
The DNA here is from genome assembly GCF_049472675.1 of Deferribacter thermophilus. Taxonomy (NCBI): domain Bacteria; kingdom Pseudomonadati; phylum Deferribacterota; class Deferribacteres; order Deferribacterales; family Deferribacteraceae; genus Deferribacter; species Deferribacter thermophilus. The sequence goes on from NZ_JAPNXM010000004.1 coordinate 74,795, forward strand.
ATATTTTAGATTTTGCAAATAGCTATGAAAATCAACTTAGTGAGGATATTAAAGAGAAAGCAAGATTATTTTATGTCGCACTAACCAGGGCAAAATGCAAATGTATACTTTTCGATTATAAAAGGAAAAATTATAAATACATTGATACATTTTTTTATGATTCACAGATAAATACAAAAGTTGATCATGACGAAAAAAAAGTAAAATTAGAAGGCTTATTAAAAGATCAGGCTTTTATAAGTGATTTTGTCATATCTACAGAAAAGATGAATAGTAATGTTGAAGAGGCAGATGATGTCTCTTACAAAGAGTTTTTAGGTCAAATAAAAAGTAGTTACACAATCAGTAGCTATACAAATATTGTGAAGTCATCTTACTCAGAAAGTGATGATACTGTTGAGCTGGCAGAGTTATTCGAATTGGAAGATGATGTGGAACATCTTTATGATAATGAAGTATCTCTACCTGCGGGAGCTAAAACGGGTAGCTATATTCACAAAATCTTAGAGGATATCTCTTTTGATTGGGATTATGAACAAATCAGTAAAATTAGTGTTGATTATGCAAAAAAGTATGGTTTTGATGAAGAGGTTGGTGTTGAAGCTTCAAAGCTAATTTTTAATTTGTTAAATAAGGAGTTTAATATTGATGATAAAAGATTCAAATTTGCATTACTTAAAAGTGATATGTGTATAAAGGAGTTTGAATTTTATTTGAGGCTTAAGAAGCCTGATATCTTTTTAAAAAGTCTACAAGATGTTTTAAAAAATAAAGGGGTAGATTATTTTGTAGAAAAACTCAATCAAATAACTTTAAATGAGAATATATTAACTTTTTTGCGAGGTTTTATTGATTTAGTTTTTGAGTACAAAAATAAAATTTATATTGTAGATTGGAAATCAAATTTTTTAGGGGATGTTGAAGAAGATTACTCTTTTGAAAATATTTTGTTGGAAATGGGTGAGCACCATTATTATCTTCAAATGGTAATATATCAGATCGCAGTATATAAATTTTTAGAAAAAGGTGGTTCAAAATATGAGTTAGGTGATATTTTTTATGTGTTTTTAAGGGGGTTTAACCCAGATTTAGGCAGAGGGTTTTATAGATTTTCTTTAAGTGGGGACGAGATAAAACAGTTGTTAGAGTGTTTTTAAAATGAATGGTATTTTTGATAATTTGTTAAAAAATGAAATTATTGGTTATTTTGAATATGAATCAGCTAATTGGGTAAAAAGTTTAACTAATTCTGAACTTGTAGCAAATTTAGTATTATTTTTAACATATAGATATGAAAATGGTGATAGCTGCATAGATTTGACAGAGATAGAAGAAAAAAAACTTTTAGATTTGATAGAAGTAAATGGGTTTGATTATGAGTTTGTATTTCCTAATATACACAAACTAAAAGAGGAGATAAATAAGTATGAGCTTTTAAAAGAGTTTTTTACTATTTTTGATAACAAACTGTTTATTAAAAGGGTTTTTGACTACGAAAAAGTTATTGTGGATAAGATAAAGATTTTGGCAAATAGAAGGAGAATATTAAAAACATTTTTTTGGGATAACAGTTTAAATAAGTTACAAAATCTTGCAGTAAACCTTTCATTGTTGAATAATTTTTTAGTGATTTCGGGTGGGCCTGGTACAGGTAAGACAACAGTTATTAAAAAGATAATTGAGTCTTTATTAAAAGAGGATTCAAAACATAAAATTGCAATTTCTGCTCCAACAGGTAAGGCTGTTTCCAGAATAATAGAATCTTTTAAAGATACCTCTTTTGTGGATATGATAGAGCCTCCATGTACGATTCATAGATTACTTGGGGCGAATAATAGAAGAATGAGTTTTTATTATAATGAAGATAATAAGTTACCGTATGATATTGTGATTATAGATGAAGTTTCAATGGTAGATGTTGAGCTGTTTTACCATCTTTTAAATGCATTGAAAGATGATGTTAGATTAATTTTAATTGGCGATAAAAATCAGCTTTCCTCAGTAGAAGCTGGTGCCGTTATGGGGGAGTTATGCAGTATTAATGATTATTATGATGTAAATGGTTTGAATGTTTTTACAAAAAGTGTTGGCGAGCTATTTAATATTGATGTGGAGGTTTTAGATACTGAAAATACATTATTAGATTGTTTGATAGAGTTTGAAGAAAGTTATAGGTTTGATAGTAATAGTGGGATTGCTCTTATTGCTGAAGCCATAAAATCAGTTAATATAAATAAATTAGAAGAGTTGTTAAACAGTCCTAACAGATATGATGATTTAGTTTTAGTTGATTTTGATAAAAGCTTTATTGAAAAAGTAGTAAACAATTATAGAGAAGAGATAAAAAGGGATTTTAAAAAGGCAATAGATAAGCTTAAGGTTTTAACACCATATAGAAAAGGTGTATTTGGATCTGAAAATTTAAATTTTATCATTGATAAAAAATTAAAAGAGCTATTTGATGGTAAAGATTGGTATAACGGTAAGCAGGTTATAATTAACAAGAATGATTATTTAAATGATTTGTATAACGGTGATATGGGTATCGTAGAGGTTGAAGATAATAAAAGTTATTTTTTGTTTTATGATTTAAATAGTAAGGAATATAGAAAAATTGCTGAATCCCTAGTATCTGGCTATGAGCTTGGATATGTTTTGACAGTTCACAAAAGTCAAGGTTCTGAATTTGACGATGTCTATTTTGTCTTGGGTAATAAAGATAGTGAAATGTTGACCAGAGAATTAGTTTATACTGCCATTACTAGAGGAAAGGATAGAGTTGTTATTGCTGGTAGTAAGGATGTATTGATTAATGCTGTTAAAAGAAAAACAAATAGAAAGTCTGTTATCGGGAAGTTGCTATATGGGAGTAGTCAATGAGATTTATATTAAAATCTGATTATAAACCTGAAGGGGATCAGCCTAAGGCTATTCGTGAAATTGTTGATAATTTTAAGAAAGGTGTTAATAAGCAGGTATTACTTGGTGTTACAGGTTCAGGCAAAACCTTTACTATGGCAAATGTTATTAAAGAGTTGAATGTGCCAACACTTATCATTTCGCATAATAAAACCCTTGCAGCTCAGCTTTTTGGAGAATTTAAAAATTTTTTCCCTGAGAATGCTGTGGAGTATTTTATTAGTTATTATGATTATTATCAGCCAGAAGCGTATTTGCCAGCTTCAGATGTCTATATTGAAAAAGATTCTTCTATTAATGAACATATTGACAGGATGCGACACTCAGCTACAAGAAGCTTATTAGAAAGAAGGGATGTTATTATTGTGGCAAGTGTTTCATGCATTTATGGACTGGGCTCCCCTGAAGCTTATTATGGGAAGTTAGTAAGTTTAGAGGTTGGAGAAGAGGTAGATTTAGAATCAGTTTTATCTAAACTGATTGAAATCCAATATGAGCGAAATGATTATGACTTTCATAGGGGTACTTTTAGACTGAAAGGTGATATTTTAGAAGTATTTCCATCTCATGAAGATTCTATTGCTTATAGAATTGAGTTTTTTGGAGATGAGGTTGATGCGATATCAGAATTTGATCCTATCACTGGTAAAACAATTAGAAATAGACCAAAAGTAGCCATCTATCCAAATACTCATTATGTCACAGCAAATGTTCCTATGGATGAAGCTATTAGGCAGATAAAAATGGATTTGGCTAAAAGGGTTGAGTTTTTTGAAAGTCAAGGGAAGCTATTAGAGGCTCAAAGGTTACAACAAAGGGTTATGCATGATTTGGAGATGCTAAAAGAAACAGGGCATTGCAAAGGGATAGAAAATTATTCTAGGTATTTTGAAGGTAGAAAACCAAGGGAAACACCACCAACTCTTTTAAACTATTTACCCGAGGATGCTCTTATTATAATTGATGAGTCACATATAACAATTCCTCAAATTAGAGGGATGTATCACGGTGATAGATCAAGGAAAATGAATTTAGTAGAATATGGATTTAGGTTGCCTGCAGCCCTTGATAACAGGCCACTTACATTTGAGGAATTTTATAAAAAAGCAAAAAGGGTACTGTATGTAAGTGCTACGCCAGGTGAGTTTGAAATAGAGGATAGCAAAGGCGTTGTTGTCGAGCAGATAGTTAGACCTACAGGTTTAATCGATCCAGTTATTGAGGTTAGACCTGCTAAAAATCAGGTGGATGACCTTTATAAAGAGATAATAAAAACCGTTAAAAATAATGAAAGGGTGATGATCACAACACTTACTAAGAGGATGGCAGAGGATTTGACTTCATACTATAAAGAGCTTGGAATAAGGGTTGAATATTTGCATAGTGAAATAGATACTTTGGAGCGAATAAAGATTATAAGAGACTTAAGGCTGGGTAAATTTGATGTATTAGTTGGTATAAATTTATTGCGAGAGGGTTTGGATATACCTGAGGTGAGTCTTATAGCAATATTAGATGCAGATAAAGAAGGGTTTTTGAGATCTGACAAAGCGTTAATTCAAACAGTTGGGAGAGCAGCAAGGAATGTAAATGGAAGAGCAATTTTTTATGCAGACAGGGTAACGGAATCAATGAAAAGAGCTATTGAGGAAACAGAAAGGAGAAGAAAAATACAGCAGCAATATAACAAAGAGCATGGTATAACACCTGAGACTATTAAAAGTAAGATAACTAATATATTAGAAACCATATACGAGAAAGACTATTATACTGTTGATATTACGGATGAGCTTGGCCTTAATTTGACAGGCAATAGGAAAAAAGACATTGAAACAATAGAAAAAGCAATGTATAAGGCTGCAGAAGAATATGATTTTGAAAGAGCAGCAAAATTAAGAGATTTATTATTTGAATATAAAGGGGTTTATAATGAAAAAAGTTAAATTTACCGTTGAAGGGATGGGGATAAAAGGTGGTTTTTTGTGAATGGGGTGCCCTGATGCCATTGTGGCACATCTTGCAGGTTTGCAGGATGTAGAAAAGATAAGTTTTGATGTAAGTAGTAGAGTTTTTGAGATGGTAGCAAAAGAAACTTTTGATAAAAATAGACTTATAAAAGAGTTGCTGGAAGTATCAAAAAAGGAGAATAGAGAGTTTACATTAGATAGTTATGAAGAAGTTTCTTAAAATAGCTTTATTATTTAGCTTAATTTTTTCTTTTTTGGTGATAGTTGGTTTTTTCACTTATCTTTATAAATTGAGTAGTGAACTCCCCTCTGTAAAAGAGTTGAAAAATTTTAAATATAAAACGCCAACTTTGATACTGGATAGAAAAGAACGAATAATTGCTGAACTTGGGACAGAAAGAAGGTATCCTGTTCCTCTTTCAAAGGTTCCTATTTATTTAAAAAGGGCCGTTATAGCTGTAGAAGATAGCCGTTTTTATGAGCATGGTGGTGTAGATTTCACTGGTATATTAAGAGCTTTTATAAAAAATATCAAGGCTGGCAGAATAGTTGAGGGTGGCTCAACCTTAACTCAACAACTTGTAAAAATTCTTTATTTGACACCTGAGAGGAAACTGAGAAGAAAAGTAAAAGAAGCTATTTTAGCTTATAAACTTGATAACTTTTTAACAAAAGATAAGATATTGGAGATGTACTTAAATCAAGTTTATTTTGGAAGAGGAGCTTATGGTGTTGAGGCTGCTGCAAGGGTTTATTTTGGTAAGCATGTTGATGAGTTGACAATAGATGAAGCTGCATTAATAGCTGGTCTGCCAAAGGCTCCTGGTCTTTATGCACCTCATTTAAACCCTGATAAGGCGTTAAATAGAAGAAATCATGTTCTTTACAGGATGTTTGAAGAGGGGTATTTAACTGAGCAACAATACAAAGAATATTCTTCATTACCTATCAATATTGTAAAAGAATCCCCTAAAATGATTAAACATGCAGAATATTTTGTGGATTTTTTAAGACAATATATAAAGGAAAAGTATAATGAGGATGTTACTGATAAAGGGTATAAAATTTATACAACATTAGATTTAGACTTTCAAAATAGTGCAGAAGAAGCTGTGATAGAAAATCTTTTTAATCTTTCAAAAAGGCAAGGTTTTTCTGGAGCAATTGGGAATATAAATGAGACGAGTTTAGATGAAATTGAGAAGAAATTTAGTTATGTTAAAGATTTTAATCTAAAAATAGCAAAGGTTATTAATGTAGAAAGAGATAAGCTTCAAGTTGAGGTGGATAGTAATAATTATACCTTAAAACTAAAGGATAATAAATGGGCAAAGCCTTTTGGTGCTGAAGTTAGATTTTTAGATGATTTTAGGAAGATATTAAGTAAAGGGGATATTGTTTTAGTGCAATTAAAAGGGGATAAATATTTTCTTTCCCATTTGCCAAAGGTGGAGGGGGCTTTATTGTCTGTATCACCTGAGGACGGTTCAATTTTAGCAATGGTTGGTGGACTGTCTTATAAAAGGAGTATGTTTAATAGGGCTGTGCAGGCAAAAAGGCAGGTAGGGAGTCTTTTTAAACCTATTGTGTATTCTGCAGCTATTGAAAACGGTTATAATATAAACACTCTCATCTATGATGCACCGATAATATTAAGCAGTGGAAAGGATGCTGGATATTGGAAACCTGAAAATTTTGAAGAAGAATTTTATGGATATACAACTTTAAAGGATGCGCTAACACACTCTAGAAATATCGTAACGATTAAATTAGCTGAAAGATTAGGAATTAAAACTATTAAAGATTATGCTAAAAAATTTGGTATTACATCAGAGTTAGAAAATGATTTATCTATAAGTATTGGTTCTGGTTCCATTTCACTTATGGAAATGGTATACGCTTATACGACTTTTGCAAATCTGGGAAAAAGAGCATCTCCATACTTTTTGAAAAAAATAGTTGATAAAAGTGGTGAAGTTATAATAGAAGAAAGCCCTGCTGAGCCAATAGAAGCTATTAAACCTTCAACAGCGCATGTCATGTCAGATATTTTGATTAATGTAGTGGAGAATGGTACAGGTAGGAGAGCTAAATCTATACCACGAATATTGGGTGGAAAAACTGGTACAACAAATGAGTATAGGGATGCGTGGTTTATTGGGGTGATGCCTAATATAGTAACAGGGGTTTGGGCAGGATTTGATGATTTTAAACCTTTAGGCCGACTTGAAACTGGTTCGAGGGCAGCATTGCCAGCTTTTGTTATGTTTACAAAACAGATTATAGATTTTATACCATTTAAAGAATTTCCAATCTCAGATGAGATAACATACTATAAAGTGGACAAAAGTACTCATAAAATTACTGATAGCTATTCAACAGATTTTACTTTTGAACCATTCATTGATAGCAATTCTAAAGAATCTATTGAAATAAAGTAGCTATGAATTCTAAAGAACTTCTTCCATATTTGATTGTGAAGGATAAGGAGATAGTTGACTATAATGATGAATGTGAGAAAATTTTAAATAAATTTTATTTGTCAGGTATTTATGATATCCCTACTTTTTTAAACAGTAAAGAAGAAATATCTTCTAATTTTATAATAATTTTAGATACATATTATGTCTTTAAAAAAATTGCAATGTCAGATGGAAATATTTATTATTTTATACCGATAAATAATCTCGATTTAAATAATTTCTTTGATACAGGGTTGTTACAACATGAATTAAAAAATCCACTTACTGTAATAAGTGGGACTTTGCAATTATTAAAAAGTAAAGATATCGATGATTTTGTTTTAAAATGCGTGGATGTAATAGAAAGAGAAGTGGAAAGGTTATTAGAATTTGTAAATAATCTGAAGATATTTCATGATAATAATCTCAAATTAGAAAAGAACAGTTTGAGTAGATTGATTAATGAATTATTAGAAGCGAACAATATGATTTTTAAAAAAATTAAATTTGAAGTTGAGGTTGATCCAGAAATAAAAGATTTTTATTTTGATTACCAAAAAATGTATATCGCTTTGATGAATATTATAAAAAATGCTTGTGAAGCTCAACTTGAAGGTGTAATTACTGTAAAGATTCAAATTGATTTGACAGTTAAATATCTTAATAAAGATAAAAATGTATTGTATCCTATGGTAAAAATTAGTATAATTGATAAAGGTAAAGGGATTGATGAAGATAATTTAAAGAACATATTTAAACCTTTTTTTACAACAAAAAATAAAGGGATGGGAGTTGGCTTGTCAGTGGCAAAAGAGATTATTACTGCCCATAAAGGGAAAATTGAGATAAATAGTCAGCCTAATAGAGGGACAGTTTTTACTGTTTTAATACCATATATATTGGACAAATAATGGATAATAAAGGTAACATTTTAATTATTGATGATGAAGAGCAGATTTTGTGGCTTTTTCAAGAGTCCCTTAGTGATTTATACCGTGTTTATACAGCTAAAAATTCATTAGAGGCTGAAGAGTGGTTAAATGATGAAAAGATAGATGTTTGTATTGTAGATTTATTTTTAGAAAATGAATCTGGGTTTGATTTGATTAAGAAATGGAAAGATAAGTATGATACTAAATTCATTGTGTTGACTGCCCAGGATACTAGTAGCAATGTAATTGAATCTATGAAGATAGGTGCTGTTGACTTTATACCTAAACCTTTTAATCTGGAAGAAATTAAAAATAAAATCTCCGAATATATTGATAAAAATACTAAATCAGTTAAGTCTGAAACGATAGAATATGACTATCAATCCAAGAATAAAAAGATGATTGAGATATATAAGCTTATAGGTAAAGTTGCCACTTCGAACATTAATATATTAATAACTGGTGAAACAGGCACAGGTAAAGAAGTTATTGCAAAATTAATTCATCAAAAGAGCAATAGAGCAAACAGACCATTTATAGCATTGAATATGGGGGCAATTCCAAATGATCTGATTGAGAGTGAACTTTTTGGTTATGTAAAAGGGGCTTTTACTGGTGCATCATCAGATAAACCTGGAAAATTTGAAGAAGCAAATGGTGGTACAATCTTTTTAGATGAAATCTCTGAGATGGATTTAAATCTTCAGGTAAAACTTTTAAGAGTATTGCAAGAGAAAGAGGTTTATCGGTTAGGTGGTAACAAACCAGTAAAGCTGGATGTAAGAGTTATTGCAGCAACAAACAAAAATTTAGAAGAGTATGTGAAAGCTGGTAAATTTAGAGAAGACCTTTTTTACAGGTTAAATGTAATCAATATCGATTTACCACCATTAAGGGAAAGAAAAGAGGACATACCAGTTTTGATAGAGCATTTTCTCGGAAAATATAAATATATCAAAAATAAAAAATTACATATTAGTGAAGATGCGTTAAATAAACTTATTCTGTATAATTGGCCAGGAAATATTAGAGAGCTTGAAAATGTGGTTCAGTATCTGATTGTTCACTCAACAGGTAATGTGATTGAATTAAAAAATCTACCAGAAAAGGTTTTAAGAAACAATAATAATGGATTATCCATAAGAAAAGAGCTGTATAACCTTGCTGAAAAGCTACTTTACTGCAGTAATGTGAATGATGATGTGACTATTTATGATGAGTATCTTAAAATAGTAGAAACTCCTTTGATTATGGCAGCATTAGATAAAACTGGTAATAATAAATCTGCTGCTGCTAAATTGCTTGGAATAAATAGAAATACTTTGAGAAAGAAAATAAAGGATTACAATCTTGAATAATAACATAGAAACCAAGATTCTCAAATTGTTAAAAGAATCTAAAAAGCCGTTAAGTTTTAATGCAATACTTAAAAGTGTAAAAGTAGAGAAAAAGCAGCTTAGAAAGATTTTGAGAAAATTAATTATCGATGGTCAAATAATCAAGTTTAAAACAGGTAAATATGCACCATGTGATGATTTAGGGATAATTAAAGGGACTATAGATGGTCATCCAGATGGTTATGCCTTTTTGATACCTGAAAATAAAGATATGGATGATTTATTTATTCCACCTAAAAAATTAAATGGTGCTGTTCATGGTGATAAAGTCACTGCTAAGATTGTAGAGTTTAGAGGTAAGAAAGAAGCCCATGTTATAAAGGTCATAGAGCGTGGGTTTAAAAAGGTTGTTGGGAGAGTAGAGAAATCCAAATATTTTGCCTATGTAATACCTTATGAAAAAAAATTTTTTTATGATGTTTATATCCCCAACAAGTATTCAAAAAAATTAAAAGATGATGATGTAGTTGTATGTGAAATTATTAAATACCCTGAAAATGGTAAAAATCCTGAAGGGCGAATAAAACAGATTTTAGGAAACCTTTATGATAAAGGTATTGAAAATAAAATAGTTTTGGCAAAGTATGATTTAAAATTAAACTTTCCAAAATCTGTAAAAAAAGAGGTAAAAGAGACCTCAACAGTTTTATATAAAAATCCTGGCGAAAGAACAGATTTTACAAATTTATTTACAGTTACAATTGATGGTGAAGATGCTAGAGATTTTGATGATGCTATCTCCATTGAAAAAAGTAAAAATGGCTATACCCTTTATGTACACATTGCTGATGTGGCTCATTTTGTAAGGGCAGGTACAAATCTTGATAAAGAGGCTTATAATAGAGGCACAAGTGTATATTTTCCAGAATTTGCGATACCTATGCTCCCTGAAAAGTTGTCTAACGATTTATGTTCTTTAATGCCTAAAAGGAAAAGATTAACTTTAACTGTAAAAATTGAGTATGATAAGCAAGGTAATAGAAAAAAAACTGAATTTTACCAATCTATCATAAAAAGTGATTATAGGTTGACTTACACTTATGTAAATGAAATCCTTGAGGGCGTTACCACAACAGATGACAAAAGGTTACTGAATTTAATAAATACAAGTAAGGAGCTTACAGAAATTTTGATAGCTAAACGAAGAAGAATTGGGATGATCGATTTTGATTTGCCTGAGGCAGTATTTAAATTTGATAGTGATGGGAATTTAATAGATATTACACCTTTTGAAAGAAAATTGTCTCATAGAATTATAGAGAATTTTATGATTGAGGCAAATGAAGCTGTTGCAGAGTTTTTAGAAGAAAATGCACCTGTTTCAGTTTTCAGAGTTCATGATTATCCTGATCCTAAAAAGATAAAAGAGTTTATAAGGTTATGTCACTATTTTGGCATTGATGTTGTAGAGCCAGAAGAGATTACACCTGAAACTGTGCAAAAGTTAGCTGACAAAGTAGCGGAATCAAAATTTGGCTATGTCCTTTCTTCAACACTTGTAGGAACAATGCAGAAGGCTTTGTATTCTATTGATAATATAGGTCATTTTGGATTGGCTTCGCAGTCGTATACACATTTTACAAGCCCCATTAGAAGGTATCCTGATTTGTTGGTACATAGGATTTTAAAATCTCTGTTATTTAATTATGATTATAAAATCAATAAAGAGTATTTAAAGAAAGCTGCAGAATATTCATCTAATAGGGAGCAGAATGCCGAATCTGCTGAAAGAGAAATTCATCAGTATAAAAAACTTAAATTCTTACTTGAAAATAGAGATAGAGTTTACTCAGCTTTTATTAACAGAGTAGCGTCTAACGGGTTTTTTATATTTATTGAAAAACTTCTTCTAACAGGGTTTGTACATCTATCATCACTCGAAAACGATTTTTACTTGGTAGATTTGGAGGCAAATACAGTATTTGCAAAAGGTTCTGGCAAAAAGTATAAAGTGGGAGATATTATTAGGGTCAAACTTGATAAAGTTAATTTTGACCATCTTGAAGCAGATTTTGTGCTTGTAGAGTAATTTACTAGAGATCTAATAGCTTTTGAATATTTTCCCAGGCTTTTTTTCTAAAATAATGGAAGTTTTTTACAGCGTTTTGATCGTTTCTATTTTTCATATAATCATAAAGGTATTTTATCTCCTGTTTCATAAATCCGTAAGTCTGTATGAGATCATAACCAAACTGAACATCTTCACCACTGAAATCTCCTGCATCGATAAGTTTTTTTATTACCTCTTGTTTTTGATCAATAAGTGAATCTTGAACAGAGATAATATTTAATGTCTTGTTAAAATCGTATTGACCCACTTCAAAAAGATCGGCAACAGAATTTATTGCTACATAACTACTGAGAAGATCAGATGTGATTAATGTTCCCAATGCATCAACCATACTGTCTGTATCTGCAAAGCTATTGAAAGTAAAAATGATAAAAAATGACAATACAGTTATTATTTTTTTCATGATTTCCCCCATGAGCTTTCTTATATTATAGCATAAATTCTAAGCTTTTATAATTTTTTGTTGATAAAAAATGTTCCAATAATAAATAGTGGTAACCCCATTAAAAACATCATAATGATATAAAACCACACAAAATTAAGCCCGAGACCTTTTATTATTACTGCATAGCCAGCATCTAAATAATATTTTAGAGGTGATAAATATGTTAGTTTCTGAAATATAAGAGGCATAGATTCATAAGGAGTCCAAGAACCAGATAAAAAAAGGATTGGAAGTAGAAATAATATGGCCAATTGTGAGACCTGAAGCATATTTGATGAGATAGATGCAATAAAGAGTGATAAACCCATCGTTGTGAAAATATAACCTATTGTTAATAATAAGAAAAGTGCTTGATTACCTCTTACTGGTATGTGTAAAGCAGTTTTTATAATCAAATTTATACTAACTGTTGTTCCTAAAAGGATGATTATGGTCATTGCTAAAAGTTTTGCTGCAATAAGTTTTCTGATACTTAATGGGGAAATGAGAATCATCTCTATATTCCCTTCATCTTTTTCTCTAATAATTGATGCAGCTGGCAAAATTAAAACAAGGAGTGTAATGACAGAAAAGAGCTCAGAAAGTGCTAGAAAATATTTTGATTTTGTGTTGGGGTTATAAAGAACTCTACTTCTAAGATCAATTTTAGCAATTTGGTTTTTATAATTTTTTACTTTTTCTAAATAATAATCTGTGATGATACCTGTGGTATAGCCAGCAAAGAGATATCCAGTGCTGGCATCTGCACCGTTTAGATATAAGGCTAAATCAAGTTTATTCTTTTTTATGTTTTCGTTAAAATTTTCAGGTATTACTAAAATACCTACCGCTTTGTCTTTCATTAAATAGGATTCTATCTGTTTTGAATCAGTTATATAACCTTGAAAATTATACCAAGGTGGCACCATTTTTGAAATTAATTCTCTGGATTCATAACTCATATCATAATCTAAGGTATAAAATTTGGCGTGCTTTAAGCTCAAATCAATACCGTTTGCAGCAATATATATGTCTCCAGTAAATAAATATATTACAAATATTAAAAGCCCTTTGTTTCTTAAAAATAGCAAAAGCTCTTTTTTGACAAGGTATAAAAACTTCATTTCTCTTTCTTTTTAAAAAGTAAATATGTCGTTGAAAAAAGTATAATATAGAAAATTATTAAGATACAACTGTTTATTGTGTATAGACTTATGTTTAATCCTTTTAAATAGTTCATTTTTACAATGTTTAAATAATAGAACGTGGGGTATATATGAGCCTGAATAAATGCCTCTTTGCTCATAGAACTAACTGGAACTAAATAACCAGAATATAAAAAAGCAGGAATTATTGTGATCACAGATATTCCAACAATAGCAGAAACCTGTGATTTTAAAAAAGTTGACATTAGTAATCCAAGACTGGTGGAAACAAGTATATACAAAAAAGTGGCAAAGAAGAAAGTTAAAAACTCACCTTTAAATGGAATATTGAAAAGATATTTAATTAACAAAAATTCTATTACAAAATTTATTAGTGATACGGAAACTGCAAAAAGTTGTTTTCCAAAAAGGTATTCAAATTTTGAAATGGATGAAGTGTAAATATTATAAATAGAACCTGACTCTTTCTCTTTTACTATTAAAAGGGAGGCAAATATCGCTGGATTTATAAATAAAATAATGGCAAGAAGACCACTTGTTGTTAGTTTTATATTTTCTAAGTTTTCATTAAACCAGTATCGAATATTGATTTTAAGAGTTTTTGAAAGATCGATTTTATTAAATTCTAATGTAAAATTGTTTATCATCGCAGTAACATAAGACTTTATTACATCGGCTCTATATGGGAAAACACCATCAATTAACACCTGTATTTTAGAGGTCTTGTGATTCTTCAAATTCTCTGTGAAATCTGAAGGGATAACTATACCGAATCTTACAATATTTTTATCGATAAGTTTTATTATTTCGTTTTGACTATAAGCATATTTGTAAAATCTGAAATACTCTTTATTATTAATAAATTTATAAATCAATTCTCTACTTAGCTGTGTTTTATCTTCATCTAAAACAGCAAATGGGATATGTTTTACATCAAGAGCCATTCCATATCCAAAAATAATCATCATTACAAAAGGGACAACAAAAACAATAATTCTTGAAATCCTATCTCTGCGTAATTCTTTCAATTCTTTAACATAAATTGCCTTAATTTTTTTAAATAATCTATTTTGTGTAATAAACAAAAACATCCTCCATATAAGGTTCACTACTTTTTATAATACAATTTTGATTCAGAAAATTTTTGAAATCATCATTCTTTGTAAAAATTCTAATTTTTCTTCCAAAAAGTGAGACATTATATTTGTTTTCTTTAAGTTTATTATATGTTTGAAAATAATTTTTATCAGATATTTCGTACACATTACCTGCTTCTTTTATAAGTTTATTTTTTAGATTTTCAGGTTTATCTACAGCAACAAGCTGACCATTTGAAATTAGTGCCACTCTATCACAGTTTTCAGCTTCACTCATATAATGTGTAGTTACAATTAGTGTTGTGCCGGTTTCTGCAAGTTTGAAAATAAGCTGCCAGAAGACATCCCTTTCCACAGGGTCAACTCCTGAAGTGGGTTCATCAAGAAAAACAATCGGGGGTAAATGAAGCACTGAGCATATTAAGGCTAACCTTTGTTTGAATCCAAGGGGTAAATCTTTGACAAGATGATTTAGATATTTATTTAATCCAACTGTATTTATTATATCATCAAATATTTGAATATCTTTTACATCATAAATTTTAGAGTAATATTCGATGTTCTCATTTACGGTTAAATCTGAGTATAAAGAGAACTTTTGAGACATATAACCTATGTATTTTTTTAAGTTTTTTATATTATCTTTTCCCATAATCTTAAATGTTCCATCTGACTGCTTGTATAACCCTGTAAGAATCTTTAACAATGTGGTTTTACCTGCACCGTTTGGTCCTAATAATCCAAAGATTTCACCTCTTTTAACATTAAATGAGACATTTTTTAGTGCATAAAAATCGCCAAACTTTTTTGAAATATTACTTAATTCTATAATGTTTTCTTCGTTAGTGTTTATATTTGAGGAAGCAAAAGATACTTGTAAAAATTTTGTATTTAACTTTGACATAATCACATCTTCAAAGTAGGGGTCTTTTTCATTTAGATTTAATTTTGTTTGAGAAACAAATCTGATATGTTTTCTTTTCAAGCGACTCCCTTTAAATCTTTGATAATATTCTTCAATGTTTTTATAATTATCTATTCTTTCTTCGTAAACATGAATATCTTTATATAGAGACTCATCGATTTTACCGTAAAAATTTGTTATTCCGTTCATTAAAAATAATACCTTATCACACCTTTCTGCTTCGTCCATGTAAGATGTGGATATTATTATTGATAGATTTTCAATATTTACAAACTCCATGAAAAGATCCCATAATTCTCTTCTAGATATAGGATCTACACCAATTGTGGGCTCATCTAAAATAATAAGCTCTGGACTGTGGATTAATGAACAACATATACCAAGTTTTTGTTTCATCCCTCCAGATAAATTAATAGCTTTTCTATCTTTGAATTTTGACAAACCTGTAATTTCAAGAAGTTTTTGCTTTCTGTCTGCAATATTCTTTATATCTAAGCCTTTTAAGTTTGCAAAAAAATCAATATTTTCATCCACACTTAATCTTTGATAAAGATTTAAGCCTAAACCCTGTGGCATGTATGCAATCTTATCCTTTAAGTAGTCGTAACTTTTATTAGATTTTATTTCGGTATTTAAAATTGTGAGTTTTCCTTGGTCAAAGTTTGTAATGTTAGCAATAATTTTTAGGAGTGTGGATTTTCCTGCACCATCAGGGCCTATAACTCCTAATATTTCCCCTTTATTAAGTTCTAAACTTATATTTTTTAAAGTAAAGTTAGTCTTTTTATAATATTTTGTGATATTTTCTAACTTTACTATCATTATTTTTCTAAATTTATTATTAGATCTGCAGGCATTCCTGGTTTTAAAAATTTAGTTGGGGTTTCGAAATATGCTTTAACAGCAAACACCTGTTTTACTCGTTCATCTTTAGATTGAATTTCTTTAGGTGTAAATTCTGCCTTACTACTGATATAGCTTATTTTTGCTTTAAAAGGCTTATTTTCACCATCAATAAACACTTCTGCTTCATCACCAATCTTTATCTTGCTTAAATATTTCTCAGGGAAATAACCTTTAAAATATATTTTTTCAGGGTCGTAGATTGAAAAAATTGTAGTTAAGTTGGTTGCAATTTCACCTTCATCAATAGATTTTGACATGATTACTCCTGATATGGGAGATGTTATGTATGTGTCGTTAATTTTTATTTTTAACTGAGAGATTATATAGTTGATTTCATTTAGTTTATTTTTCGTAATATCAAGATCAAACTCCTTTGCAGAAATAGTTGTTTCCAAGTTTGAAATTTCTTTGTCTAAAATTTGAATATCGTTTTCTTGTAGTATTACATTTTCCAAGTTTTTTTTAGCTATTTGATAATTTGTGAAAGCTACATCTTTTTCCTTTAATAATGATTTATGTTTTTTATCTATTTCGTCGAACTTTAGAGATATTTCCTCAAATTTTGATTTTGAAATACCACCCTCTTTAAAAAGTTTTTGATACCTTGATAAATCAGTTTTTATCTTTTCAAGTTGCTTTTCAGTTACAGACAGTTGGTTATTAATTATATCAAATTTTCTTTTAGCAATTGTTATATTATTTTCAGCAATTTCTTTAGCAATTTTCAACTCTTTTGCTATTTTTTCCTTTTTTAATTTTATTTGCTCCAGTTTTATTTTAAGTGATTCTATTTCTTTGAGTTTTATTTTAATGAGATTTTCTATTTGTTTTTTTTGAGAAGTAAGCTGTTTTAATTTTTCTAATAATTCTCTTCTATCAACTTCTGCCAATAAATCTCCCCTTTTTACATAATCACCCTCTTTATAATATACTTTTATTATTTCTCCTGGAATTTTAGAAGATATATCTATAATATCAGCTTCAATTCGACCATTTACGAAAAGCTTTTTAGATTCATTTTTGGGTTTAAAAATATTTACTATTATAAGTAATATAAAAATTAACCCGAGAAGGATAATGAGTAATTTTTTCATCTTTAACCCCTTTAAAATTCTACTATTGTTACTGCATCACCACCTTCATGAAAAGTACCTGCTCTAAAACTTTTAATTCTAGGATCATTTTTTAAAAAATCTCTAATAGTATTTTTTAAAATACCACTTCCTCTACCATGAATAATAAATACATTATTTATTCCAGAGATTACCGCCTTGTCAATAAATTTATCTACTTCAAATAAAGCTTCATCAGCTCTTTTACCAATAACATTGATTTCCCATGAGCTATCTTTTTTAATATCACTTTTTATATCAAGCTTCTTATCAACGGTTTTGTTTTTTATTTTTTCTCCAATTAAGTCTGATTTTTTAAGTTCTATTTTAATCCCTTCAAGATTAACAAAAACTGTATCTTTTTTTATTTCAAGTATTTCAGCAATTTTGTTATATTTGGTAAGAAGAATTTTATCGCCCACTTTTAAGTCGTCAATTTTAGGTTTTTTCTCTTTTATTTTGTTAAGTTTTTCACTGACTTTTTTAATGTCTTTTGAAATCTCTTCGGTGGAATATTTTTTACTTTTTTTAATGAGATTTTTCCCTTTTTGTAAAAGTGTGTACGCTTCTTCTAATAACTGTTCTTCCTTTTGCTCCAGTTTGTTGTTAAAAGCTTTTATTCTTTCTTCAAGTTGCTTTTCTCTTTCAATTAGTTCTGCTTGTTTAAGTTCTAAAGATTTTTTTAAATTTTCAGTCTGTAGTTTTATTTCATTTATTTTTTCGATTTCATACTCTATTTCACTACTTTTCTCTTTCAAAAGTTTTTCTGCGAGTTCTATTATTTCTTTATTAAAGTTTAGTTTTTTAGCTATTAAAATTGGGTCAGATTTGCCGATAACACCTTTTAGAAGATTATATTTTGGGGTAAATGTTTCATAATCAAAATTTACTGCATAATTTTCAGCAAAATCGTTTTTTAAAGCAAACTCTTTTAACTCGTTAAAGTGTGTTGTAACAGCTACATAAGCACCTTTATTAATAAGATATTTTAATATTGAGATAGCTAAAATAGCTCCTTCTTTGGGATCTGTACCTGTGCCAAGCTCGTCTAAAAGTATTAGAGAGTTGTTATCAGATTTTTCGATTATCTCTTTAATATTTATCATGTGTGATGAAAATGT
Organism: Deferribacter thermophilus; assembly: GCF_049472675.1. NCBI lineage: Bacteria > Pseudomonadati > Deferribacterota > Deferribacteres > Deferribacterales > Deferribacteraceae > Deferribacter > Deferribacter thermophilus. The sequence continues at coordinate 93,294 of NZ_JAPNXM010000004.1, forward strand.
ACTCAGATCCATAATCAAAGATTGATTATCACCTATATCTGCCAGAATATTTTTAAATAATTTTATTTCTGCATGCTGTCCAAAAAGTGGCAGTCCACACATAGCTAAAATATGGTTTAACCCTATTGATTTTAAAGCTGCTGTTTTACCGCCGGTGTTAGGACCGCTAATTACAATTAACCTTTTTCCATTTTCAAACTCAATATCTATAGGCACAGAGTTATTTTTCTTATGTAATAGTATAATAGGATGATGTATTTTTTTAAATTTTATTCTATCTGAAATTACAGGGAAAGCTATTTCATAATCTTTTATAAAGAGTGAGTATTCTAAAAAGAAAATCAGTTTTTCATAATTACTAATAGTTGTTGTCAATTCTAATCTTTTAGATTTAATTTTTGAAATAATTTCATTTATTATCCTAATGATTTCTTCTTCTTCAGCTTTTTTTAAGGATTGAAATTTATTATTTAGCTCTACTGTCTCAGCTGGTTCAACAAAAACAGTTTGGGCAGTCTTAGATATATCATGTATAATACCGTTTATAAATTGTCTAAAGTTTGGTTTACAAGGGATTACAAATCTATCATTTCTAATGACAATTGTTTTTTCCTGTATAAACTTATCTGAGTTTTTGCCAAAAAGTAATTTTTTTAAAATATTATCTATCTGTTTGCTAACTGTTTTAAGTTCTTTCCTAATAGCAAAAAGCTCATCTGTAGCATTTGATTTTACTGATCCATCATCACTTATTTTTTGTTGTATTTCATCAGTTAACTCGGAGAAAGAAAAAATATTCTTTAAGATATTTTTTAATAAATCAATTTTTTTGTTTGCTAATAAATTTTTTTTTAAATTTCTCAAATAATTATGAAAATTTTTGAATGTTATAAGATCAATAGGGTAAAATGATTCATAAGGGTCTAATAGTTTTTCATAAAACAAAAAATAATCTGAATCATTTTCAATAGTAATGGATTCAGATGATAAAAAGTTTAATGTTTCGTTAAGATACGATTGGGTTTCTTTTATTTTGCTTTCTACTTGAAATGGTTTTAGATTTTCTAAATGTTTTTTAGCGAATTTGGATATAAAATTTTTTTTAATTAAATCTTTATATGTGTTAAATTCTAATGTGTTTACATCAATCATTATCAAAAGTTTTTAAAAGGGTTATTTTTTTTCTCTTTTGGAAGTTTATTCAAAATATCGAAAACATAAGGGGTAATTTTTAATAAATTTTTTGAAACTGTAGATCTTTTTAAATCGTGTGTAAACTTGAATGATGGTGGAAGGGTTTTTACAAGGAATGATAATATTAAAGCCAAAATAATTGAAGACTTTAAAAAACCAAATAAAAATCCACCGAGCCTATCTGCCCAACCTAACTGTATCTTTTTAAAAAATTTCTTTAAGATTATTGAAATAATAATTATTAATGTATAAATGATTATAAATGTAATTACAAAAGCTACGGCTTCAGTAACCGATTTATTAAATCCTAAATAAGCTACTATTTTAGCAGTAAACTGATAATATTGATAAGCTAATAAATAACCTAAAATTAAACCGAGAATACCAAAAACTTCTACAATGAGACCTTTAATGAGACCTTTAATTGCAAATACACCAATTATTATTAAAAGTATAATATCAATTATCCCCATCAAACGCCTCACTAACAAGTTTGTTTACCAGTTTACCATCAGCTTTACCTTTTACTTTAGCCATTACATTTTTCATAACCTGACCAAAGAATTTTTTATCCTTAGATTCTAATTTACTTATCTCATCATCTATAATTCTCTTTAATTCTTCTTCACTTAATTGTTCAGGTAAATATTTTGATAAAATTTCTATTTCTTGTTTTTCTTTTTCAGCAAGTTCTGGTCTATTTGCTTTTTCATATTGTTCTGCGGCTTCTTTCCTTTTTTTGATTGCACTTTGAACTACTTTGATAACATCTTCATCAGTCAATTCACCTTTTTTTTCAATTTCTGCATTTTTAATTTCAGCTCTAAGCATTCTGATAGCACCAAGTGCTACACTGTTTTTCTCTTTCATATAAGTTTTCATATCTTCTAAAATTTGTTCTTTAAGCCCCATAGAAACCTCCTTGAATGTTTTTAACTATAAATAATAATTATATTTTTTCAAGTAAAGTAAATTTTTATATTTATACATATTTATTTTTTTTAGAAAAAATGAGTGTTGTCATATTTTTAGAAGCCTTAGAGTTAAGTTAAGCTTGACTAATATGATATAATCATTAAGAAAGAAAAGAGGTTCTACAAATAAACTATAAGGAGGTTCTTATGTTTAAAAAAACTATACTGGTGTTGGCTGTTTTAATGTTTTCTATCACTTCAGTTTTTGCTGGCGGTACATTGAGGTTATTGACTTGGAAAGGGTATGCTCCAAAAGAATTGGTGGATAAATTTGAGAAAGAAACAGGTATAAAAGTAGAAGTTACATATTCTAACAATGAAGAGATGATTGCAAAACTTAGAGCGACAAGAGGAGCAGGTTTTGACCTTGCTCAGCCAAGCCAGGATAGAATTTCTTCTGTTCAGAAAAAATATAAGATATATAGACCAATGGATTACAGTAAAATTAATACTGATCAAATTATCCCTTCGATGCTTGAGGCTGTAAAGAAAAATACATTGGTAAATGGTAAGTCTTATGCTGTACCTTTCTGCTGGGGTACATCAGGATTGATAGTAAATAAAAAATATGCTCCAGATGCAAAAGATTATACAGCACTTCTTGATCCAAAATACAAAGGGAGAATAAGCTACAGGCTTAAGAGACCAACTTTGATAGCTCTAGCTTTTGCTCTTGGTTATAACCCTTTTGAACTGTATAGCAAGCCTAAAGAGTATGAAGCTTTAATGGAAAAAATAGGTGCTAAACTAATAGAAGCTAAAGACTTAGTAAAGAACTATTGGACGAATGGTGATGCATTATTACAACTTTTAAGATCAGAAGAAGTTTATGTAGCAATGGGTTGGGATGGCGGTGGCTGGAAACTTCACAGAGAAAACCCAAATATTGATTTTGTAGCTCCAAAAAGTGGTGCACTTGGCTGGATAGATACTTTTGCAATTCCTGCAAAGTCAAAGAATTTGGATGCAGCATATAAATGGATTAATTTTATGCTTAGACCAGAGAATGCTGCATATTTTACAAACAAAGAGGGGTATTTTACTGCTTCAAAAGATGCTGAAAAATACTTAAAACCTGAAGTAAAAGATAATTTAAATCGCTCTTTTTCAAAAGCTGATATAGATAATATCAAATGGTATCCACCTGTTCCAGCAAATATTGAGTCTATCGAAGCTAAAATCCTTGATAAAGTAAAATCAGCAAGATAATAGAAGGGGGCTACCCCCCCTTTTTTTTTATAAAATTCAATTTGGAGCTAAATAATGCAATTTGATTTAGAAGTTAAGAATGTTGTAAAAAAGTTTGGAGATTTTACAGCAGTCAAAGGTGTATCTTTTCAGGTAGAGCAGGGTAAATTTTTTTCTATTTTAGGACCATCAGGGTGCGGTAAAACAACTTTACTTAGGATGATTGCAGGTTTTATTGAGCCAACAGAAGGGGAAATTTATATAAGGGGGAATCTAGTAAATGGAATCCCACCAAACAAAAGGCCAGTGAACCTCGTTTTTCAAAATCTTGCTCTTTTTCCAATGATGAATGTGGAAGAAAATATTGCATTTGGTTTAAAAAGAAGAAAGGTTCCAAATAGTGAGATTAAAAAAAGAGTAAAAGATATTTTGGAAAGAGTAGGTTTACCTGGATTTGAGAAAAAATCCATAAATCAGTTATCTGGTGGTCAAAAACAGAGGATTGCAATTGCCAGATGTCTTGTGCTTGAGCCTTCAGTTTTATTGTTGGATGAGCCATTGGGTGCTCTGGATTTGAAACTTAGAGAGCAGATGAAAGTGGAGCTTAAAAAGCTTCAGACCGAAGTTGGAACAACTTTTGTTTATATAACCCATGATCAGTCCGAAGCGCTAGTTATGTCAGATTATGTAGCTGTGATGAATGCAGGAAGATTTGAGCAGATTGACACTCCGCAAAATTTGTATCACCATCCGAAAACTTCATTTGTAGCAAGCTTTGTAGGTGATAACAACAGTTGGGGTGCTGATTTATTATCACAAGAAGATAATTTTGCATTTGTTAGGACAGAAGAAGGTTTTGAGTTCAAAGTAAAAATTTTAAATAAATTATCAAAAAAGGATTGTGAATTTTTTGTTAGGCCTGAAGCCTTTATTATAAAGCCAGATAAAAACTTAGAAGGTTTAAATAGAGTTCATGTGAGAGTTAAAACAATCCTTTTTGATGGGGCAAATAGCAGATTGTTAACTGTTATTGAAACGAGTGGTAAAGAGATAATTGTTGCTCTTCCTCAAAACAAGCAGTTTGATTACATTAGACCAGGTGATATAATTGAGGTTGGTTGGTTTCCTGACAACTGTGTTGCTTTTGAAAAGAGGGATGAATAAATGAAACATGCGAGATTAGGTTTTTATATTTTTTTGACACCTGTTGTTTTATGGCTATTTTTATTGATAGTTATACCCCATATTGATTTGCTTATTATGTCTTTAAAGGCAGATAATGATTTGGGCGAGCTTGTTTGGAGCTTACAAAACTATAAAAACTTTTTTGTAGAGCCTGTTTATTGGCTTACTTTTGTTAGGACTGCGGTTTATTCCATTATTGTCACAATAATTACGGCAATTATTGCTTTGCCAGTATCTTTTTATATCACCAAAGTTGTGAATCCTCGTTTTAGTAATTTCTTGTCTATTTTATTGTTAATGCCTTTTTGGGTGAGTGAGTTAGTTAGAGTTTATGGTTGGATGATTTTACTTAGAGAAAGTGGCGTGATAAATCACTTTTTATTAAAGCTTGGAATACTGGATAAACCTGTTGAGTTTTTATATAATGATGTTTCTATGATTATGGTTCTAGTTTATACATCTATGCTATTTATGGTTGTTCCTTTGATATCAGTTATGGAGAGTCTCGATGATCATTTGATAGAGGCAGCTTACGATTTGGGTGCATCCACTAAAGATATAGTTTTTAAGATCATTATTCCTCATGCAAAACCAGGACTTACTTCGGGTTCCATTGTAGTTTTTATGCTAACTCTTGGAAATTACTTAACACCTAATTTAATTGGTGGCAAAAACTCTCTCTGGTTTACAGAGCAGATATATACACAATTTATTGCAAGTTTTAACTGGAATCAGGGTGCTGCGTTTGGATTTCTACTGCTCCTGCTTTCTTCATTTATAATTTGGCTTGGGCTTAAAATAACGAAACAAAATTTAAGCAAGGTGGTACAATGATAAGAAGCCTTCCAAAGAGTAGAAAATATACAATTTCGTTTAAAATATACATTGTATTATTTTATATTTTTCTTTTTGCTCCACTTGTGATAACTTGTATTCTTGCATTTAATAATTCAGATTTTCCAAGTCTGCCATGGAAAGGTTTTACACTTGATTGGTTTTTTGCAAACGATGGGCACAGAGTAGGGCTTTTTCATGATGTAAATAATTTAAGAAGTATTTGGGTAAGTATAAAAACTGCATTTATTGTTTCTATACTATCTTTAATTGTAGGGACTATGGGTGCATTTTTATTTGAGCAGGAAGAGTTTAAATTTAAACAAGCACTATATTTTTTAACACTTGCGCCACTTGTAATCCCAGGTGTTATCCTTGGTATTTCAATACTTCTTGCTAGTAATAGTGTAGGGCTATTTTTGGAGGAGAAATTAGGGATTGAGGCTCCCATTTTTGCACCAGGATTTTGGCTTGTTGTGCTGGGACAGTTTTCATTTATTACAACATTTGTTGTTTTGGTTGTATCAGCAAGATTGAAAAAGTTTGATAGAACATTAGAAGAGGCTGCATTAAACCTTGGGGCTAATAGGTTTGAGGTGATATGGCATATAACTTTGAGATACTTAAAACCTGCGTTAATTGGAGCTGGTTCAGTAGCATTTTTAATGAGTTTTGAAAACTTTAATACAACATTATTTCTCGTAGGTTCTGAGCCAACACTTCCTATAAATCTTTATTTGCAGGTAAGGGATGGCAGTACACCTGTAATAAATGCCATTTCATTTTTGATGATTGTATTTACTTCTCTTTTGGCTTTAGTTAATCTTTATTTTAGCAAGAAAAAAGATGATTAAGTTTTTAAATTATTTATAATCCAATCAGGTCGATTGGTAGATAGTGATGTTACACCAAGACTCATAAACTGTTTTGCTAAATGAGGGTTATCCACAGTCCAAACATTCCATAACCAATTCTGTTTCTTAATTTCCTTTGCCATTCTAATACAGTGAGAAAGATCAGCGAGTGTAGATATCCCATCTAAGTTTGCTGATTCAATCTTTTTATAGACTTCTTTATACATTTTACTGTGATTTGGAACATTATAGCCATATTCTACAATCCAGAGTACTTTTGTTGAGGGGAAAAGCCTTTTGAGCTCAAAAACTACATCATAATTGAAACTAAACAAAACAAATCTTTCATTTCTCTCCTTGTATTTCTCAATTAATTTTGAAATATGGTCTATTATTTCGGTACCACATTTGATTTCGATATATAAATCTAAATATGAAGGAGTGGTATCTATAATATCAGCTAATAAAGGTATTTTCTCTTTTTTATATTTAATATCAAACCAACTACCAACATTTATTTTTCTTAATGTAGTGTATTTGCTTTTTTTGATATTAAGATTTTTACTACCTGTTCTACCAGTGGATTCATCATGTATAACAACTATTTGATTATCCTTTGTTAGATGGACATCCATTTCAAGCCCATCCACTCCAAACTGTATAGCCAAATCAAATGCTGCTTTCGTATTTTCTGGTGCATAAAAGGAAGCTCCTCTATGTGCTATAATTTTCATAATTACCTCAAATAGCTGTATTTAGTATTTTTAGAGAGTTATTTTTGATATCAGATTTTTTTTCTAAGTCCCAACCAAAAACTTCAGCAAATATATCGCACACTTTATCTAAAGCACTTTTTGCAGATTCTAAATCTGTTTCAGCTAAAGCTGTTCTCCTTACTAAAAAATCTAAAGGGTATTTAGCAAATTCATTATGTATTGAGTAATAGACTTCAGCCAAAATTATTGGTTTGTTGCTTATTAATCTATCAGTTAGGTTATTTTTCAATGCATACTCGTAGATATCTTTTGCTAAAACTCCATAACTGTTTAGTAAGTGTTTTTTAATATCGTTATCAAGCTTACAAATTTTGTTAAAATAATCTATAAATTCTTGATTATAACCGTTGCTACCATAATAAGTAATGTTTTCAGTTATACATTTTTTTGTACCATTAAAGTTGAAATGTGAAAATAATTTGTTAACAGTATCTTCCGCCATTTTTCTAAAAGTTGTCCATTTTCCACCAGTTATTGTTATTAATCCAGAAGGGGAAATTTCGATGTAATGATCTCTGACAATAGAAGCTGTAGAATTAGTTTTACTGTGTTTTACAAGTGGTCTTAAACCAGCCCAAACAGATTTAATATCATTTTTTGAAACTTGCATATCAAAGTATCTGTTTATATGTTTTAATAAGTATTCAATCTCTTTTTCTTTTGGTTGAGGATATTCTGTTACTTGAGCTGGCTCATCAGTTGTCCCAATTATGCAGGCATCTTCCCATGGCAAAACAAATAGTACCCTTCCATCATCAGTTTTTGGAATTAAAAGACCTGTGTTTTCTGAAGCAAAAGATTTATCAAGGGCAATGTGGATGCCAGAGGAAACTTCCATAATTTCTTCACAACTGGGATCATCAAGTTTTCTAATAAAATCAGTAAAGGGTCCTGTAGCATTAACTACTGCATTGCAACCAACTTCTATTTCGAAGTTTTGAATTTTATCAAATAAAACGACCCCTATTATTTTGTTATTTTTTTTAATAAAGCTTTTTAGTTCTGTATAATTTTTTACTTGTGCACCAAACTGCTGGGCAGTTTTTAATATAGAAATGTTCATGCGCATATCATTAAATTGACCATCAAAGTATAGAACACACCCTTTAAGCCCCTCTTTTTTTAGTTTAGGAAAATTTTTTATGGCATTTTTTTTACTTATAATTCTGCTTCTACCAAGACTTTTATCTTTAGATAGAAGATCATATATTGAAAGCCCTGCATACACATAAGGTAGTTCGTACCATTTATAAAGTGGGGTTAATAGAGATATCTTATGACAGAGGTGAGGAGCATTTTTGATTAAGATAAACCTTTCTTTCAAACCATCTTTAACCAGATGATATTGTTCCTTGTCAAAATGCTTTATTGCAGCTTCTAAATATCTAACCCCTCCGTGTAGTAATTTGGTGCTTCTACTACTTGTGCCAGAGGCAAAGTCATTTTTCTCTACTAATAATGTTTTTAATCCTCTTGATGCTGCATCTAAAGCTACGCCAGCTCCCGTTGCACCACCGCCAATTACTATAAGATCGTAAAATTGGTCTATTTTAGTCATATTTAAATCATACTATATTTTGAGATGATTTTAAAGAGAATTATTTTATTTGAGATTTTTAGAAATGAGTATTATTTGAAAAAAAAGGAGGTGGGTAAAGGGAAACTTTACCCACCAGTTAATATTTAATTATTTTTCTACTTCAATTTTAACTGATTTTTCTTTTTCTTCTTCAGCTTTTGGTAATTCAATTTCTAAAACACCATTTTTAAATTTTGCTTTTACTTTATCTTGTAATATTTTTTTAGGAATTTGAATTTCTCTTACAAATGTACCGAATATCCTTTCTTTTCTGTAATAGTTTTTCTCCTTTTCTTCTTTTTCTTCTTTTCTTTCACCTTTAATGGTTAATACATTGTTTGTCAAAGTTACTTCTATATCTTTTTCTGTCATACCTGGTAAATCTGCTTTAATGATGAATGATTCTTTTGTTTCAGCTATATCAATATCTGGTGCAAATACCACATCCTCATCAAAAGCTTTAGGTGCTCTAAAGAAGTCATCAAAAAGTTTGTTAATCTCTTCTTGAAAGTTTAATAATTCTCTAAATGGATTTGCTACAGCGGGTTTGTTGCCTCTAAATCTTTCCAACATGACCCACCTCCTTTTGTTTTTTTATTTTTCTACTTATTAAAATAAATATGAGTTAAGTCATGTCAAGTATTTTTTTGTTGAGTAAACTCAACTTGGTTTTTACTTGAGTTTAAAGCTCTTTTGAAATGAATATGTAATCATTATAATTTCAAAAACAAAAAAAGTTTTAAAAATAATTATTGTAATGTTAATAAAATATAACAATGTAATAAAAGGACAAAAAATAAATTCTATTATTTATAATAAGTTAAAAAGTATTGTATACTGTATGCAATATACAGTATGCGATTTTACGAGATGGCGGTATGATAATCAGTTTTTAAGTATTGACAAGGATAAAACATTGTATTAATATTACAACCGTGGGGTGAGTTTATGAATATATTTATAACTTTATCGAAAGGAGGTGGTAAAAAGGGTAAAGTAGGTAGTAAGTGTTTGTTTCTATTTTTCAATTTTTGTCTTTTTAAAAATCTTTTAGAGAGGTGTTTTTATGGTTGATAAGGAAAGGTTGGAAGCCTATTGGAAGAAAAACTTATCTATTATTAGGAACATTTTAATAATTTGGTTTGTTGTGTCTTATCTTTTTGGTATTATTTTCTATGATGCTTTAAATTCAATTAGAATTGGTGGTTATGGTCTCGGTTTCTGGTTTGCTAATCAGGGTGCTGAAATTATATTTGTGATTCTCATTTTTGTTTATACCAGCATAATGAATAAAGTCGATCGTGAATTCGACGTGCATGAAGATTAGGGAGGATGGTTATGGGTTTACAAACTACTATTTATATAATTGTTGGTCTTACTTTTGCACTTTATATAGGTATAGCAATTTGGTCAAGAGCTGGTAGTACTAAAGAGTTTTATGTTGCTGGTGGTGGTGTACATCCTGTATTAAATGGTATGGCTACTGCAGCTGACTGGATGTCTGCAGCATCTTTCATATCTATGGCTGGTCTTATTGCATTTATGGGTTATGGTGGTTCACTCTTCCTTATGGGTTGGACTGGTGGTTATGTTTTACTTGCTACATTGCTTGCACCATATTTGAGAAAGTTTGGAAAGTATACAGTGCCTGACTTTTTTAAAACTCGTTATTATTCAAATGGTGCAGTAATAGTTGCTGTTATATGTCTTTTAATTGCTTCTATTACATATATAATTGGTCAGATGACAGGGGTCGGTGTTGCGTTTTCAAGATTTTTACAGGTTGATAAAAACACTGGTGTTATTATCGGTATGGCAGTGGTGTTTACCTATGCAGTTTTTGGTGGTATGAAAGGGATTACTTATACTCAGGTTGCTCAGTACATAGTTTTAATTATAGCTTATGTTATTCCAGCTATTTTCATATCAATGCATTTAACAGGTAATCCATTACCACAGCTTGGTTTGGGTTCGAAGTTTGCTGGCACTGATATGTACTTATTGGATAAATTAGATCAGGTTGTTACAGAGCTTGGTTTTACAAAATATTCTACAAGTGTAAGGATTAGTAAGCTTAATATGTTTGTTTATACATTATCACTTATGATTGGTACTGCTGGATTACCTCATGTTATTATTCGTTTCTTTACTGTTCCAAAGGTTAGAGATGCTCGTTCATCTGCTGGTTGGGCTCTTCTTTTCATCGCTATCCTTTATACAACAGCTCCTGCTGTTGGTGCTATGGCAAGGCTCAATCTTCATGCTACAATTAATAAAGCTGTTTTAACTGGTGGAGATGTTTTTGCTCCTGAGAATAATCTTAGATATGAAGATAGACCAGACTGGTTTAAGCGTTGGGAAGTAACTGGGCTTCTTAAATTTACAGATAAAAATGGTGATGGGCGCATTCAGTACTATAATGATAAAAATAAAGCATTCCAGGCAAAAGCTGAAGCAGCTGGTTGGAAAGGTAATGAATTAGTAGTTAACCGAGATATTATGGTTCTTGCTAACCCAGAAATCGCAAAGCTTCCTAACTGGGTTATTGGTTTGGTTGCTGCGGGTGGTCTTGCAGCTGCATTATCAACAGCTGCTGGTTTATTGCTTGCAATTTCATCAGCGATTTCTCACGACTTGTTGAAAAATTTCCTTATGCCTGATTTGAGTGAAAAGGGTGAATTGATGGCTGGTAGGATAGCTATGGCTTGTTCAATTGTTGTAGCTGGATATCTTGGTATGAACCCGCCTGACTTTGCTGCTGGTACAGTTGCTATAGCATTCGGTCTTGCTGCAAGTTCGTTATTCCCTGCTATTATGATGGGTATTTTCAGCAAGACTATGAACAGACAGGGTGCTATAGCTGGGATGATTGCAGGTATAGCTTTTACAATGTTTTATGTTTTTGGATATAAAGGCATATTCTTTATTAAAGGCACAGAATATTTCTCTGCAGCTAATGGTTACTGGTTCTTAGGTATTGAGCCTAACGCTATCGGTGCAGTTGGTGCATTACTTAACTTTATAGTTGCATTCATCGTTAAGAATATGACTACACCTGTTCCTGAAGATATAGCAGAGATGGTTGAAAGTGTTCGTTATCCAAAAGGTGCTGGAGAAGCAGCTGCTGGACATTGATAATATTTGATAAGCTCCCTCTCCAAGAGGGGGCTTTTCTTTATTAAGAAAATTATTTTCTTAACAAATACAAAAAATATGTTATAATATTCAAAAGGAGTGTTTAATGGAGCTGCAAATAGATGTTTTTACCGTTATGACATGGATTTTATTTTTGGGGCTATACCCAATGGCTTATTTTTGGTTAAGAAGAGCATACAGAATCTTTATAAAAAAAGATTATTCTGATGTTGCATTAAAAAGAGGGGAACCACCAAAAAATCCTGAGAAATGGGCGCCTTTTGTGGGTCTATTAAATCTTGTTGCTGGGTTTGCTGCAACATGGACTATTATTGGTGTGATATTTTTTGCATATCCTTATGAGTTATGGACTGAAATAGCTGGATTAACAATATGGTTTAAGCTTATTGGGGATTTTATAATCAAATCTCAAGCTCATCCTATAGCTCCTAAAAAAAAGAGAGCTGTTTGATTAGACTAATTATATATGGCAAATGCTTTAGAGAAGCTTAAAAAAGTAAAGCCTTTTGATAACTTACCAGAAGAAGCGTTTAAATTAATTAAAGAGCGTTCAAAGGTTAAAATTTTCTCCCCTGGAACTATAGTTTTTTCTCAATATGATGAACCTACAGGATATTTATACTTTATTGCAAAAGGTGAGGTTGAGATTATTACAGAGACTGATGAAGGGGTGGAGATTACAGTTGATAAAAGAGGTGAAGGGGATTTCTTCGGATGGACCCCTATTTTTAGTGATAGTGGATATACTGCTGGAGCAAGGACTGCTACTGAAGTAGAAGCACTCCTGATACCTAAAGATGTTATTTTAAAGATTTCGGGTAAATTTCCTGAGGTAGCAAGATATTTTAGTAAAAGTGTTTTTTCAAGAATTAAGAAACTGTATAATGAGGTTGTTAAAACCCATGTAGTAGATCCTATCGCTCAAGTTGAAGCTTACCCTTTTCAGAAAAAATTAAAAGAGATAATGTCTTATCCTGTTGAAAGATGTAAGCCTGATACTACCGTATCTGAAATAGCTAGGATAATGACTTTAAAAGGGATAGGCTCAGTTTTGGTTTGTGATGATGAGGATAATCTGTTGGGTATCATTACAGAGAGGGATTTGGTAACTAAAGTATTGGCTAGAGAAGTAGGGGTTTGTTTAAGAGATACAAAAGCTTGTGAAATAATGACCCCAAACCCTTATGTAATGTCACCTGAATCATATATGTATGAAGCTGCAGCATTTATGATTTCGCACGGAATAAGACATTTACCCGTTGTTGAAAATGGGAAATTACTTGGTATAGTTACTGTTAGGGATCTTTTGAGATTTCGTAGTCAGAAAACTGTTTTGCTTGTAGGAAGAGCAAAAGAGGCTAAAGCACTTGAAGAATTAAAGCAAATTAAAAATGAATTAGTTTTTGTAGCAAAGGTGCTTTTAATGGAAAATAGGTCTCAACTTGAGACGATGGAGATACTTTCTTATATTCATCATGTGATAATTCAGCGAACTTTTGAAATTGTAAAAGATGAAATGACTGAAAAAGGCTATAAATTTCCTGATATTAGGTTTGCTTTTCTGATAATGGGTAGTGGTGGTAGAAAAGAAATGTTACTTGGACCAGATCAGGACAATGGCTTCATATTTGAAGATTATCCTGATGAGATGGAAGAGGAGATTAAAGCTTATTTTTCAATCTTTTCTGAGAGACTTGTAAATGCCTTGGAATTTGTAGGTTATCCAAAGTGCCATGGTAATGTCATGGTTACAAACCCTTTATGGACTGGGCGTTATAAGGAGTGGGAAAAAAGGGTTAGTAAATGGATAGAAGTACCAGAACCTCAGTGGGTTAGGTATTCAACTATATTTTTCGATTTTGTTCCTCTGTTAGGTGATGGTGAACTGTGTAATAAATTGAGGGATTTTATTTTCAAAAAGATAAAAGAGAATATGATTTTTCTTTATCAACTTATGGAGCTGGATTACAAACATAAGGTACCAATAGGGGTTTTGGGTAGATTTATTACTTCGAATGAACCTGATAAAAAAGGGAAGTTATCTGTTAAAGAGAATGGAAGCATATTCATAGTGGATTGTATCAGGATGTATGCATTAGAACATAGTATTCACAATACAAACACTGTGGAGAGGATGGAAAAGTTACTTGAGAAAAAAGTGTTTAATGATGTTACTGTAGAAAACCTTAGAGCTGCTCTGGAATTTTTTACATATCTTAGATTGAAAAATGAAATTGAACTCATTGAAAAGGGTAAGAAACCAAGCCATTATTTAGATCCTTACTCTTTAAGCAAAGATGAACAGGAAGCATTAAAAGAAGCTTTTAAGGTGGCTGACAAATTACAAGATACTGCTAAAAGACATTTTGCGAGAATAGTTGGTCTATAACTTATTCTAAGAAAAAGCTTTTATCTTTTAAAATAACTTTTTTGTTACCATTTTTATCTATTCCATAAACAGTTGGATTTAAGACTAAGTAATCCTCGTGAAAAGGGGCTTGATTACATCCACCAAAAGCATGATTATCCCCAAAAGCTATATGGACAGTTCCAAAAATTTTTTCTGATTCCAATATGTTATCAAGCATTTTTGCATGTTTGTTAGTGCCTATACCGAGCTCTGCTACAAATTTGTTGTTTGGATGGGCATTTATTTTTTGAGTTAGTTCATTGAAATAAGGCTCACCCCCTTCAATTTTTACAATAGCACCATTTTCAACGGTAAGTCTGATTGGTGAGTTAAGTTTTCTGGTTGGAGCATATTCAAGTACTAAAATACCATGACTTTTACCCTCTACTGGTGCCAAAAAAGCTTCACCTGCAGGAAGGTTTCCAAAAGATTTGGGTTTGTTTAGCTTACCAGTATCTGGGATAACTTTTCTATCTTCTTTTACAATGATTATGTCAGTTCCATTTGCGCTTGTGATATGAAATTGTTCAAAATTATTTAGATAATTTGCTAATTTTTCTGTGAAAGCTGCTAATTCGTCAATATCTGCTTGCATTGAAGAATTAAACATTTCTGGCTCAAATAGTGGCATGCTAGCATAACGGCCATTACCAGCTTGGGTGAAAAGTTTTCTAAAAAATGTATGACTTGTAGAAAAATGGGTAAGTGCCATTATGCAGTGATATTTTGGTGGGTTATTTCTAACAAAGTTTATTAGTAAATCTTTGTCATTATCATTTAAAGTTTTATTTAACAATTTGTCAGCTAAAGAATTTTTTTCTATAAAATCAAAGGTTTTATTACCAAAGACTTGATTCCAGACTGTCAGATTTGGCTCTTTCCCATGACCTAATGTGGATTCATATTCTATGAGTTCTGTGTTTTTATGTATTTTTTTTATTTCTGTATATAAGGATTTAGTAAACTCATTTAATTTTTGCCATTTTATTTTATCTTTTTCACTTATATTTATTTTGTCAGAGTATAGCTCAGAAAGGATTAAAAAGTTTTCATATTCTTTTAATTCAAAAATTTTATTTACTATATTTTCAGCATGTTTTTGCATCGTTCACCTCTATTATGCTTTTCCAGTTTACTGGAATTTCGATTTTTAATTCTTTTAATGTACAGTATATCTTGTTATTTTTTAAACCAAATTCAAATATATCTTTAGTAATTTCTACATCTTTTTTACAATAATCAATTATTTTGTCAATTTTCCCTTCTTTAAACCATTTGATAGACTCAAGACCATCTGCAGATTTTTTCGTATTTAAAGTTGCATTGGCTATATTGTTTAATGAAAATCTTCTACCAGTGATTTGTTTTACCTCATTTAAGATATCAAGGACATAAATATTTTCAAACTCAACTGTGAAGTATTTACTTAAGACTTTAAAATCAAAGTTTATGATATTAAAGCCGATTATAATTTTAGCCGAATTAATTAATTTTTGAAATTCATCAACATCTTTTTCTGTATAAACAAAGTATTTATCAAAATTGTAAGAGTATGCTATTAAAACAGCAACACCCATTTTGTGAGCATTTTTCCACCCACCCACTTCATCAGCAGAATATTTTGTTTCTATATCAAAAACAATAATATCATCCTTTTTAGCAAACTTTTCTTCATTTTGAATTTTGGCGGGTAGTTTCTTATTAACTAAAAAATCAAGAAGTTCTATTGAACCTTCTTTGTTTAGAGGGTAGTTGCCTGATCCACATTTTGGAGAGAATATACATGCTGGACAACCATTTTCACATTTGCAGTTTTTTATGTTTTCAAAGGTTAAACTAAGTAGATTTTCTATTTTTTCATAAACTCTATTTGCAATACCAATCCCTCCTGGATATCCGTCATAAATAAAAATAGAAGTTTTGTTAGTCTGAGGATGTTCTAGGTACGATATTCCACCTATATCGTTTCTATCGCAGAGTATTAATAGTGGAATCATAGCTATCAAACCGTGTTCGGTGGCATGAATTGTTCCCATTATATTTTGGGATTGAAATTTTTCTATTTCAATAACAAAACCTTTTGTTTCAAAAAATATTGGTTCTTCAGTTAGTTCTACCTTACCAAGTTTAACACCTGTGTTTTCCTCTATCTTTTCATAACCTTTTAAATGCTCTTTAACCAAAAGTTTTACAAATTTACATGTATAATTTTTAAAGGACTTTTCTGAATAAACTTCTAAAATTGTTGTTTCTTTTTCTAATAAGGCTCTTGTGTAATAGTTTGGATTTGCTGGTTTTACGATAATGTCTCTTTTTGTATGGTCAATATCTTCTACAATAAAAGTTTCACCTCTATGAAGATAAACTGCGCCTTTATAATTTTCTGTATAAGCTTTTTTGGCTGAATTTGTGCCTATGATATTGTTATTAAAAGTTATTGTGTAGCTGTTTCCAGAATTTCTAAGGTCAACCTCTTTATGAGGATACTTTTTCAGAGTTATGATTTTAGACCTATCTTCAGTAGCAAAAAGCTCATTTTTTTCGATCATATTTGATATGTATCTGTGTTTTAGATGAAAGTAATACTCGTTTTTATCGATTGGTTTTTCAAAAGCGGCACACTGTATATGTTGAGCTATTATTAAATCATTTTTTTTATCAATAATTGCTTCTTCAAAATTAGAGCTAAAAAGTTTTTCAGGATTTTGAGCAAAAAACTGGTCTAATGCATCATTTGTAGGGATGAATACGATAAGACTTTCATTTCCATGTCTGCCACTTCTGCCTGCTCTTTGCCATAAGCTCATGAGAGAACCAGGATAACCAACTAAAATAGTTGCGTCAATTCCACCTATATCTATTCCAAGTTCAAAGGCGCTTGTGGATATTACAGCTTTTAAATCACCATTTCGAAATTTTCTTTCAATTTCTCTTCGTTCTTCTGGTAAAAAACCTGCTCTATATGATGAAACACTATTTTTACTGATGTTTTTATTTGTAATTAGATTTCTGTATATAGTTTCTGTTTGCATTCTCGATTTTGTGAAACAAAGAGTTTTTACCCCTGACTCTAAAAACAGTTTAATAAGAAAAGTGGCAATGTTTGCTGGAGGGATATCTTCTGGGTTTATTAGTAAAAAATATTTTTTTGCTGATGGAGACCCACTATCTTTAATATGATAAAAATCTTCTTCAAATAAGCTTTTGGCAAACTGAAGTGGATTGCCCACAGTAGCTGACGAAGCAATTATCTGAATTTTAGGTATAAATCTTTTCAATCTACTTACAATTTCTCTGAAGTGGGCTCCAAAGACCCCTCTATATACATGTAATTCATCAACAACTAAATATTTTAATGAGCTTATAAATTCTGACCACTCATCTATTTTTGTTAATAAGTAATAATGAATTATATCTATATTTGTTATTATGATATCAGGATTTGAAGCAAGAATTTTACGCCTTTTTATTTTATTAGTATCACCATCTAAAACATGAACATTTATTTTAAAGTCTTTTATTTTTGATGAGAGTTCCATTATTTTTTCTTTTTGATCATAGCCTAACGCTTTCATAGGAAAAAGGTATAAAGCTTTAGCTTTATTTTCATAAATATCTTCTAATATTGGAAGATTATAACATAGAGTTTTGCCAGATGCTGTTGGTGTAGTTAGTAAAATATTATTGTCATCTTTAATTTTTTGATATGATAAAGCTTGATGTGAATAAAGTTTTTCAATACCATTTTCAATTAAAGCATTTTTTATATTATCGTTTTTAATAATATCTATATCAACAAAATGACCATCTTTTTCGTCTATAATTTTTTCAAAAGATATGTATTGTGAAACTTTCCCTTTTTTTAAATATGAAATAAGATAGTCTATCATAAAACCTGTATAAAAAGCCCCTTCAGATAATTTGTCTCTGGCATTTTAGGGTTTATTGGGTGATCAAATCCTTGATTTAAAGGTGATAAAATTCTGTATTTTCTGCCAGCTGACTGCGAAGAAACATTAATAATCCAGCAAAATTTTTCAAAATCTATATGCTGTGAGCAGCTACAAGTAAATATAAATCCACCTTTTTTTACACTTCTAAAAGCCCATTTATTTAGATTTATATACCCCTTAATAGCTTCGTTAATATTTTTTTTCGATTTAACATAAGCAGGTGGGTCAATAACTAAAATATCAGGTTTCTCTTGTTCTTGGGATAGATTTTTGAGAAAATCTACAACATCCATTTTGATAAAATCAGTGGAAGCTTTAAATTTATTTAAGGTTACATTATATTGAGCACATTCTAATGCATATTGTGAACTGTCAACAAAAGTTACTCTTTTTGCTCCACCTTTTAGTGCATTTAAGCCCCAACCACCAATGTATGAAAAAGCATCAATTACATAACTATCTTTTGATACCTCTTTAATTTTCTTTTTGTTTTCTCTTTGGTCAAAAAAGTACCCCGTTTTTTGCCCTTTGAGGATATTAACATGCATTTTTACATCATTTTCTTCTAAGATTATATCCCCATTGAATTCTTTATTTAATGATTCTACCTTTAGGGGTAAAGTTTCTAATAATCTCATTTTATTATCATTTTTTAATACTATACTTATATCTTCTCCGAAAATGTTTTGGAGAGCATTTACAATTAACTGCTTACTTTTATCAGCCCAAAATGTGTTAAGCTGGACTGAGAATACTTTATCATATCTATCAATAATAATTCCTGGTAAAAAATCACCTTCACTAAACAGTAGTCTATAAAAAGGGTTTTGATATAGTTTTGTTCTTAACTCTAATGCATTATTTATTCTATTTGCTATAAAACTTTCATCAATATTTATTTCTTTTCTGCTTAGAATTCTAACAGCAATTAGAGAGTGTGGGTTGATATACCCTATACCTATAAACTCCTTATTTGAAGTATATATTTTTACAATTTCACCTGGTGCAAAATTAGATATATTTTCGATTTCATTGGAAAAAATCCATAGATAACCGTTTTGAGCCCTTTTTTCACAAGATTTTTTTAAATAAAGATTTTTCATAGAGATATTTAAACAGTAAAATAACTTTCTTGTCAATTTATTTTGTTTCGAAAATAAATATATAATTTAAGAAGAAAGGAGGGGTAGCCCTCCATTATAAAAATCAGTAATTTTCTACAAAAAGCTCAAAATGCTCCCTTGGATGAGCACATGCAGGGCATGTAGCAGGTGCTTCAAACCCTTCAAAAATGTATCCGCAGTTTCTACATTTCCAATAAACTTTGGTATCTCTTTTGAAAACTTTATTTTTTTCTATATTATCAGCAAGTTTCAAAAACCTTTTTTCGTGCCATTTTTCCACTTCTGCTATCATTCTAAATTGTTGAGCTATTTCAGGAAAACCTTCCTCTTCTGCAATTTCAGCAAATTCTGGGTATAGAACTACAAATTCTTCATGTTCTCCTGCGGCAGCTGCAAGTAGATTTTGATAGGTATTTCCAAGTTGAGCAGGATATGAAGCTTTAATATCCACCATAAGTGGTTCGCTTAAATTTAGATTTTCAACTACATGTTTGTAAAATCTTTTACCATGTTCTCTCTCATTGTCAGCTGTTTCAATAAAAAGGGCTTCAATTTGACGATACCCTTCTTTTCTAGCTATTGCAGCATAAAATGTGTATCTATTCCTAGCTTGTGATTCACCTGCAAAAGATTTCATTAAATTTTCAAGTGTCTTGGTTCCTTCTAAACTTTTTTTGCTCATATTTTCCCCCTTTTAGTTATTTCATAAATTATAGCAGATTATTTATAGGAAATATATTAAATTTTTTCACTTGTCAATATAATTTATTTATTAATTAATAATAGTAAATAATAAAATTTATTGATTGAAATAAGTTGTTGAAATTATAGCTTAATTAGATAAAATATATCTATGCAAAACCTTCTTGAGCTATTAAAGAAAAATAAACTAAAAGCAACACCTCAAAGGATTAAGATTTTGGAGATTTTATTTTCTTCTGGACATGTTACTATTGATGATTTGTATGAGAAGATAAAAACTTATTTACCAACACTTTCATTGGCCACCGTTTATAGTAATCTGAATGCTATGATTAAGGCAGGTATCGTTAAGTCTGTAAAATTATCAAATAATAAAGTTTTGTATGAATGTAATTTAAATGATCATATACATCTTGTCTGCAAAAAGTGTAACAGTATAAAAGATGAATTTATAGATAAAAAAGCTGTTTTGGGCTTGATTGAAAAAGATGTTGGCGTTAATGCGTGCGATATGGAGATAAATCTTTATTATGTTTGTCCAAAATGTAGTGAATTTGAATAATTTATGGAAGATAGTGTTATGCTTAGGAAACTGTTTTTATTTTATTTCTTTTTAACAGCATTAACAGCCTTATTTTACAATGATTATTTTAGAGTAACAGATGGAGTTTATATCCATGGTCTTATTGGGATATTAGGTTTTGCTCTTACAGGGTATTTTACAGTAGTTATTAATAAAAGAAATTTCCCAAGTATTTATAAAGAGTTGGATAAAATTTATTTTTATTTATCAATCTTATTAACTTTAGCAGTTTTTATTAAAAATACTGTCCTTATAAGTATAATATCTGTAATTTTTATGTTTTTCTCTATACCATTGTTACTTAGGTTTAATCCTCCTTTCATTGGTTTGGAAAAGTTTTTTATAAAAAGTTCGTTTATTATTTTGATATTGGATTGGCTGTATTTTGTTTACTCGCTAAACTTTGATCACTTTTTTATGATGAAGACAAAACTTTCTTATAATTATTTGTCATTTTCTTTCCCTCTATCACTTATCCTTTTTTCTGAATTTGTAAAATTTTTAAAATTAAAAAGAGGGGAAGTGGTTTTATCAGTATTTTTTTTGGTAGGGGGTGTTTTAATTCTATTTTTTGGAATGTTGCTCCAAATGAAGATTGTAGAGATTTTAAGTGCTATTATTTTATTAGGATTGATTGTTTATTATTTTATTAAATCTGGTTATATAAAAGAGAAGTATCTGTTTTTCAATTTCATGGGGCTTCTTTTAACTGGTATTTTTGGATTATGGTATTTATTAACTGTTTTTAAGATGGGTGGGGATAGAGTAATTCTACTTTTGCATGCACATTTTGCTCATTATGCTTGGGCTACATACGGTTTATTCTTACTTTTTATTAAAAATAAAAAGCTTAGATTTTACACTATTTTATTACTGATGATTTCACTATTGTTTATTTCTGTATATTTTACATTAAATAATAGATTATTTTTATATTTTTCATTTATATTTTTTATAATATCTGGTATAATTTATATGTTATATCAGTTTAGAGGTGTTATCCCTTGGATGCTAAAAAGGTCTTAGAAATTGCTTCTTTATTAATAAGTAAAAAAAATTTAAATGATCTCATTAATGAAATCCTTTTTTCGATAAGAGAATTGGTTAATGCAGATGCAGGAAGTATTTATCTGTATGATGATGAAAAAGATGAGTTAACTTTTAAATACACTCAAAATGATTCTTTAGATATTTCTTTTAATGAGTTTACAATCCCTGTAGATGAAAACAGTATAGCTGGTTATTGTGCTTTAAATAAAGAGGCATTTACAATTGATGATGTTTATAAAATTCCAGATAATTACCCATTTAAATTTAATAATGATTTTGATGTCTTATCAGGATACAGAACAAAAAGTATGCTTTTAATCCCTATTTTTGATGCAAAAAATAATTTAATCTCAGTTTTACAATTAATTAATAAAAAGGTTGTGAGCTTTGGTGAAAAAGTTAGGGATTTTGAAAATGAGGTTATCTCTTTTAGTAGTGAAGATTTGGAGCTTGTAAAGTCCTTAAGTGGTATTATAGGTGTTTCTTTGGAAAATAGTATCTTATATGAAAATATTGAAAATATGTTTGAAGGTTTTATAAAGGCTAGTGTTCAGGCGGTTGAATCAAGAGATCCCATCACAAAAGGTCATACAGAAAGAGTTTATAGAATAACCCATAAAATCATTGAAGAGATGGATAAAGATGAGGAATTTTTTCCTGACTTTAAGATGAGGGATATCGATTGGAAAATCTTAAAATATGCTACATTGTTGCACGATTTTGGTAAAATAGGTGTTAGAGAAGCTGTTTTGATGAAACCAAAAAAACTTTATGATGATCAGTTTGAAAAATTGAAAATGAAAGCAAGGTTATACGCATGTGTCAATAATTTGACTAAAGAAGAGTATCAAGACTTATTAAACGATTTGATTAGAGCAAATGAACCTTCTCTTTTAGAAAGTGAGCTTTCTGAGAAAATTGATAAATATTATAAAGTGAAATTTAAGGATTGTTATGGGGAAGAATTAGAGCTTTTAGATGATAATGAATATAAACAGCTATCTGTTAAAAAGGGGACTTTGACTAATGAAGAAAGAAAAGAGATAGAATCTCATGTTTTGCATACCTACGAATATCTAAATAAAATCCCTTGGACAAAAGAGCTAAAAGAGGTTCCTAAGATTGCTTGCCTTCATCATGAAAAGTTAGATGGCTCTGGTTACCCTTTTGGACTAAAATCTGAAGAAATTCATATTTTTGGTAAAGTGATGGCTGTAGCAGATATTTTTGATGCATTAACAGCTAAGGATAGACCTTATAAAAGAGCTGTCCCTATTGACATTGCATTAAAAATAATTAAAGAAGAAGCTGACAAAGAAAAGCTTGATAAAAAGATAGTAGAATTTTTTATAACAAAAAAGATATACAATATGGTATAATAAATATATTTAATATTATTTGAGGGGTTGTATGAAAACTGTGCTTGTTGTTGATGATGATCCATCTATAAGACTTTTATTGCGTGATGAATTATCAGATTTGGGTCTAAATGTTATGACAGCTGTTGATGGCGAAGAGGCACTTATATCATTTGAGGAAAACAATATTGATTTAATAGTTTTAGATTTGAGTATGCCAAAGCTTGAAGGTGATAAAGTGTTAGAAGTTATTGCTAAGAAATCAGAAATACCTGTAATAATATATTCTGCAAATATTGATAATTATAAAGGGATAGAGAATATACATAAAAATTCATATTTAATAGAAAAAACTGCTAATTTGAGTAACTTAATAAATGTAATTAACTCAATAATAAATGATTGATAATTTGAATTTTTATAAAAACGATATTTTAATTATTGAAGATTTGGAATTTAGATTATTTTATTTCAAAGAATTGAAATCTACAAATGAATATGCACTAGATTCTGATTTTAATTCAAATTCTATAATTATAGCTGATAAACAGACAGGGGGGAAAGGTAGGCAAGGGAGGAAGTGGATATCTGATGACGATAAAAATCTATATTATTCAATAATTTTGAGTAATGATTCTGATTTCAAAAAGATTTTTAAATTAAATATAACTTCAGCTTATGCAATTTGTGATACCATAAAAACTTTGTACGGTATAAATGTTAAAGTGAAATGGCCTAATGATGTAATTTATTGTGGTAAAAAGCTTTGTGGAATACTTTTAGAAGCTAAAATGGATGGCAATAAACTTTATAAACTTGTAGTTGGGATAGGGGTTAATTTGAATGGTAATTATTTAGATGAGGAAATTTCGAAAAGAGCGACTACTCTTTTTTTAGAAACTGGGAAGATAATAGATAAGACACTGTTTATTAAAACCTTTTTGAGATTTTTTGTTAAGTACTTGACAAAGGATTGCAATATCTCTGATAAATGGAATAGTTATTCAGCATTCATAAATAAAGAAATTACTTTTCATTATAATAATAATGTTGAAAAGTTTATTGAAAAAGGTATAAATGAAGATGGTGCGTTGATTGTTGAAGATAAATTTGGCAGGGTTAAAACGGTTTATTATGGAGAGATAGGTTATGATTTTGGCCATTGATATTGGTAATACAAATATTGTTTTAGGTGTTTTTAATCAAGATAAATTAATTACAAGTTTTAGACTTGCAACTGACCATCTGAAAACCACTGATGAGTATGCATCGATTATTATGTTATTACTTGAAAGAAATAAAATTGAGCAGTCTGGTATAAAAGGGATTATTATTTCCAGCGTAGTACCTTCTTTAATTTATACATTTAATAAATTATGTAGAAAATATTTTTATCAAGAGCCTATAATTGTGGGACCTGGCATAAAAACTGGTGTTAAGATCCATATTGATAACCCAAGAGAAGTGGGTGCAGATAGGATTGTGAATGCAGCTGCAGCTATAAAGAAATATGGTGCTCCAGTAATAGTAGTAGATTTTGGTACAGCGACAACCTTTGATGTTATTGATAAAAATTCATGTTATATTGGTGGATTGATTTGTCCAGGAATTAAACTATCAATTAAAGCATTACATACAGGGACAGCAAAATTGCCAGAAGTGGAAATTGGCAAACCTAAAAGAGTAGTAGGGACAAATACAATCACTTCAATTCAATCAGGGATTTATTATGGATATTTATCCATGATTGATGGTATTATAGAAAAAATAATTGATGAATTAAGTTGTGATACAAAACTTTTGAAAGTGATTGCAACAGGTGGGTTGGGAAGTATATTTGTTGAAGAATCGAAATATTTAGATATTTATGAACCAAATTTAACTTTAGAAGGGTTGAGGGTAATTTATGAAAAAAATAACTAATTTTATATTAATTTTGTTTATTTTATTTGGTTGTGTTCAAAAAGTCGATAAATTAAAACTAGCTGAATCTCATTATAAGCTTGGATTAGCTTACTTGGGTAGTGAAAATGATTTTAGAGCTTTAGGAGAATTTGAAGAGGCTTTGAAGTATAATCCAAAAGATGATAGGGTTTATTATGCAATTTCTGCGTTTTATCTCAAAAAAAATATGCTTGATAAAGCAGAAAAGTATATTATGAAAGCTTTAACGATTTCACCATCTAATTCAGAGTATCTAAACGCTTATGCGTCTATTCTTGCTGCAAAAGGTGATTTGAGTAATGCAATAGTTAATTGGAAAAAAATATTGAATGATCCTACATACCCTAATATCCCTTTAGTTTATTATAATATTGGGCTTGCATATTTTAATATGAAAGATTATGAGGAGGCAAAGCTTTATTTTGAAAATGCCATAAAAGCTAACAGATTTTTTGCAAATGCGTATTTAATGCTTTATGAAATTTTCATGAAAGAGGATAAAATTAATGAAGCAGAGCAAATCTTAAAACAAGCTGTCGATAATAATCCAGCAAATAGAAGGTTGCTTTTAAAGTTAGGTGAACATTATTATAATGCTAAAAAGTTAAATGAGGCTGCATCTATTTTTGAAGATATTGTTATAAAATTTCCTCAAAGTGAGGAAGCTAAAAAAGCATCAGAGTATTTGAAAACTTTTGGTATTTATAAATGAATGAATTCACAAAGATTTTAAAAGAAAAAAGAGAAGAGTTAAATTTATCACTTTCTGAAGTGTCTAAAGAGATAAAGGTTTCTGTTCATTTTCTTGAGTTGATTGAAAGTGGTGATTTCCATAAGTTGCCTTCTTATGTTCATGCTTATGGGTTTAGTAAAGCTTACGCTGAGTTTTTGGGGTTTTCTTTTGAAGAAATAAAGCCATTATTTGATGAGGTTTGTAAAAAAGAAGATTTTGATAAAAAATATATAAAGATAGAAAGTGACGAAATTATACAAAAAGAGGTAAACCTAAAAAATATTCATAAGTTTTTTATTGTATTTATTATCTTTGTGATAGCTATCATTATTTTAGTTTTTTATTTTTTAAACAAGAATAAGGAAAAAGTATTAAAAGAGATGTCTGTAGATAATACAGCTTCAACAAGTGTAATGAAAATATTGGATAACAGCCAAAGTGATAATGTTTCTAAAATTGTAGAAGAGAAAATTAAATCTGTAAATCCAAAGGAGATTGTTGAAAAGATTTCCGAGAAAAAAGTTGTTGATAATGTCACCTTTCACAAGATTACCTTAGAGTTCGATGATATATGCTGGGTAAATATAAAGATAGATAATGAAACTGTTTTAGATTTTATTGCAAATCCTGGGACTAAAAAAGAGATAAAATTTAAAAAATTCTTTTTAATTGATATTGGTAATGCAGCAGCTTTGAAGATAAAATATGATAATCAGACATTCTCAAGATTTGGTGGTTTTAGGCAACCTGTAAAAAATCTGTATTTTACTATTAATGAAGATAATTATTTAATGTATGAGAAAATTAATTGAGTCTATTTGTAGGTTTAATCAAAAGCAATTCAAAATTTATTTTCAATCTAAATTGTGCTTGCTTTTTTGATAAATCTGTATATCTTTTAAAAAGGACAAAAAAGGTATGATTTATGAGAAGAGTTGGAATATATTCTAATGATAGTTTAATTTTATCAGAACTGGTTGAAAGGGTTAGTAGGGATTACCCTACAATATTTTTAACGATATATACTGATAAGGGATATTTAGATTCAATGGATAATATAGATAATGTTCGAATTACATCAATTGATGATAATATAGAGGATGATAGTTTGGTTGTATTAAACGATGCTACAAAACTTGGAGAAAAAATAAAAGATTTTAATGGGAAAATAATAGATTTTTCTCAAACTGTTCAAGGTAGTAAAAATGTTGTTTATATTGAAGAGCCTATTTTATACTGTTTTGAGAATTTGTTGGATAAGACACCTGATTTTGCGATTATAGGTTTGCCTGCTGCAGTTTTTGGCAAAGCAGCAGTTGATGATTTATTAAATCAAACAAGGGACATTTTTTCCTTTGTAAGGAACGAATATAAAGTTTTTGATAGAATGCTTGCATTTAATATGTTTTTTGTAAAAAGAGGTGACCAACTGTATAAAAATTATTTTGATCTTTTGGAAGAGAATTTAGATTTTTCTTTTGAGCTGCGTCAATTGCCTGTATCTACTGCTTTTGTAATCGATATTTTTGGTGAAATTGACTTTGAGGAAAGTGATGAGTTTGTGGAAAAGGATATAGAGAATTTACATGATGCGGTTGATGAAGAGAAAGTTGTTGTAATGAGAAATAAGAAAAAAACAACTGTTGTTGGAGATTATTTAAAAGTGATAATAAATCAAATAATAAGAGAGTTATAGTAAGGAGCGGATTTATGATTTATATGGACAATGTGGCTGGGACAAAACCTGATAAAAGGGTTGTTGAAAAAATGTTACCTTTTATAGAAGAGAAATACGGCAATCCAAGTGCACATTTTTACCCATTGGGTAGAGAATCTTTTGAAGCAATTGAAGAAGCTAGAGAACATGTAGCTGCGCTAATCAACGCAAAGACTGAGAATATAGTTTTTACTTCATGTGGGACTGAGAGTAATAACCTTGCTATAAAAGGTGTTGCTTTTGATCCTGAATATGATGATAAAAAACATATAATAATCAGTGAAATTGAACATTATTCAGTGCAAAATGTTGCTTTAAAATTAACGAATTTGGGATATGAAGTTACAAAATTAAGGGTTGATGATACAGGACTGGTTTCAGTAGGTGCATTAAAAGAAGCTATTCGTGATGATACTTTGCTTGTTTCAATAATGCATGCAAACCCAGAAATTGGGACAATCCAAGATATTGAAAAACTTGGTGAAGTTTGTAAGGAAAAAGGTGTCATTTTTCATGTAGATGCTGTTGCAAGCTGTGGACATGTTGAAATAGATGTTGAGAAATTTAATTGCGATTTATTGAGTATAGCATCTCAAAACTTTTACGGACCTAAAGGGGCTGCAGCTCTTTATATAAGAGATGGTATAAAAATAACTCCTCTGTTTGATGGTGGTTTTCAAGAGAGGGGGTATAGAAGTGGTAGTGAAAATGTTCCTGCTATTGTTGGCATGGGGGAAGCTGCAAGAATTGCAAAAGAGGAAATGCACATATATGTGCCTAAAATGATCAAATTGAGAGAAAAGCTTTGGAATGGATTGGGTGAAATGTTTGACTTTTTACATTTTACAGGTCATCCAGAACAGAGGTTGCCAGGTCATGTAAGCTTTTGGATTGAGTATATAGAAGGGGAATCTTTGCTTTTATCCTATTCTTTAAAAGGGGTTGCTGCTGCAAGTGGTTCTGCTTGTTCATCAAATATTTTGGCTGAAGATGAAGATGAGCTGGAGGCTTCCCATGTTTTGACAGCAGTTGGAGTGCCAAATGACATTTGTGCTGGTTCTCTAACATTTTCCATGTCCAAATATATAGAGGAGAAGGATGTGGATTATGTGTTAGAGATTACTCCAGCAATAGTAAATAGATTGTGTGAAATGTCACCATATTATAACAAAAAGTAATTTAAGGAGGATATTATGGCAAAAGGACCATATAGTGAAAAAGTAATGGATCATTTTATGAACCCTAGAAATATGGGTGAGATTGAAGATGCCAATGCAGTTGGTGAGGTAGGTAACCCTGCCTGTGGTGATGTTATGAAACTTTATATGAAAATTAATGATGACGGTATTGTAGAAGATGTGAAGTTTAAAACATTTGGTTGTGGAGCTGCCATAGCATCAAGCTCTATGGCTACTGAGCTGATTAAAGGGAAGAAAGTTGAGGATGTTTTAAGGCTTACTAATGAAGCTATAGTGGAAGCTTTAGATGGACTACCACCTGCAAAAATTCATTGTTCTGTAATGGCTGAAGAAGCTATTGAAGCTGCTTTGAAAGATTATTATCAAAGGATTGGTAAAGATCCTAAAATAGTAGATGAAATGAAAGAAAAAATAAAAACTGAAATAGCATAATTAGGAGGTTATGATGACTTTAAAAGAAAGGGTTCAAGAAGTATTAAATCAGGTTAGACCTGGGTTGCAGGCTGATGGCGGTGATGTGGAGCTATTGGATGTGACAGAAGATGGTGTGGTAAAAGTACAGTTAACAGGTGCTTGTGGATCATGCCCTTTTAGCACTATGACATTGAAACATGGGATTGAAATGAGGCTAAAAGAGATGATACCTGAGGTTAAAGAGGTTATTGCACTTTAATATAATGTGAGGTTTATAATGAAAAAGTGGAAATGTAAAGTTTGTGGATATATAGTTGAAGCAGAAGAGCCACCTATGACATGCCCTGTATGTAATGCTCCTGCTTCTGAATTTGTTGAAATTTAAATGTTATAAAAGCGTTAGAGATGTGTCTCTAACGCTTTCTTTTAAAATTTCCATAGATATAATTCAGTGGCTGGGTCAAAATCTCTTATTAGTTTTTTCCCATCTAAAATTAATATATCTAATTCACAGGCGTAAACTATTGTATCAGGTAAAAGATGTCCACCAACAACGGAAAAATCACTTCTACCTAATGAAATATGAAAATGTCCAAACGGTTTGTTATCTTTTATGGAAACATTCCCTTTTAGTGAAAGTATTTCCATAGGCTCGTTGTAGTGAAAGTTTTCATAACTTTTATTTTTTTGATTAAAATAAGCTATGTTTGCTCTTTGAACAGCTCCAATACCCAAAACCAGAGCGGAATCTATATTTAGTTTTTCGATTAAATCCATAATCCCAAAATAGAGGTCATCATCTTTTTTTAATCTGGTTCTACAAATCTCTTTTAAGTTGTACTTAATCATACATACCTCACTACAATATATTGACACCAAAATTAAACTGACTTATAAACCAATAGCTAAATATATTATAGCATATTTTTTAATAATGGGGGTTATTTTGTTTAAAAAAGTTAAAGGTTTTAGGGATATTTTTGGAGATGATATTGCTTATTGGGAGTTGGTTGAAGCGAAATTTAAAGAAATATTCCCAAGATTTTGTTATTCAGAAATTAAAATCCCAGTACTTGAAAAGAGTGAATTGTTTGTAAGGGGGATTGGTGAAACTACGGATATTGTAGAAAAAGAGATGTTCACTTTTCAGGATAGGGATGGTTCTTATCTTTCTTTAAGACCTGAAGGGACTGCATCAGTTGTAAGGGCATATATCGAAAATAAACTTTATGAACCACCAAGTATTAAAAAGTATTATTATTACGGTCCAATGTTTAGGCGAGAAAGACCTCAAAAGGGGAGATTTAGACAATTTTATCAATTAGGTGTTGAAGCATTTGGCTCTGAATCCCCATTGCTTGATGCGGAAATAATATATTTGCTTTATTATTTTTTAAATAGTTTTGATTTAGGTGATTTTTTGAAAATGGAAATAAATTCGATTGGCTGTCCAGACTGTAGACCAAAATATAAAGAGAAGCTTATTGACTATTTTAAAGCAAACATTGATAAGTTGTGTGATGATTGTAAAAGAAGGCTTGATAGAAACCCAATGAGAATACTTGATTGTAAAATAGATAGTTGCAAGGAGGTTGTAAAAGAAGCACCTATTATTTTAGATAATTTGTGTGATGTGTGTAATGAACATTTTGAAAAGCTAAAAGGTTATCTCAGACAGTTTGGTGTAAATTTTGAAGTTAACCCGTATATAGTAAGAGGGCTTGATTATTATGTAAGGACAGCTTTCGAGATGGTTACAGATAAATTAGGAGCTTCTTCAGCAGTAGGTGCAGGCGGTAGATATGATGGCCTGATAAAAGATCTTGGTGGTCCAGATATCCCTGGGATTGGCTTTGCTATCGGTGTAGATAGGTTAGTGGAATTGTTAAAGTTAAAGAAGGAGATTAAAGCTTTTGATGTTGATGTTTATGTAATTACTTTTGAAGATTTTACTGAAATTGCAATTAATGTATGTAGTGATTTAAGAAATCTTGGTATTAAAACAAGTCTTAGTTATGACCTTGGTAGTATTAAGTCAGAGATGAAAAAAGCTAATAGATTAAATGCTAAATATGTGATAATTATTGGTGATGATGAAGTAAAAACTGGTGAGTTTGCTGTTAAAAATATGGAAACTGGTGAACAAATAAAGTTGTCTAAAGAGAAAATTTTAGAGTTTTTTAAGAATAGATAGGAGGACATAATGTTAGAAAATTTAGGTAATTGGAGAAGGACTCATTCTTGCGGTGAGCTAAATGCTGAACATTTAAACAAAGAAGTCATATTGATGGGATGGGTGCAAAAAAGAAGAGATCATGGTGGTGTAATATTTGTTGATTTAAGGGATAGAGAAGGGGTTACACAAGTAGTTTTTAATCCTAAATTTGATGAAGAATCCCATAAGAAAGCCGATAATTTGCGTAATGAGTATGTTATTGCTGTAAAAGGTGTTGTTTATAGAAGACCAGAAGGGACTGAAAACCCAAAACTAAAAACTGGCGAAATAGAGGTTATGGTTAAAGAACTAAAAATATTAAATACCTCAAAGGTATTACCTTTTACTATTGATGAGTTCTCAAATGTTGGTGAGGATATTAGATTAAAATATAGATACCTTGATCTAAGAAGAAGACCTTTACAAAGAAATATTATTTTAAGGCATAACCTTGTAAGAACTATTAGAGAGTTTTTATATAAAAAAGGGTTTTTAGATATTGAGACACCATTTTTAACAAAAAGTACCCCTGAAGGTGCAAGAGATTATTTAGTCCCAAGTAGGGTAAATCCTGGGAAATTTTATGCATTACCTCAATCCCCTCAAATGTTTAAACAGTTATTGATGATATCTGGGTTTGATAAATATTTTCAAATTGTAAAATGTTTTAGAGATGAGGATTTAAGAGCTGACAGACAACCAGAATTTACACAGCTTGATATGGAAATGTCATTTATTGATAGGGAAGATTTGATGGACTTAATTGAAGAGATGTTTGTGGATATATTTGATAAAGTTCTTGGGCTAAAAATTGAAAAACCATTTCCAAGGATGAGTTATGAAGAAGCTATGGAAAAGTATGGTCATGATGCACCTGATACAAGATTTGAGATGTTTTTGAAAACTATAAATAATATTGTAAAAGGTTGTGGTTTTAAGGTTTTTTCTGATGCTATTGAAAATGGTGGTGTGGTAAAAGCTATTAATGCAAAGGGTGGTGCTAAGTTTTCTAGAAAAGAGATTGATGAGCTTACTGAGTTTGTTTGCTCTCTCGGAGCAAAAGGGTTAGCTTATATAAAAATAAATGAAGATGGATTACAATCTCCTATAATAAAGTTTTTAGGTGATGAAGTTACTGATAAAATAATAAAGGAGATGGGTGGCGAAGTAGGCGATATAATCTTTTTTGGTGCAGGTGATAAGAAAACAGTTAATTTATATATGTCCAAGCTGAGATTATTATTAGGTAGAAAACTTGGGTTGATAGATGATAATAAATATAGTTTTACATGGGTGATAGATTTTCCTCTATTAGAATGGGATGAAGAGGAGAAAAGATATGTGGCTATGCATCACCCATTTACTGCGCCAGTAGATGAAGATATTCCACTATTTGATACTGATCCAGGAAAGATTAGAGCTAAAGCCTATGATTTAGTTTTAAACGGTTCTGAAATTGGTGGAGGAAGTATAAGGATCCATAGAAGTGATGTTCAGGAGAAGATGTTTTCTGTATTGGGATTAAGTGAAGAAGAAAGAGAATATAAGTTCGGATTTTTTATTGAGGCATTGAGATATGGTACTCCTCCACATGGTGGAATAGCATTTGGGGTTGATAGAATTGCGTCAATATTTGCCAAAGCTGACTCTATTAGAGATGTTATAGCTTTTCCTAAAACACAAAAGGCAACAGACCTAATGTGTGATGCTCCAAGTTTCGTAGATGAAAAACAACTTAAAGAACTCTTTATAAAAGTTGACTTACCAGAAGATTATTACAAGGAATAAAAAATTTAATATATGGGCGTAGAATATTCAAAAATATTCTACGCTCTTTTCAAAAAATTGTTTCCTAAATGAAATAATTTAAAACTGTCGTTAATGTATTTTTATAATTCAAATTAGAGTAAATAATTTGTTTATTGTTATAGTTTCCTTGATTAAATTAATAAAAATGATAAAATTTTTTTATGGCTGATAGATACTATAAAGTTTTACTACCAGTCCCTAATAATGGTATACTTACGTATAAATTAGATAAAAATCTCAAAAAAGGGCAAAGAGTTATTGTCCCATTGAAAAATCGTATAGAATATGGTGTAGTTATTGCTGAAGATGAAAATATTAACGAAAATATAAATTATAAGGATGTGATAGAATTAGTAGATAGTTATCAAGTTAGTGGGAGATTTATAGATTTCTTATTTTTTATATCAAAATATTACTGTTGTGAGATAGGCATAGTTTTTAAAAATGCTATTTCTAAAAAGGTATTTTTCTCTGTCGAACCAGAATTAAATGAAAACAGTTATGAAATAGATAAACAGGATATTACCCTTTCAAAAGAGCAAAATCATGTCTATAAATCAATAGTTAATCAAATTGATACATTTTCAGTTCATTATATTGATGGTGTCACTGGTAGTGGGAAGACAGAAGTATATTTAAAAGTTGCGAAAGAGGTCATTAAAAGTGGCAAACAGGTACTTTATTTACTTCCTGAAATTGCTCTTACAGCTCAGTTAACTAAAAGGGTTTCTGAGAGGCTGGGGTTTGATGTAGATGTTTATCACAGTAAAATATCCTTTAAGAAAAGGGTAGATAGATTTTGGAGTTTTGTAAAATCAAAATCACCATTCTTAATTGGTACGAAAAGTGCACTTTTTATACCTGCTGAAAATATTGGTTTGATTATCGTAGATGAAGAGCATGAAACAACTTTGAAACAAGAAGAAGCTCCCTATTACAATTTAAGAGATATTGCAATCTATTATGCTAAAGTTTTGAATATTCCGATAATCTTGGGTTCAGCTACACCTTCTATAGAGTCATATTATAATTGTTTAACAAGTAAATACATGTATTATAAGTTAGAAAAGAGATTTAATGAAGCAAAAATGCCTGAAATTAAGATTATAAAAGTAGAGAAAGAGGAGCTAATTGGAAAAATAATATCAGAAAACTTAATTGAAGAAATTGATAATAGAATAAAGAAAGATGAACAGACAATAATTTTATTAAATAAAAAAGGGTATTCACATCATATAGTATGTGATGATTGCGGAGAAAGTGTTATTTGTCCAAACTGTACTGTGGGACTTACATATTATAAAAGAAATAAAAGATTTATGTGTCATTATTGTGGCGAAAGTTTTCGCAAGTATGTATGCCCTGTTTGCAAAAGTGATAAATTATATGAGTACAATTATGGTATTGAGCATCTTTACGGGATACTTGTTGAGATCTTTGGAGATATTATATTAAAACTTGATACAGACGAGATTACATCACATTCAGCTTTGGATGAAAAGCTTAAAAAGTTTTTGAATAAAGATTACAAAATAATTATAGGTACGCAGATTATAGCTAAAGGGTTTAATTTTCCTGATGTAACTTTAGTGGGTATTATAGATATAGATAGATTGCTTGGGATGCCTGATTTTAGAAGTTACGAAAGGTGTTTTCAGCTTATAAATCAGGTTGGTGGTAGAGCTGGTAGGTTTGAAAAAGAAGGTGTAATTTATATTCAAACTTTTAATAAGAAAAATCCATTTTTTGAATTTTTGAATAATAAATATGCTTTTTATGAGTTTGAGTTAGAAAAACGAAAAATTTTTAAATATCCTCCATTTTATAAATTGGCTAGAATTTTAGTAGAGCATACAAATGAAGCAAGATGTGAGTCTATAATCAATGAGATAGGTAGCTCCTTAAAATTGCTAAACAATATCACACTTCTTGGTCCTTCAAGAGCCCCAGTTTATAAAATAAAAAACAAATATCGATACCAATGTTTGATAAAGTCTAAAAGTGTAAAAGATA
Organism: Deferribacter thermophilus; assembly: GCF_049472675.1. Taxonomy (NCBI): domain Bacteria; kingdom Pseudomonadati; phylum Deferribacterota; class Deferribacteres; order Deferribacterales; family Deferribacteraceae; genus Deferribacter; species Deferribacter thermophilus. The sequence continues at coordinate 128,258 of NZ_JAPNXM010000004.1, forward strand.
TCCATGAAGCTTGCTCTCTTGCTAAAGAAAAATTCAATCTTTTAAAGAAAGGGAACATTCTATTGAAAATAGATATTGATCCTTTTACTTTTATATAATTTTATATAAAAGAAAAGGGGGCTTAAGCCCCCAGATTTTATAACATTCCAGATTCTTTGAGCATATTGTCGATGTATTCTTTAAGCGGATCCATACTTTGATAGAATAGTACCTCTGGCATAGTTTCAAGTTTGTCAGCAACCTGAGGTTTAAAATCCATTTTAGCAAGAATATCTTTTTCCACATCCACTCCAGGAGCAACTTCTTTAAGTATCAATCCGTTTTCATTTAAGCCAAATACTGCTCTTTCTGTTATATAAAGTATTTCTTTACCAGATTTAACCGCTTGTGGACCACTGAAAACAATTTTAACAAGGTCATTGTTGAATTTAGTTATGTTACCATCACCATTTATTATAAGTTTACCACCATCAGCATCAATATCAATACCTTTACCAGCTGTAAAACCTCCAGCGAAATATGTTCTTGGTGAGCCAGCTGAAATAACAGGGAATCCACCAGGACCAGATACTCTTACTGGGCTGTAAGATGGGTTTACATTACCTTTAGGGTCTATTTGCATAAATCCAAGAGATGCGAAATCTATAATACCACCTTCATAGTTTGTAAACATATCAGGCATGTGTAGAAATGCTGCAGGGCTGATTGCAACACCAAAATCTGGTCCCACAAGTGCAATACCTCCCACAGGCCCTGGCTCAACAGTTAATGTCAAGAGATCGCTAATACCAAACTCCCCTGCCATCCAAGAAACATAAACAGGGATACCAATACCTAAGTTACCGAAAGCAGGTTTTTTCAAGTTAGCAACTAATTTCATTACTTCTATCAATACTCTACCAGCAATAATTCTATCCCTTATTTTATCTGGAGTAGGAAGCAATGCTTCAAGCTCTTTAGTTTTTTGAGCTTTGATATGACCAGCAAGTCTTGGATCATATACATAAGATCCAGCTATTCTGTGCAAATCTGGATCTGGTGTAACAACTACATGGTCAACAAGTGATCTAGGAACTATTACATCTCTTGTAGGGATAGATCCTTTTTGAACTACATATTTAACCTGGCAGATAACTTTACCAGGGTTTGGTTGAGCTTTAGCAGCTTGAGCGATATTTAATACAGTTCCATAGAACCCTTCTTCTTCCATAGAAATATAACCATCAGTGTCAGCAGTAGTACCTCTAATTAGAGCTACATCTGGTAGTGGAGCTTGATACAACAACCACTCTTCACCATCCAATTCTACGACAGATACTTTACATGTTTTCTTCTCTTTAGCGATTTCATTGGATGCACCACCATCCTGTCTTGGATCTAAGAATGTTCCAAGACCAACTTTTGTAATAATACCTGGTCTTCCTGAAGCTGCTTCTCTAAACCAGTAAGAGCAGGTACCAATTGCCCATGAATAAACTTCTATCCTATTTTCAAGAGTCATTTTCATTAAAGCTGGTGACCAACCAATAAATGGCATTAAAACGCCACGAATGAAATCTTGATTTGGCATTTCATAAAGTTCTGAGAATACCTTGTCAAAAGCTCTTCCAGGAACTGCTGGTAAAGTATCAGAAATGATAAAAAGATTTTTTGGATGACCAGTTTCTTTCCACATTTCAAATAATTCTAAAATTAAGTGTTCTGGTGTTGTTGTTAGGTTAAAACCTGATACTGCAACAGTATCCCCATCCTTAATACAGCTTAAAGCTTCTCTTGCTCCACAAATTTTACTACTCATAATAACCTCCAGTGTTTTAATTTATGTTGTTACAAATTAGTTCCTTGTTGATAGATTTTTTGGTAAAACCTATTTGAAAATTAGTTTTAGCAACTTCTAAACATGGGATATTTTTTCTCACCTCCTTCACTTTATTTATATCTAATTCAATAACTTCTAAGTAGTCAGATTTATTTGCTAAAAATAGATTTTCTCCCCATGGGTCAAACACAGCTGAATAGCCACATATCAATTCTTTGTTTTTGGTGATTTGTTTACTGCAGTTACAGCCTATCACAAAGGCTTGATTCTCAATAGCTCTAGATTTTAAGAGAGCTAACCAGTGATCTATTTTTTCTTCTGGCCAAACAGCAGGTACAATAAAAATTTCTGCACCTTCATAAAATGATAATCTAAACAGTTCAGGAAATCTAATCTCATAGCATGTATGGGTGGAAATTTTAATGTTATCATAACAAAATATCGTTATATTGTTAGATGGAGTAAAGTATTTATCCTCGTGAGCAGGGGAAAATAGTAAGTTTTTCCTATATTTAGCCAAAATCCCATTATTATTTATAAAGAAAGTGGTGTTGTATATAGAATTTGCTTCATATTCAGGTAAAGATAAAGCAAGAATTGTATTATCTGGAACTATATTTATAAATTCTATCAAATAGTTATCTATATGATTTTTATAGTTTTGGATATTGTTATAATCGAAACCGGTTAAAAATAATTCGGGGGTAATTATAATATTTGCTTGTCTGTTAATTAAAGACAATATTTGATTATAATAGACATCGAAATTTTCTTTAATTTTGCCAACAAAAGTTTTATTTTGTACCAATCCAATTCTTAGTCTTTTCATAATCTATCACAAAATTAAAACAATATTTTTAAAATGTCAAGGATTAAAATAAATTATAGATGTATAAAATTTGCTATTTATTAAATAAATAGCTTGTTTTTGAAAAACTAATAAGATAAAATTTAATAGTAGTTAATAAGTTTAAAATGGGAGGTGTTATATGGAAAAAATAATAAATAACACTTCAGTAAAAATAAAACAAGGTGATATAACTAAAGAAAAAGTTGATGCTATCGTCAATGCTGCTAACTCCCATCTTAAAATGGGGGGAGGTGTAGCGGGAGCTATTAGAAGGGCAGGTGGTGAGGAAATACAAAAAGAGTGTGATAAAATAGGTTATTGCCCTCTTGGTGATGCTGTTGCTACAAATGCGGGGAAATTGGATGCAAGATATGTGATACATGCAGTGGGTCCAAGGTATGGAATTGATCCAGAGCCAGAAAAAAACCTTTATAATGCTGTGTATAATTCATTAAAAAGAGCTGTTGAAAAAAACTGTAAATCTATAGCATTGCCTGCAATTTCAACAGGTATTTTTGGATATCCTTTGGATGAAGCAAGTGAAATTATATTAAGAGCAATAATCGATTTTTGTGAAAAAGAGACTCAAAACACATTAGAGCAGATAGTTGTTGTCCTATTTGGAGATAAAGATTTTGAGGTATTTAAAGATAAATTTGAAAAGATGACAGAATAGTTAGGCAATGTTGTATAAATTAGAATTTATTGTTGCACTTCTTATATTTTTGATTTTGATAATAAAATTTTCGAAAAATGTTAAAACAAAAGACACTTTTTTATTGGGCAAAAGAGATTTTGATGCCAAAAATGTCTCTTATGTTATTGTGGGCACACTTGTCGGGGGTGCTTCAACTGTAGGCACTGTTCAAATGGCATTTTTATATGGATTACCTGCAATTATTTTTACCTTTGGTAGTGGGGTTGCATGTCTGATTTTAGGATTATTTTTCTCAAGAGCTTTAAGAGAAAGTGAAGTTGTTACTGTTTCAGAGTTTATCGGCAGAAGTTTTGGAGAATCTGTTAGAAAATATTCCAGTTTTTTAAGCTCCTCAGGTATTTTTATCCATATTGTAGCTCAATATTTGGCCTCAGCTGCAATTATATCTTCTGTGCTTAACATAAGTTTTAAAATAAGTATGATAATAACTTTATTCTTATTAGTATGTATGGTTATTTTTGGTGGGATTGTTAGTTCTGCTTTCATTGGAAAGATAAAGTTTTATATACTCTATTTATTAATGATTTGTTCAACATTAATCGTATTGTATAAAAGCAATTTTTTTAAAGATGTTTTAAATAATTTGCCTAAAAACAGAGATTGGTTCGGATTTGCAGATTACGGATATAAAAAGGGGTGGGTCGATTTTTTGTCTATGGTTATCGGAGTAATTTCTACTCAAACATATCTTCAAGCTATATTTTCTGCTAAAAATGTAAAAGAGGCAAGAAAAGGGGCTTTTATAAGTGCAGCGGTTATACCTCCTATTGGGTTTTTGGGAATTATAGTGGGATTGTATTTAAGGGCTTATCATCCAGAAATTGGAAGTTTGAGCGCTAAGGCTTTACCTTTTTTTATATCAACCTATTTTCCTGGCTGGCTTGGTGTTATTTTAAATGCATTTTTGCTTGTAATTGTATTGGGGACAGGTGCAGGGCTTGCTCTTGGTGTAACTACAAACATGTATAACGATATTTTTAGAAAAAAAGAGGGGATTAACTATTTGAGATGTATAACATTTTTATCTATTTTCGGAGCATTTCTAATTGTTTTATCTGGCGGAGCAAGAAAGATACTTGACTGGAGCTTTTTATCTATGGGGCTTAGAGGGTTTACAGTTTTCTTACCTTTATTGTATTTATTATTTTTTAATAAACTTGATAATCTTTTCTTAAAAAAGCTTGTTAAATTAATGATTTTTGTTTTGCCGATTGCCTATATAATTATGAATCTATAATTCTTGTAAAATTGTTATTTCGTTTTTGTTTATAGAGATGATGTTTTCTTCTTGAAGCTTTTTTAAAAGCCTAGAAAATGTTTCCTGTCTAATACCCAACATCATCGCCAAATCCCCTTTTTTCACTGGTAAGGTAATAGTTTTAGAGCGTTTTTGATTACTCAATCTTTTTATATAATTTAAAAATCTCGTCCTGATATCTTCTAATGTCAATGTTTCAATTTTGTTTAATAATTCTTTTATTCTGCCTGAAAGTGCACCGATGATTTTTAGTGAAAATTCAGGTGAATTTTTTATATATTCGAGCATTTTGTTTGCATCTATGCCAAGAAGAGTTGAATCTGAAATTGCCTCAGCGGTTACAGGGTAGATGTTTTGTAAAAAGAAAAGTATTTCTGCAAAGATTTCACCGGGGCGAATAATGTGAATAATCATTGTTTTCCCCTCTTCGTTTGTTTTATAAAGTTTTATGTTGCCGTTTACTAAAAAATAAACTGTAGAGCCAGTTTCACCTTCATGAAACAAAATCTCTTTTTTTGCTAATGATTTAATATGTGTAAATTTAGAAAAATCAGACAAAATTTCTGCAGTAGAAGTTTTAAAAAAGGTGTTTGCAAAAAATTTTAAAGCGTTTTCTTTATTCATAGTTTAGATAATATTTAATATTTTAATGAGTGCAATATTTATTTAAATTTTTTAAATTTTACTATTTAAAAATTACATATTTCCGATATAATAAAAAAAAATAATTAGAGGGGTGTATAAGTGAAGGTGAGTTTGAAATTAAAAATTAGCCTTGGGATTTTATTTGTAGGTGTTTTAGGTGGTGTTATTGGGCTTGTGAATATTTATGGAGAATTAAATAGTCTTAACGCTTCTTTATTATTAAAATTAAATATTTTTTTAATGTTTATAGGCACTGCAGTTGCTATTTCAATTATAATATTTTTGAATAGATATATTTTTAAGAACTTGATGATAATATTAAAAAATGTTCAAAATTTTAGCAATGGTCTATTGATGTTTGAAAAAGCTGATACTAAATCCAAAGATGAATTGGCAGAGGTTGTAAATACAATGTATAATTCCTACAATAAAATAGCTGATGTTTTAAAAGAGTTTTACAAAACTTCTTTAGAGTTAAAATCTGCTTCTGAAGATTTGGCAGATACAAGTGAAAATGCGCATGTAAGACTTGCAGAAATCAATGATGAAATACAATCCATTTCATCGGCAGCAGAAGAGTTAAATTCTACTAGCAAGAATATTTACGATAACAGTATTGAAATTAATAACTGTATAAATGAGGCTGATAATAAATTAGAAAAATCAGTAAACTTAATTTTAGAAAATAAAGAGCAGGTTGAAGCTGTTGCAAATACTTCTGCTCTTGTTGTTGATAAAGTTACAGCGTTTAAAGAGTTATCAGAAGAGATAAGCAAAATTGTTTCAGCCATTAACGAAATAGCAGATCAAACAAATTTACTTGCACTAAATGCAGCGATAGAGGCTGCAAGAGCTGGTGAGCATGGTAGAGGTTTTGCCGTTGTAGCTGATGAGGTAAGAAAGCTTGCAAATAAGACGACAGATTCTACAAAACTGATAGAAGATGCTATTAAATCTATTCAGATTGAAGCTGATGAAATTTCTAAAGTGGTAATAAAAGAACAAGAAGAAGTAGAAAATAGCGTAGCAAAAGTAAATGAAAGTTTAGGTTCTATTGATGAAGTTAAGCAAAGTTTCGATGATGTTAAATTAAGAATTGAGACTATTACCAATGCAATTAATGAAGAATCCATAGCTATTGAAGATATAACTAAAAATATTACTGATGTTGCATTTAAAATGGGTGAGATAAAAGAGCTTGTGGAGAAAACACAAGCATCTGGTAACGAGCTTTTGGAAATATCTGTCCAATTGATGAATGAAATTGGATTTTTTAAGATTGATGTGAGTGGTAAATTTATTGAGTGGTCAGATAAACTCTCAGTAGGGATTAAAAAGTTTGACGAACAGCATAAAAATTTGGTAAGATTAGTAAATGAAATATATGATGCTGTGAATGCTGATAAATCAGCAGCAGTTTTAGAAAAAATTTTAAATGAGCTTGTTGAATACACAGTATATCATTTCGATTCAGAAGAGGAAGCATTCAAACGATTTGGATATCCAGAATATGAGAAACATAAAAGAATACATGAAGACTTAAAAGCGCAGGTGGGTGAATTTTTAGAAAAGTATAAAAAAGGTGATACTGCAATAGGATTTACTCTGCTAAATTTTCTTAAAAAATGGTTGGTTAATCATATTATGGGTGAGGATAAAAAGTATAGCAGTTTTCTAAAAGGGAAAATTTAAAAAAATTTATTTTTGGAGATTTAATTATGAAACTAACAATTAAAAATAAGATTTTGTTATTAATTATTATTAGTAACTTGGTTTTAGTTTTATTAATTGTCTTTATCCATATGAGAACCTTTAACAAAAATATCTTAGCCCAAAAAGAAAAGTATTTTAATGAAGTGAGTACCTTAACCTCAAATAATATAGATTTAAAATTAAAAGATCTTTCATTAGCTGTAGAAACACTTGTTCAAAACAAAATATTAAATGAGTTTTTTGCTAAACAGGATAGGGAATCTATAAAAAATGAATTATCTGACTATTTTAAAAGGCTAAAAGAGGAGTATGGTGTAAATCAATTTCAGTATCATATTCCACCTGCTACAAGTTTTTTGAGACTCCATAAACCAGAAAAATTTGGAGATGATTTATCTTCATTTAGAAAAACCGTTGTTGAATGTAATAAATCTAAAAAGCCTGTTGTTGGAATTGAGGTTGGTAGAGGTGGTCCAGGTTTGAGAGTGGTTTATCCTGTATTTTATGAAGGTGAACATATAGGTAGTGTCGAATTTGGTGGTTCGATATATGCAATAATCAATCAGCTTTCTGATACTTTAGGTTTGGAATATGCAATAGGTATTTTTGATGATGTATTTAAAAATGCAAAAAGATTTGAAAATGCTGAGACCGATATTGTAAAAGATAATATTGTTTTTTATTATTATAAAGGCTCAACAATTAAAAATATATTAAAAGATCACTTTAATGAAGCAAAAGTAAAAATATCAAATAAAACCTTTTTTACATATAAATATCCTCTTAAAGATTTTTCAGGGAAGGAAATAGGGTATATATATTATGTCCATGATTTTACTCCGGCTATTTCAGCATTAAAATCTAATATGTATAGGACAATAACTGCTATCATCATAGTTGCATTACTAGTTAATGTTATAGTTTATCTGTTTTTAAGTTTTGCATTTAAGCCTATCAAGGGGTTTTTGGAGATTGTTAAAGAGCTTGCAAGAGGAAAGGGTGATTTGAGTAAAAGGATCCCTGTTAATGTTGCTTCATGTAGTGATATTGTTGGGTTAAGTGATAATGAGTGTCAAGAGCATAATAATATAAGACCTTGTTGGAGCACAATGGGAGAATTTTCTGATGAAATCAGATGTCAGTTATTAAAGAGTGGGAAGATATCTTCATGTGAAGATTGTAAGGTGTTTAAAAAATCGATAAGTGATGAAATCTCTGAAATGAGTGTGTGGGTAAATGCATATTTAAGCAAAGTTGATGAAGAATTTAAGAAAACACTTTTGAATCTATCGGAACTTAGCGAAAAAATTATACCTATCAACAGTGGCTTGGTAAAAATGGAAAGCGATGCTGAGGAAAATGTACAGATGGCGTCCCAAGTGGCCACAGCGAGTGAGGAGATGAGCTCTACAATAGCTGAAATTGCAAGAAGTGCAAATGATGCATCTATCAAAGCTGATGAAACTGTAAAAATTACTCAGGATGGTGCAAAATTTATTGAAGAAACTGTAAATTATGTGGAGCAGGTAAATAGCGTTTTAGAGAATTTGAAGATAGAAATTAATAGTCTTTCTGAAAACTCTCAAAAAATTGGTGAAATTTTATCTGTGATAAATGATATTGCAGACCAAACTAATTTACTGGCATTAAATGCTGCAATTGAGGCTGCAAGAGCTGGTGAGCATGGTAGAGGATTTGCTGTTGTTGCTGATGAAGTGAGGAAACTGGCTGAAAAGACACAGAAGTCAACAAAAGAGATAGAAGATATGATTAAAGAGATGCAGGCAAATGTTTCTGAAGTAAATGTAAAAGCAGAAGATGTGGGTAATGCTGTTAGTAAGCAAGTGGAAATAGCTGAGCAAACTAAAGATAGTTTTGACAAAATCTATTCTTATATTAATGACTTGGTAAATTTGATTTTAAGTATTACAACTGCTGTAGAAGAACAATCTTCTGCGACTGAGCAAATTGCTAGGAGCATTGAAAATGTTGCTTCGAGAGCTGATGAAACTAAAAATGAAACGTATGGACTGATTAAAGAGATTAATATGATGATTGATGATTTGAAAAAATTGGTTGAGCAGTATTCAAAGTATAGTATTTCAAGTAAAGGTGCAGTTTTTGTAAAAGCCAAGCTGACACATGTGATTTTTGTGAAAAATGTGTTGGATTGTGTGGCAACCAAAAATTGTACTTTTGAAATAAAGGACCATACGATGTGTGATTTTGGCAAGTTTTATTATTCTGTTGGTGAAGAGCTTTTTGGTCATGATAGTGAGTTTAGAGCAATAGAGGAGCCACATAGAAATGTGCATTTTTATGGAAGAGCCACACTGGATAGTACAAAAAATGGCAATATGGATAAGGCTAAAGAAAATTTAAATATGATGCTAAACAATGTGGAACAACTACTTTCATCGCTTGATAGTTTGATAGAAAAATACAAATAATAAAATAAAAACTGGCACCTTTTATTTGGTGCCAGTTTCTTTTGGTATCAACTTCTTAATATTTTCTATCCAGTCTTCTAATTTAAAGCTGTATATTTCAAAAACCTGATTTTTATATGGGATGTAAAAATCACCATCTTTATTCTTATAGAGCTCAAAAGCATACTCTTTTTGAGTATTTTTTACTTTTATAAAGCCGATCTTTTTGGCATCTTTTGGCAATGTGTTGTTATCTGCAAAAGTGTTTGATTCAAATTTAGTAATTAGTTCTATTAGTTTTTTTGTTTTTTCTTTATCAATATTTTTGCCGTTAATTATTGATGTTTCGTTATCAAAAGTTATTTCTATAGTTTCGTTATCTGTTTTTAAGCTAAAATTTTTGGGATTTTGGATGTTATAAACTGTTTTGTCTTTAATCTGATTAATTGTAAGTGGGAGATAATTTGTAAATGATGCATCCACAAGATAAATTTTATCACTCAGTTTAACATATTGAAATCTATAAGATTTATCTTTTTTCCCTAAAAATATTGTATAATCTTCTTTATCTGTTTTTAATTTCAGCACTTTTTTATCATTAAATTCAAAGTTTTTATCATCTTTTGTATCTATTTTTGATATGATTTCTATATTTTTTAATTTTGACATAAGTTTGTTTATCAATTCTTGGTTTGCTGGCCAGTTTTCAGGTTTTGTAATTAACCAATTATCTTTTGATTTTTCAAAAGTTATGTCTAAATCATCATCTATATAGTTTATAGATTTTATTTGAATATTTTGTGGTAATAAATATTCTGTTTTTATTTCTGATTTTTTCCCTGTTGCAAAATATAATATTATCATTGCAATTGCAATAATAGGTAGTAGGATATCTTTCTTTCTCACAGTCTAACCCTCCTTCTGGAAAGTTTGATGATAATAATTCCAATAATTACAACTAAAACAGGTGGGAAAAGTAGAATAAAATATTTCAAATATATAGCTGATTCTGGATTTTTAAGCTTTATTGGGTGGTATTTTACGGTTTTACCTCTTAATTCTAAGAGCTCGTTATCAGCCATTAGATAATCTATAATATTGTTTATGAGTTTTAGATTATCACCTGAGGTTATATAATCGTCTTTAAACATTTCCCCATCAGCAAATAAAATCAGTTTTCCATTACCTTCTTTTTTAAATGTATCTTTATATTCTTCTAACGGTTTAGTAAAATCTGTTTTAAATTTACCTTCAATATAAAATCCGACAGGTAATTTTTGTTTGTTAAAATCGCTTTTATTATACTCTTTATCCAATGCCACATTGTAAGGCTCGGTTTCAATACCAGTAAATTCTGAGGTAAACATGAACGGCTTTATTTTCAAAGCAGACTTATTGTCTATCTCTACTAATGTTGGATAAATCATATTTACGGAAGTGACACCTTTTGTGAAAAGATCTTCTCTATCAAAATTTATAATTTCAGGGAAAAAAGGGTATTTTACCGCTGTAGTTATATAAAAACCACCTACATTACGAGAGATATTTATAAGTGTAGCATTTGCATCATATATTAGTTTATCAGTTAACTTAATTCCGTTTTTTTCTAAAAATTTCTCTATTCCTAAATCTTTTTTAAAGGCGTATCCGCTTTGAATGTCGCCATCAACTTTATCAAGAGCTAAAATAAGATTTTTACCGCTAAATAAAAACTCTTGGATTGCATATTGTTCAAATGGTTTTAGTTTCTCTATTGGAGAAATAAGTAAAGCTGCATCAAATTTCTTATCTATTAATTTCCCCTTTTCAATTTTCACATTTTCGATTTCATAGTTTTTTGATAAACTTTGGGCTATTGTTCTTAAGGTATTGATGTTAGTTGCACTTTTACCAGCATCTATTATTGCAATAGCTTTTTTCTTATCAGTATTCATCTGCTTTATAAGAGATGTTAGCTCATATTCTGGTATATTTACATTGGCTATTACAGGTATAGTTTCTGTTTTGTCACCATAAATTATTACAGCCCCCATGTAGATTTTTTTTATCTGTAAGCTATCACTTTCTATTGCATTAACCTGTACAGGGGGGATTCCATAAAGATTTGCAACTTTTTCTATTTCTATTGGTGCACCTTGAATTATTTCCAGTTTAATCTTATCAGTTTGAAAAGCCTTATATTCTTCTAAAATATCAAGGAAAAATCTCACTTTTGAATTGTATGGTGAGGGGATGTCTTCACTCATAATCACTTTAATATGAAGAGGGTATTTCAATGTTTGTAAGGTTTTCTTTGTTGCATTAGAAATGGAATATATTTTGTTTTCCGTTAAGTCTAATTTGTAATAGTATCTTGCAGCAAAAAGGTTTGCAAAAATAACTATAATCAGTACAGAAATCAAATTTATTAACTGTCTCCTACTCATCATGCACCTCATTTAGTAAGTCTGGATTCTATAATATCGTTTGCAATATGAAGGAAAAGTGCAGTACCAGAAAGATAATAGACTACATCCTGTAATGTAACTAAGCCCATAGTAAATTTTTTAAAATGGGTAGTGGATGATAGATAAAGTAAAATCTCTTGATATGCAGGCGGTACAAATATTGAAACCCTTTGTAATAGATAAAAAAAGAATATGATTGAAAATGAAAGGATAAAGGCAACAATCTGATTGTAAGTTAATGAAGATGCAAAAATCCCAATGGAAATGTAAAATGATGAAAGTAATACTATTCCAATATATGCTGAGATGATTTGCCCCATATCTGGCTCACCAATAAAAGTTAAAACAATCGGATAACATATTGTAAAAAGTATAAAAAATATAATAGTTAGCATAGATGATGTGAATTTTCCAAAAATAAGAGAGCTATCTGTAACAGGGTTCGTTAAAATTAGCTCAATTGTCCCCTGTTTTCTTTCTTCAGAAATAGTGCGCATTGTAATTGCAGGGATAAAAAACATCATTAAAAATGGTACAATCCCCACAAAATCTCTAAGCTCCGCTTGACCAATTAAAAACAGTGTACTCGAAAAAAACCAACCAGTAATTATTAGAAAGAAAAATGCTAATACATAAGCAGTAGGGTGATAGAATGTCTGTTTTAAGTCTTTAATAGCTATTGCTTTAATCCCCATTTTAGACCTCCACAGAAGTGAGTTTTCTAAATGTTGTTTCCAGATCATCAAATTCTATTTTCAGCTCGTAAATAAGAATGCCATTTTCATAGCAAAGCTTAGATATTTCTTTTCTAATATCTTCATTCGATTTAATAATAAATTTTGTTTCACTAAGTTTTTCTACTTCACCAAAATTTTTAAAGAACTCAACTGGTAATTCTTTATCAACCTCTAAAATTATTCTTCCATTTCTTTCTTTTAAATTTTCTAATTTATCATCAGCTACAATTTGACCTTTATTGATTATTAAAACCCTTTCACAGGTTTGTTCCACTTCTTGCATGATGTGGGTTGATAAAATTACAGTTTTTTCTTTACCAAGCTCTTTAATGAGATTCCTAATTTCTATAATTTGGTTTGGATCAAGTCCAGTGGTGGGCTCATCAAGAATTAAAATTTCAGGATTACCAAGAATAGCTTGAGCAAGACCAACTCTTTGCTTATACCCCTTTGAAAGGGTATCAATCTTTTTCTCAATTACATCTTCTATTTTAGTTAGCTCAGCAACTCTTTTGATTTCTCTTTTCTTATTATCTAAACCTTTTAGATCTGCAAAAAAGGATAGATAGTCATAAACTGACAAGTCATTATAAATTGGGTTATTTTCGGGCAAGTACCCTATTTTTTTCTTAAGATCTGTTTTGAAACCATCAACCTTTTCACCATCAATTATAATCTCACCATAACTTGGACTCATAAAACCGGTTATTATTTGCATGGTTGTAGTCTTTCCTGCACCATTTGGCCCTAAAAAACCTACGATTTCCCCTTTTTCTACACTAAAATTTATCCCTTTGAGAGCCTCAAAATTTCCATAAAATTTTTTGAGCTCTTTTACCTCTATCATTGAATCCCTCCAATATAATAGGTTTGCATCACAAAAAGAACTTTATTCAAAATTTCAAAAATTTGAGATTGCTTCGGCAACTATTATTACCCCGCAACGACTAAATATAACTGTCATTGCGAGCGTTAGCGAAGCAATCCGTTACTTGAATAGACTATATTCTTATATCTAATTCACAAATTTAAAGATATAAGATATTAATTAAAAGTTCACCAAAATTTTTCAAATTTATCGTCTAAGTTCTTAATATTTTTAATATAGTAATAATAAACTTGTCCTGCAGAAATCCCCCCATCATTTGGTGGGATCTTTTTGTGTAAAAAAACATTGAACCCATTTTGTTTAAGTAGTTCAGCTGTTTTCTCAGTCAAGATTAAATTTTGAAAGACACCACCACTAAAAACGACATCCTTTAGACTTTTTTCAAGCTTAATTTTTAAACATATATCCAAAATGATTTTGCTTATGCTGTTATGGAATTTTAGTGCAATATCTTCTATTCTTTCATTTTTTGATAAATCTTCTAATAAATATATAATAAGATTTCCGAAATCTATTCTTTTATCTTTGATTTTTAATGGATAATAATCATTTGTTTTAGATTTCTCAGCAAAAGATTCCAAAAGTATCGCTGTATGACCTTCAAATTCATTCTCTTTTACTCTTGATAAAAGTGATCCCACAGCTTCAAATAATCTTCCTATACTAGAAGTTTCGATGCAGTTTAATTTATGATTTAGAATATTTTTAATAAAATTAATTTCTTTTTTATCTATGCCATACTGTTTAATTAATAATTCTATATACCTATCTAATAAATTGTATTTTATTAGATAAGAAATCATCATTAAGTAAGGCTTTTTGGCTGTGGCATCGCCAATTTGTAAACTGTAATCAAGATGAGAATATCTATCTAATCTTCCTTTATTAAAGGTGAAAATTTCTCCACCCCATGCTTTTTTATCACATCCAAGCCCCAATCCATCAAAAATTATCCCAATACAGTTATCTTCTTTACCGTTTTCAGCCATTGCTGAAAAAAAGTGAGCTATATGATGTTGAACTTTTAGTATGGGCTTATTCTGTTCTTTGGCGTATCTTGATGTGTAATAATCAGGGTGTAAATCCGTAATAGCAATATCATATTTTACATCGAAAAGCTTTTGCAACTTATTAACAGTTTCTTCAAAAAATTTTGTGGATTTAGCATTGTCTAAGTCCCCAATATATTGAGAAGGGAATATATAATTTTTTACACCTAAACTTATACTGTTTTTCAAATGAGCACCAAGACCAATAATGACTTTATTAAGATTATTATTTAACATTATTGGATAAGGAGCAAAACCCCGAGCCCTTCGTAAGGTATAGACTTCATTATTTACTATTGTAACCACAGAATCATCCACTCGGTTATGAATTGGTCTGTTATGATGAAGGAAGAGTTCAGAAAATGATAAAGTTTCTTCTGCTTCTTTTTCTGAAATTGCAATAGGTTCATCTTTTAGATTACCACTTGTAGCAATTATAAAATCAGTTTTTGTAAATGAAAGCAATATCTTATGTAAAGGGGTATAAGCTAACATTATCCCGATTTTGTCGTTTAGAGGGTTGACAAGATTTGATAGTGGATAGTTAGGCCATTTGATTATTGTAATGGGAGCTTGAGGGGAAGTAAGAATAAATTTTTCAATTTCTGATAGACTATCTTTATACTTTAAAATTGTTTTTAAATCTTTAACCATTATAGCGAATGGTTTGAAATCCCTTTTTTTAAAATTTCTTAAATTAACTACCGCTTCGTTGTTGGTTGCATCACAGATGAGATGATATCCACCTAACCCTTTTACAGCAATTATTTTTCCATCATCTATCTGTTTTGCCGCTTCAATTATAGCATCTAATCCTTTATTATTTTTTGTAAAAACAGATGGTCCGCATTTATGACAACAGTTTGGTTGAGCATGAAACCTTCTATCTTTCATGTCATTGGATTCATTTTCGCAAGAATTACACATATCAAATATAGACATTGTGGTATTGCATCTGTCATAGGGGATCTGTTTTATAATAGAGTATCTTGGACCACAATTAATACAGTTTATAAAAGGGTAAAGATATCTTCTGTCGTTTTGATCAAAGAGCTCTTTTTCACAATCTAAACAAATAGCTGCATCAGGGGATACAAATGTAATATCATTTTTGCTTTCTGATTTGATTATGATGAAATCACTAAATATTTGATTTTTGATTTCATAATATTTGATATTGACTATATGGGATAAAAGAGGTGCGCTGTTTTTTATTTCGTTTATAAAATTTGTTAACTCATTTTCATCTTTACAATTTAATTTTATTTCTACCCCTGAAGAGGTATTTTTTACTTCTCCATTCAGATTAAACTTTTTTGCTAAATTATAAATAAAAGGTCTAAACCCAACTCCTTGAACAATCCCTTGAATATTTATCTGAAAGGTTTTCATTTTTTCCAAAAATGTGGTGTGAACAATACAAGCACAGTATAAATTTCAAGTCTTCCAATCATCATTGCAAAGCTTAATACCCATTTTGAGAAATCTGAGTAAAAAGCGTAATTTTCAGTGGGGCCAATCTTACCAAATCCAGGACCTATATTTCCCACAGTGGCAAGTGCTGAAGAAATAGAGGTTAAAATATCTACATCTTCAAGAGATACTAGTAAAGCTACAGTTAAAACTATTGCTATATATAAGAAAAAGAAACCTGATATTGCATAGACAATATCTTTTTTTACAACACTTCCACTTAATCTTAATGTGAAAATACCTTTAGGCCTTATTAAATATTTCATTTCAATTAAAGATTGTTTGAACAGTGTAAAAACTCTAATAACCTTTATACCTCCACCGGTTGAACCAGAACATCCACCTATAAACATTAAGAGAAAAAGGATCGTTCTAGACATAGCAGGCCACTTTTCATAATCGTAAGTAGCATATCCTGTGGTAGTTAAAATTGATGCTGCTTGGAAAGAACCGTATCTTAATGCATTCCAAATGTTGTTAAAGTGGTTTTTGGTTAAATCATAAGATAAAAGAAGGGTAGCTACTATAAAAATTGTAAGATAAGCTTTTAGCTCAGAATCAGATATAATCTCTTTAATATTACCAGTTAATAATTTATAATGAAGACTAAAATTAATTCCAGCAAGTATCATAAAAATCGTAATAATATAATCGATATATGCTGAATTGAAATGTGCTACACTAGAATTTTTTGTGGAAAATCCACCAGTTGCCATTGTTCCAAAAGTATGAGTGAGTGCATCATATAAATTCATTCCGCCAAAAAGCAGCAAAATAGTTTCTAATGCTGAAAAGCCTACATAAATAAACCATAAATACTTGGCTGTTTCACCAATCCTGGGGGTAATTTTATCTACAGTTGGTCCAGGCGCTTCAGCCTTAATAAGTTGTAGCCCACCAATACCAAGGAGTGGTAAAATGGCTACAGTTAACACGACAATTCCCATCCCGCCTAACCAGTGTGTAAGTGATCTCCAAAAGAGTATCGACTTGGGTAGTGCTTCTATATTGGTAAGGATTGATGCACCAGTTGTGGTAAAGCCTGACATTGTTTCAAAAAAAGCATCTACAAAGGAAGGTATTGCTCCAGAGAAATAAAAAGGTAAAGCACCTATTATAGAAGCAAGTAACCAGCTCAAAGAAACTAAGAGAAACCCATCTTTTGTGGATAAATTATTCTCTTTTTTATTTTTTGTTATACAGAAAATAACACAACATACTATTAATACTGAAATAATAATTGTTGAAAATGTTAAAAAACAGCTAAATTCTTTAAAATACAATGCCCAAATTGCAGGAAATATCATTGATACAGCAATCAAAATTAATAAAATTGATATAATATTAACAATTGTAATGAGATGCATAGCTATACTAATAACTGTTCAATTTTTTCTACTACATTATGAAGAGCAAAAATTATAATATTATCGTTTATTTTAATTTCAAACTCACCATCAGGAATGTAATTTTCGTTATTTCTATTTACAGCTACAATTAAAGCCCCTTTTGGAAGGTTTATTTCTTTTATTTTTTTATTAACCAAAGGGCTACCTTCATTTACAACTATTTCTAAAGCTTCAGCTTTACCATCAAAGATTGAATAAGCAGATTTAACTTTACCTTTTCGTATAAATTTTAATATAGCACTTACTGAGCTAAGCTTTGTACTAATTGTTGCATCAATCCCTAAACTTGAAGCAAGACTTAGATAATTTGATTTATTTATTATCGATATTGTTCTTTTTACACCTATTTTTTTAGCATAAACTGCTGTTAAAATATTTAATTCTTCATTCCCTGTGGTAGCAATCAGTAAATCATAGTTTTTAATATTTTCTTCCTCAAAAATATTTTTATCTGTAATATCAGAATTAATAATCATAATATTTTCATATTTTTCACTTAACTCTTTGCATTTATCGTAATCTTTCTCTATTAACATTACATTTTTACCAAGTTTTGTAAGTTCATTACCTACTATTTCACCTATTCTACCACCACCTATTATCACTATATCTTTAATCCTTTTGATTTTTAATCCAATCTTTTTGAAAAAGATATCCAGATTTTTTTCATCACCAACAATATAAATGTTATCGCCTTCTAATATTTTTGTATCTCCATGTGGTATAAGTATTTTTTCATCTCTCAGTATTCCAGCAATTATATATGGGAAATTAAATTTCTTCTTCAAATTATGAAGTGTTAATCCAGCTATTTTTGATTCGGGATCGATGTAGATATCACGAAGCTGGATTGTTGTGCCTTCAAATGTAAATACATCACTAACAGCTCCGTGTATGATACTGTTTATAATACTTTTACTTGCCTCAATTTCTGGATTTACCAAAAGATCTATCCCACTGTTATTTTTAATAAAAAAATTTCTTTTTGAGTAATCTAAATTTCTAACTCTAGCGATTTTTATTGGCACATTAAACTCGTTTGCAACAATAAGGCATGATATAATATTTACTTCATCGGAGTCTGTAGCAGAAATAAAAATATCACAATTTTCTATTCCTGCTTTTTCGAGAATTTCTATATTATTCCCTTCCCCTTTAATTGTTATACAATCAAGGTGGGTGGAAGCATATTTAATTTTATCACTATCTTTATCAATCAATACAACATTTTTATTTTCTGTGATTAGATGGGAAGCAAGGTTATAACCTACTTCCCCTGCACCAACTATGATAATATTTTTCATGCTGGCCACTATAATAAATTTTTATTAAAAATCAATTGCTTATTTTAAGCTTTTTAACATCTTATATATTTCACTATTTGTTGATAAAAATAATTTAGTTTTGTTATCAAAGCTGTTTTCATAAACTTCTAATTTTTTAAGGAAATCGTAAAATTCGGGATCTTGGCTAAAGGCATCTGCATAAATTTTAATAACCTTTGCATCAGTCTCCCCTTTAATTTCTTGAACTTTTCGGTATGCTTCAGCAAGTATTATTGTGCGCTCCTTTTCAGTTTTAGCTCTTATCTTTTGGGCTTCTTCATACCCTTCAGATCTATACTGTTTTGCTATCCTTTCCCTTTCTGCTTTCATTCTGGCGTAAACAGCTTTTTCATTTTCTGGAGGTAAATCTGCTCTTTTGATTCTTATATCAACTATTTCTATACCAAAATCTTTGGCCTTGAGTTTTGATGCTATTGTTACATTTTTCATGATTTCATTTCTATTTTTGGAAACTACATCAATAAGATCATGTTTGCCTAATTCTATTCTCATTTCAGAATAGATAATATCATCGATTCTAGCAAGTGCACTTCTGACATCTCTAAATGATAGATAAAATTTTAAAGGTTCTATAATTTTCCATCTGCAATAATTATCCACAACGAGCGCTTTTTTATCTTTTGTTAAAATTTCTGATGGTGGAGCATCATACTCCATCAGTTTTTTACTAAAAAATATTATATTTTGAATAAATGGTAGTCTGAAGTATAAACCTGGCTCTGTAATTGTTTTTTTTGGTTTACCTAATTGGGTTATGATAGCGTATTCAGTGACATCAACAACAAAGAAGAAGCTTTTATATCCAATAATTAGAACAAAAATTATTATAAAAATTATACTACCTTTTTTCATTGTTTTCTCCAGTTTTTAATCTTTCAAGCCCTATCAATGGGGTAAGATTTTTAAAATCAGCATCAAATATATATTTTTCACTTCTTTGCAATATTTTTTCTAATGTGTCAAAATATAGTCTTTTCTTTGTAATTTCAGGTGCAGTTTTATAGCTCTTTAGTGTTTCTAAAAATCTATAGGCATCCCCTTTTGCTTTTTCAATTCTTTCTTTTTGATATGCTTCAGCTTCTAATATCATAGATGCAGCTTTAGCTCTGGCTTTGGGGATAATTTCATTAGCATAAGCTTCAGCTTCATTTATAAATCTGTTTTTATCCTCTCTAGCACTTGCTACATCCTTAAAGTATTTTATGACAGGATCAGGTGGCTCTACATCTTGAAGTTGTACAGCTACAATTTTTACCCCAGTTTGATAATCATCTAATATCCTCTGTAAAATTTTTTGTGTTTCAATTTGGATTCTGTTTTTCCCAGTTGTTAATATTTCGTCTATATTTTCCTTTCCTGCAACTTCCCTTATTGTAGCTTCTGCAGCATCTTTAATAGTCTTAGGTACATCAATTACATTGTATAAGTATTTAGAAATATCATAAATTTTATATTGGACAATAAAATCAATATTTACAATATTTTCATCTCCTGTTAGCATTAAAGATTCTTCTTTAACAGTTTTGTAACCTCCATTTCTTAAATTTCTAAACCCTATTTCTATTCTGTGAACCTTAGTGACTTCAGCTTTATCTACCGTTTCTATGGGGTAAGGAAGATGATAATGTGGCCCAGGACCTACAATTTTTATTATTTTTCCAAACCTTTTTACTACTGCTTGTTCGTTAGGTTTTACTATAAATACACCTGATAAGAACCAGACTACAATTAGAAGCAGACCTATAACAGTTAAAATAGTCCCTTTATACTTGAATTTTGGTAATTTTAGCTCAAATTTTTCATCTCCCCAAGGGTTATTATCCATCGAATTTTCCTCCAAATAGTTTTATGACATTATAACAGTATTTCATTTAATTACAATTGATAATTGAAACTTTTGACTTATTCTGTTAAACTTAAGTAAGTGTTTATATAAAACAAATTTTTCTGGAGGAGCCTATGAATGTTAGTAATCCAGGCAACATAAGAAATGTAGCATTTATTTCGCATGGTGGAGCAGGTAAAACAAGTTTGGTGGAAACTATTTTATTTAATGCTAAAGCTACAAACAGGATTGGTAGTGTTGATAATGGAACAACAGTAATGGATTTTGACCCAGTAGAAATTGAAAGGAAAATTTCTATAAATTCTAAAGTGGCTTCAATTCTTTGGAATAAAAATATGATAAATATTGTTGATACACCAGGATATGCAAATTTCTTGCATGAAACAAAAGTAGCATTATCAGCTGTAGGTGGAGCTGTTGTGATAGCAAGTGCCATTACAGGTGTAAAAGCTGAAACTGAAAGAGTGTGGAGATTTGCCGATGAGTTTGATTTGGCAAAACTAATTTTTGTAAATAAGATGGATAAAGAAAGAGCAGATTTTTTTAGAGCTTTGGGTGATATAGAAAAATCCTTTGGAGTTACACCGTTGCCAATTTTCTTACCTATAGGTAAAGAAGACAATTTTAAAGGGATAGTGGATTTAGTAAGAATGAAAGCATATATCTATCCTGATGAGCCAACAGCAGATTTTAAAGAAGCTGAAATACCTTCAGATATGATGGATGAAGTCGAAAACTATAGGACTAAACTTTTAGAAGCTGTTAGTGAAACCGATGATGAGCTTATTGAAAAATATTTAGAAGGTGAAGAATTAACTGAAGAAGAGATTAAAAATGGTTTGAGAGAAGGGACTATTTCTAAAAGGTTTATTCCTGTGCTTTGTGGTTCTGCTGTAAAAAATATTGGAAGTAAATTTTTACTTGAGGCAATAATAAATTATTTACCTTCACCTTTAGAAAGGGAATATAAAGTTGCAATAGATACAAAAACTGGAGAAGAAGTGCCTGTAAAACCAGATGATTCAGAATTTATGGGCTTTGTATTCAAAACATTTATTGACCCATTTGCTGGTAAATTGACAATTTTTAGAGTGTATTCTGGTGAGTTATCCAATGATACTGAAATCTATAATACTACTAAAGGTGAGTTTGAGAAGGTTAACCAGCTTTATCTCTTGCAAGGTAAAAACTTTATTAAAACAGATAAAGTAATAGCTGGTCAAATTGCTATGATCAATAAATTAAAATATACAACAACTTTTGATACTTTGACCTCCAAAAAGAGTAATTTAGAATTTCCAAAGGTTGAGGTACCTGATCCAGTTATTTCTTTTTCATTGCAACCAAAATCAAAAGATGATGAAGATAAAGTATCCAATGGACTACACAGATTGATGGAAGAGGATGTTGGTATTAGAGTTGAAAGAGATGAGCAGACTAATGAGTTATTGTTAAGCGGTATGGGGCAAATGCATATAGAAGTTGTTGTGGAAAAGCTTAAAGAAAAATTTAAAGTAGAAGTAGAATTGAAAACACCAAAAGTTCCTTACAAAGAAACAATAAAAATTTCAGCAAAAGGTCAGGGTAAATATAAAAAACAAACTGGTGGCCGCGGACAATACGGTGATGTGTGGATAGAATTACAGCCACTTGAAAGAGGTGCTGGAATTCAGTTTGAAGATAGAATAGTCGGTGGTGTTGTACCAAAACAGTATATACCAGCTGTAGAAAAAGGGATAAGAGAAGCTGCACAAGAGGGGATCTTGGCAGGATTCCCAATGGTAGATTTTAAGGCTATCCTTTACGATGGTTCTTATCATTCTGTGGATTCTTCTGAGCTTGCATTTAAGATAGCAGCATCGATGGCGTTTAAAAAGGTTGCTATGGAAGCAAAACCAGTTCTTTTGGAACCTATTATGAACATTGATGTTTTTGTGCCTGAAGAGACTGTTGGTACAGTTTTGGGAGATTTAAATGCAAGAAGGGGTAGAATTATAAATGTTGAACCACAAATAAATGGTCAGCATATTAGAGCTCAGGTTCCAATGGCAGAAATTTTAAAATATGCACCTGATTTAAGAAGTATGACTGGGGGTAGGGGTATGTTTACTATGGAGTTTAGCCATTATGAGGAGGTACCTACCCATATAGCAGAAAAGATTATAGCTCAAGCTAAAGCAGAAAAAGAGAAAGAATAGCTTTAGAGTATGATTGAGCTGAATTTGCTCAAGTACTTTGATAAATCTTTTTCAGAGATTTATCAAATTGAGCATGGTGAGCTAAAAGAGGATAAATCTTCAAGGAGCAGGCCAAATTTCCTGCTCCTTTTTTATGGTCTGATTACGCTATTGTTGCTATTAGCAATTATTTTAACAGCTTCATATTACTTGGATAAGAAAAAAGAGAAAGAAGTCAGTAAAATTAATAATAAAGTTAAAAAAGAAGAAAACAAATTACCTGAGGATAAAAAATCTAATATTAAATATGTAAAAATAGGTGAAATTGAAATTATTGGTAATAATGATTTAAATAAATTTAATGAAAAAAAAGGGATTGCTAAGAAAGAGATTGCTAAAGCTAATGTTAAACCTGTTGTTAATACTAAAAAAGTTAGTGTCAAAACTAATAATAACAATACCTCTAATAAAAAGTTATCAATAATGGTTAAAAGAATAGACGAAGATAAGTTACAAAATATTAAATCAATATTAAAAGGAACGGATAAAGAAATAAAAATAATTAAATCATATTATATACAGAATACAGTATGGGAGCTTTACCGAATTAACCCTTATTCAAAAAAGTATATTGCAGGAAGGCCTGTGACTTTTGTGAAAAAATTCAAATCTAAAGAAGAAGCAGTTCAATATGCAAAGGCTAAAAAAATAAATGCTCTGATAAAAAAGAGAAATATAAAAAATAAAGTTTATGATGTTAAAATATTAAATTTCAATGATAGAAAAGATATTCACGAATTTAAAAAACGTTTAGGTATAAAATAATAGATTATTTAGTAAAATAAGGGGGAAACCCCTTATCTAATGTTATGCAGCGCTATTTTTTAGTGCCTGAAGTTTTTTAGCAAGTCTAGAAACTCTTCTGGCAGCTTGATTCTTATGGATTACACCTTTTGAATGAACTTTATAAATTATTTTTACAGCTTCGTTAAATTTTTTTTCGGCTTCTTCTATATTACCAGATTCTAAAGCCATTAAAAACTTTTTTGTATAAGTTTTCATCATTGATTTGTAAGATTTGTTTCTAAGTCTTCTCTTTTCATTTTGTCTAATTCTCTTTTTCGCAGATAAACTGTTTGCCATTCTTCACCTCTTATTTTTTTACAAATACAGCAGTGCGCTTAATAACAAAAATATTTCTTCAAGTCAAGTAAATTGTGTCTTTATTTGTAATTTAAAAACTAGGTGGTGTTCCTACCCAAAATGCTTTTGCAAATTTATTTGTTTTATTTTTTATTTTGTGCGGCAAATTAGAACTAAAGTAAATCGATTCCCCTTCTTTTAAAACATATTCTTCATTACCTATAACGACAGTAATTTCACCCTCTAAAACATATCCAAACTCTTCTCCTGTGTGATTATAAAAATTAGACCCTGTTTCAGAATTTGGGTGCATTTCTAAGAGTAAAGGTTCTAATTTTCTGTTAACAAGTTTGCTTGCAAGAAAGTATATATCAAGGTTTTTGTTTTTTAATACTTTATAATCATCAAAACTGAATTTAGACACGACATTTCTTTCATCTTCAAATAACTCACTTATAGTTATACCTAAAGCATAGCAGATTTTTTTTAGTGAAGCTATTGACGGTGAGTTTTTCCCGTTTTCTATTTGGCTTATAAAACTCTTGGTAAACCCTGTTTTTTGTGATACATCTTCTAATGTCATTCCCAATCTTTTTCTTATTTCTCTTAATTTTGCACCGTAGCCCATCTTATCTCCTTGATTTTAATTTATTTTTCAATTATATATTAAATTAATTATAAAATGTCAAGGGGGTAGTTAAAAATTAAAATGCATAAGCAAGCTTTAATTACAACTATTTTGGTGATTTTTGGTTATATAATATTAAGTTTTAGTAAATTTCATTTGGTGGCTGATTTTTTTATTGTATTATATCTATTGTTTTTAACCTTTTTTATTGTCAAAAAATTAACTGATAAAGAAGAAGCTTTACAAGAAAAGATTGAAAATTTAAATCAAGCAACATCTGAATTAAAGGCTGCTAATGAAGAGTTACATGCTCTTAACCAGCAGTTGTTAAAATCTAAAAAGGAGTTGGAAACATATAAAAGTTATAGTGAAAATTTAATTTTAAATATGAATCACGAGATAAGAACTCCATTGAATTCTATTATTGGTTTTACAAAGCTTATGGTAGAAGATTTTGAAAGTTTAACCAGAGATGATATTAAATCTTCGATAGAGATGATTGATGAGTCAGCAAAAAGATTGAAATCTATTATTGATAATTTAATTCAACTATCAAAAAAGCCAGTATTTGAAATAGTTGATAAGGATATATGTGATAAGCCTAAATATTTGTTTGAGTCAATAGTTTCGACGATTAAAGGGTTGATTAAGAATAATGACAAGATTATCTTTGATTACAACATTCCTGAAAATATTCCTAATGTTAGTTTTAAAGAGTCAGTATTAAATAGTATACTTTTAAATATTGCCCTTGCTTCAGTAGTAAATACAGAGAAAGGTAGTATAGAGTTGAATATGTATGAAAGTGAGGAATATTTTATTGTAGAGTTTAAAGATACTGGAAAGCAAATTGATATTGAAAAAGTTAAAAACTATTTTGTAAAAACTGATGTTGAATTAAATACTAATGAGCCTGAATACAGGTTATTTGTTGCTAAACAACTTGCAGTTAAAAATGATGTAGATTTTCAAATAGAAAGCAATGAATATAGCAATAAATACATAATTAAGTTGAAGAAGTGTTAAAATGAGAGAGGTTAAAGAAAGATTATTAAAAAGATTGCAAATAGGGGATAATGTTTTCTTAGCTAAGAGTTCAGTATTAGTAGGTGATGTTTCAATTGGGGATGATTCGAGTGTATGGTTTAATGTAACGATTAGAGGGGATGTGGATTTTGTAGAAATTGGCTGTTGCTCAAATATTCAAGATAACTCAGTTATTCACTGTACTTTAAATAAATATCCAACAATAATAGGTGATTATGTTACGGTAGGTCATAGTGCTGTCTTGCACGGTTGCAAAATATCTAATAACTGTTTGATTGGTATTGGGTCTATTATAATGGATGACTGTGAAATATTAGAAAATAGCTTGGTGGCAGCTGGTTCATTAATTCCGCCTGGTAAGAAATTTCCTCCTAATGTTTTGATTAAGGGTAGCCCTGCAAAGGTTGTAAGAGAATTAACCGAAGATGAGATTAGATCGATAAAAAATTATGCCTTGCGATATATTGAATATAAAAATGTTTATTTAAATTTGGGAAAATATAATAACTGTCTATAAACTAACCATTTATTCAAATGTAGATCTTATTATATAAATTTAGTATTGAAAAAACAAAACTTATATGTTATATATCAAATCAAGTGGGCTTTGCCCACTTATTTTTTTGTAAAGGTAAGTTATGGATGCTTTAGTTACTGGTATCATAGAAAAAGTTAAGAATTATCTTAATGAAAATATAAAAAATGCAGAGTTAGATATTTATGATGTCCAATTTCGAAGGGAAAGAACAGGTTGGGTTCTTCGTATATTCATAGATGGTGCAAATGTTGGCTTAAATGAGTGTGTAGCTGTTAGTAAAAAAGTATCTAAATGGTTAGATGAAGTTGATATCATCCCTTATGAAAAATACAATTTAGAAGTATCTACTCCTGGAGCAAATCGAGAAATAAGGAGCTTGGAAGAATTTAAAAAATATATTGGGAGATATTGCAAGGTGAGGCTTAAAGAAGGTGATGAGTCTGGTCGTAAAAATTATAAAGGTATAATAAAGGATGTAATAGAAAGTAAGATTAGGATATTCGTTGAAGAAGAAAATAAAGAATTTGAAATAGAGTATTCTCATATAAAAAAAGCAAATTTAGATATAAAGTTTTAGGAGGAAAGATGAAAGAGCTTGTAAAGGTAGCTGATGAAATTGGTAAAGAGAAAGGTATAACTAAAGATTTATTAAAAGATGCTTTAGAAGAATCTATAAAAGCTGCTGTAATTAGAAAATATGGTAAATTTACAGAGCCTGAAGTAGAAGTTGATTTAGAAAAAGGGAAGATAGATATTAAGGTTCCAAAAGAAGTGGTGGAGTCGGTAGAAAATAAGAAATATGAAATTTTGCTTGATGAGGCTAAAAAAATTAAACCCGATGCTCAATTAGGTGATGTTATAATGGTCCCTGTTTCATTCACTGAGCTTGGAAGACAAGCTGCAACTGTAGCAAAACAACGCATGGTAGAAAAAATCAGGGAAGCTGAAAAACAGGTAATTTATGATGAGTTTCAGAATAAGGTTGGTCAAATAGTTACAGGGGTGGTGCTCAAATCTGACAAAGATAGTATGATAGTTAGTATTGGTAAAACTGAAGCTTTCATGCCAAAGAGAGAAATAATCCCTGGTGATTACTATGATAGAGGTGATTATGTTCGTGCCCTTTTATTAGAAATAAAGGTTGTTAAAGGGTGGCCTCAATTAATTTTATCAAGAACCCATCCAGATTTTTTAAAGAAATTATTTGAAGTTGAAATCCCTGAGGTTTTTGAAGGGATTATAGAGGTAAAAGCAGTAGCAAGAGAACCTGGAGATCGTGCTAAAGTAGCTGTTTACTCAAAAAATAGTAATATTGACCCAGTTGGTGCATGTATTGGTTTAAAAGGAACAAGGATTAATGCGATTAGTAATGAACTAAGGGGTGAAAAAATTGATGTTATTGAGTGGTCTCCAGACCCAGTAAAGTTTGTTTGTAATGCTCTGTCACCTGCTGAAGTGATTTTAACAAATATTTTTGAAGACGAAAAGACAATTGAAGTGGTTGTCCCAGATGATCAGCTTTCTCTTGCTATAGGTAAGAAGGGGCAAAATGTTCGATTAGCTGCTATACTTACTGGATGGAGATTGGATGTGCTTAAAGAGAGCGAATACAATATTATAAGGAAAGAAAGGTTGCAAGAGCAAGAAGAAGAACTTAAAGAATTTTATGAAATTTATAATTTAGAAAATTTAGAAATTTTAGATGAAAATATGATTTCAAAGCTTTTGGAGTCAGGGATAGATGATGTTGAAAAACTTTCTACTGCAACTGTAGATGAAGTTGTTATGGCATTAGGTGTAAATGAAGATCAGGCAGTTCTAATCATTAATTCTGCAATAGATTATTTAACTTCAAAACTTGAAGAATTAGGTTATGATGAGGAAGATATCGAAGATGATAATGAAGAGGAATAATGGGAAGTAAAGCTATTAGAACCTGTATTTCATGTAGTGAAGAAAAGTATAAGCCAGAACTTTTAAGGTTTGTTAATGTTGATGGTGAAGTTGTGTTTGATTTAAAGCAAAAGCTTGAGGGAAGAGGTGCTTATCTTTGTTTTGATAAAGGGTGTTTTAAAAAAGCAACTAAAAAGAACTTATTTGCTAAAAATTTCAAATGTGAGCTAAGAGAAAATATATCTTTTATAAAATTGGTAAAGCATGTAAGAGAGACATATAAAAGGTACCTTTACACCCTTATGAGGGTAAATATAACATCTAAAAATATTATAGAAGGGATATTTAATGTAAAGAATAGTTTGATGAACGATAAAGCTTTTTTATGTTTATTCCCCTCTGATGTAAGTAATAATAGTAAAGCCAAACTAACAAATTTGATAATTAGAAAGAAGGTGCCCTTTTATTATGTTGAAGATAAAAAGAGTGTTGCAATGAATATTCATAGACCGATAAGAGGAGCTTATGCAGTTGTTAATAAACAACTGGCTTCAGTTATGATAGATGTTCTAGAGAAAATTAAAGAATTAAAAAATTGGATTTAGTAAGGGGTGTTTTATATGGCAAAGTTTAAAATAGCAGAGATTGCAGAAAAACTTGGGGTTTCCACTGAAGAGGTAATTCATAGACTAAAAGATAGTGGTGAAGATATCCCTGAAGACTTAAGTGTTCTTGATGATAAACTGGTTTCTAAACTGGGGTTAGATCCAAAAAAGTTGCAGATAGAAAAAAGGCAGGAGTTTTTAAAAAAAGCGATTGAAAGAAGGAAAAGACACCCCAAACCAAAAGAAGTTGTTTTAAAAGAGGAAAAGGCTGCTGAGAAGAAAAGATTATCAAAAGAGGAATTACTCAAAAAGAAGTTAGAATTAGAGAAAAGCTTAAAGAAAGTAGATGAATTAAGAAAGAAAAAAGAGGAAGAAAAAGAGAAAGTAAAGGAAACAATCCAGCAAACAGGCAAGGAAGAAATTGAACTTACAAAGTCTGAACAAGAAAAACAACCTTTAATAGCAGCTAAAATTGAGACAGCAGATAAAAATTTAGTCAAAAAAACTGAAAGTGAGCAATCAGAAAAAGAAGAAAAAACAGGTGAAAAAAGAGATGAAAGAAAAGGTAGAAGATTTGCTAGAAAGGATGATAAAAAGGTAGAAAAACAAAAAACTGCAAAAAAAGATCAGCAAAAGCGTTTTGAAGGTAAAAAAACTGAAGAAAGAGAAGAAAAGAAATATGTTTCTAAGGATATAAAAGTTGAAGAAACTAAACAAGAAGTTACAAAAGAATTAAGAATAGATAAGGAATCTAAAAGGAAAAAGAAAGATAAAGATGAGTTGATTGAAGTAAAAGAGGCAAAAAAACCTAAAGCTAAAAAAGGCGCTAAAACTAAAAATATTAAAAAAGATATTTTAGAAGGTTTTGATGAATTAGAGCTTGAAGAGGAGATTATAAAGTCAGATTCTTCAATAGAAGAAGCTATTGATTTAGAAAGTGATGAGAAAAAAGATGAAGTAAAAAAAGAAGTTAAACAGGAAGAAAAACAAACTGTAAAACAGCCTGTTAGACCATCTAAAATTGAAATTGCTGAAAATGTTGCAATAACTGAGTTAGCAAGACTGATGGGTATAAAAGCAAATGAGATAGTTAAAAAATTGTTTGAAATGGGTGTGATGGCAAATATAAACCAATCAATAGATGCAGAGACTGCTCAATTACTGGGAGCAGAATATGATATTGAGGTCGAAGTAAAAGTTATAACTGAAGATGACTTAATTCCAAAGTATGAGGATAAACCAGAGGAATTAAAACCAAGACCTCCTATAGTAACAGTTATGGGGCATGTTGACCATGGAAAAACATCCTTGCTTGATAGGATTAGAAGGACAAAAGTTGCTGAGAAAGAGGCTGGTGGGATCACTCAGCATATAGGTGCATACGAAGTTGATTTAGATCAAGGTAAGATAGTTTTCCTAGATACCCCTGGTCATGAGGCTTTTACAACTTTAAGAGCAAGGGGAGCTAAGGTTACTGATATTGTAATTTTAGTTGTTGCTGCAGATGATGGGGTTATGCCTCAAACAAAAGAAGCTATAGATCACTCTAAAGCAGCAGGTGTTCCTATAGTTGTTGCTATAAATAAAATTGATAAACCAAATGCAAATCCAGATCATGTAAAATCACAATTAGCTGAGCTGGGTATAATCCCTGAAGAGTGGGGAGGAAGTTACCAGTTCCAAGAGGTTTCAGCTAAAACGGGTCAGGGAATAGATGAGCTATTAGAAAGGGTTTTACTTGAAGCAGAAATGTTAGAGTTGAAGGCAAACCCTAAGAGACCTGCAGAATGTGTAGTGATAGAGTCAAAACTTGATAAACACAGAGGTGCTGTAGCAACAGTTATAGTCCAGAATGGAACTCTTAAAAAGGGTGATGTTTTTGTAGTTGGTGCGCAATATGGCAAGGTAAGATCTATGTTTAACTTTATGGGAAGAACTGTTAAAGAAGCTGGACCTTCTATACCTGTGGAAATTATGGGTTTTTCTGAAGTGCCTGAAGCTGGTGAAAAACTTATTGTGTTGCCAAATGAAAAGCTAGCAAAACAGATTGCAGATATGCGCAGAGAGAAAAAGAAAGAACAAGAGTTGCTTGAAAAAAGTAAAGTTAGTTTAAACGATATATTCACTAAAATTCAAGAAGGGGAATTACAGGAACTAAATATTATAATAAAAGCTGATGTCCAAGGTTCGGTAGAAGCATTAAAAACTTCTTTACAAAAACTATCAAATCCTGAAGTTAAAGTTCAAGTTATACATGATGGTGTTGGTGCTATTAGTGAATCTGATGTTTTATTGGCAGCTGCTTCAAATGCGATAATTATAGGCTTTAATGTGCGACCTGATAATAAAGCAAAGGCTGCTGCTGAAAGGGAGAAAATTGATATTAGACTTTATTCTGTAATTTATGATGCTATTGAAGATGTTAAAAAGGCTATTGAAGGTATGCTTACCCCTGAGACAAAAGAGAATGTTATTGGTAAGGTAGAAATCAGGAAAGTATTTAATATCTCTAAAGTTGGTCGTGTTGCTGGTTGTTATGTCTTAGAAGGTAAAGTTATGCGTAATTCAAATGTTAGAGTTTTAAGGGATAATGTTGTTGTTTATGATGGCAAAATCGGTACTTTAAAACGATTTCAAGATGATGTGAAAGAAGTAGTTGCTGGTTATGAATGTGGACTTACTATTGATAGATATAATGATATTAAAGAGGGTGATATTTTAGAGGTTTATGAGTTAGTTGAAGAAAAAAGAACACTTGATGATGTGAATAATCCAAATGAGTAAAAACAGCTGTATAATAGGTTCATTAATTTTTGAGATAGAGATACCTGACGCATTCTCTTTGAAAGAAAAAAGGAGAGTGTTAAACAGTTTAAAAACTAAAATTAAAAATAAATTTAATGTTTCAATCTCTGAAATTGGAGAGAAAGATATTTGGAATAGGAGTGTGTTAGCTGTAGTTACTGTTTCGGATAGTAGAATTTTTGTAGATGAAATTCTTCAAAAAGTTATAAACTTCTTTGAAAACTTTACTACAATAAACATATTAAGTATAAGTGAGGAAATTTTATAAATGGAAAAAGGGCAAAGAGCAAAAAGGGTTTCTGAATTATTAAGAGAAGAGTTATCAAAACTTATTATCTATGAAGCTAAAGATCCATTGGTAAAAACTGTTATTATTACTGCGGTTAGGGTTACTAATGATTTAAGTCTGGCAAAAATTTATTTCAGATCTTATGATTTAGATATGGATTTACAGGAAATTTTAAAGGGACTAAATAGAAGTAAAGGTTTTTTAAGGGAAAATATAAAAAGAAATTTAAGATTAAAAAAGATCCCTTCTTTTGAGTTTTATATTGATGATACAATCGATGAAGCATTAAAAATAGAAGGTATCATTAAAAAGCTTCATGAATTTTAATGGTTTTGTTGTTTTACATAAAGAAATAGGGGTTTCTTCATTTAACGCCGTTGATAGACTGCGTAAGATTTTAAAAGTTAAAAAGTGTGGGCATACAGGTACTTTGGATCCTTTAGCTGAAGGTGTCTTACCAGTTTGTTTAAATAAAGCTACAAAATTTATAAAATATTTAGATGAAAATGAAAAGGAATATATTGCTGAATTAAAATTTGGGATTCAAACAGATACTTTTGATATCACTGGCACAATAATAAATAAAAATATAGAACAAGTAGTAGATCTGGCAATGGTACAAAAGGTTTTAGATGAGATGACAGGAGATATTGAGTTACCTATACCTAAATATTCTGCTGTTAAAATTAATGGTGAAAGAGCATATAAACTTGCAAGAAGTGATAAAGATTTTGATGCTGGGAAAAGGGTTTCAACTATTTATAAAGTGGAGATTTTGGATCTTAACTATCCAATGTGTATAATTAAAATACTTTGTTCAAAAGGGACTTATGTTAGAAGCTTCATAAATGAACTTGGCATAAAACTTGGTTGCTATGCAACTATGACAAATTTACTTAGAACTAAAAGTGGAATTTTTAATATAAAAAATGCTTATAAATTGGATGAAATTGAAAAAATGTTTAAAAGTAAAGATTATTCTTTTTTGTTAAAAATTGAAGATGTGCTAAAGTTCCCAGTTGCAGTTGTTAAAGATGAGTTTTTAAAGTTGGCAAAAAATGGAGGTAAATTAAAAAGAGGTATGTATTTAAAGTTTCCTCTGTCATCTGAATACAATTATTACTTTTTAAGTGATGTTAAAGGTAATATTTTTGCCATTGCTAAAAAATTAGAAGGCTCTATTTATCCACTAAAGGTTGAACATGTTTTGTAAATATTAGTTGAGTTTTTTTAAAATATTTATATAATTACAAGGTTTGAATAATGGAGGTGTGTAATGGCTTTAGATGCAGTAAAAAAGAAAGAAATCATTGAGAAGTTTAAAAGGCATGAAGGTGATACTGGTTCACCAGAGGTGCAGGTTGCATTATTAACAGAAAGAATCAATAATTTGACAGAACATTTTAAACAACATCCAAAGGATCATCATTCAAGAAGAGGATTGTTGATGCTTGTTGGTCAAAGAAGGAAGCTTCTTGACTATTTAAGAAAGAAAGACTTTAATAGATATAAAAATCTGATTGAGGCTCTTGGATTGAGGAAGTAATCTATGGAAAAAAACATCTATACTTATGAAGTAAAACTTACCGAAAATAGTGAACCTATTATTTTTGAAACAGGATGGAAAGCAAAACAAGCAAACGGTAGTATTTGGATAAAGCAAGGTGGTTCGGTTGTTTTAGTGACTGCTGTTGCTGATAAGGAAGCTTCAGATAATACAGATTTTTTTCCATTAACTGTTAATTATATTGAAAAATTTTATGCAGTTGGGAAAATACCTGGTGGCTTTATTAAAAGGGAAGGGAAACCAAGCGATAGAGAAACTCTTATTTCAAGGCTTATTGACAGACCTATAAGACCTCTATTCCCTGATGGTTTTAGAAACGAGACACAAATAATTGCTACTGTTGTTTCCAGTGATCAAGTGAATGCTACTGATATATTAGCATTAAATGCAGCTAGTGCTGCTTTGATGATTTCTGATATCCCTTTTGATGGGCCTGTTGGTGCTGTTAGAGTTGGGAAATTAAATGGGGAGTTTGTAATTAACCCACCAGCTTCAGAAATTGAAGAATTAGAAATGAATATAGTAGTTGCTGGTACTGAAGATTCAATTGTAATGGTTGAAGCAGGGATGAAAAATTGCAGTGAAGAAGATGTCGTTAATGCGTTAGAGTTTGGACATGAGGCTATAAAAAAGCTTGTTGAAATTCAAAAGAGAATGAGAGATGAAATTGGTAAGGAAAAATTTGAATATAAAGATTTCTCTGTGACTAAAGAAGATCTTGAAAGTGCGTATAATAAATTAAGTGAAAAGTTAAAAGAAGCTGTTCTAATCCCTGGAAAATTGGAAAAATATACTGCAATTGATAAGGTAAAAGAGGATTTTTTTGAAGAGCTCAAAAATGAGTTAGGCGATAGTTTTGAAGAGAATAAAACATATTATGAAGAACTTTACCAAGAAGTTGAAAAGAAAGTTTTTAGAGAAATAACTTTAAATTCAGGTAAAAGAGTTGATGGTAGAGGCTATACAGAAATTAGACCTATTGATATAGAAGTTGATCTATTACCTTGTGCTCATGGATCAGCTTTATTTACAAGAGGTGAAACACAAGCTTTAGTTACAGTTACTTTAGGTACTAAGTTTGATAGTCAGCTTCTTGATGATTTAGAAGGTGAGACTTATAAGAGGTTTATGTTACATTATAATTTTCCACCTTTTTCTGTTGGAGAGGTTGGTTTTTTAAGAGCTCCTGGAAGAAGAGAAATTGGGCATGGTTTTTTAGCTGAAAGGGCGTTAGCTTCCATGTTACCTGATGAGGACGAATTTCCATATACTATTAGAATTGTTTCTGAAATTTTAGAATCTAATGGTTCATCTTCTATGGCAACTGTTTGTGGTGGTTCACTTGCTTTGATGGATGCTGGGGTTCCTATTAAGGATGTTGTAGCTGGTATTGCAATGGGTTTAATATATGAAGAAGATAACTATGTGATTTTAAGTGATATTATGGGTATTGAAGATCACCTTGGTGATATGGATTTTAAAGTCGCTGGAACGGAAACAGGAATTACAGCCTTACAGATGGATATAAAGATAAAAGGGCTTAAGAGAGAAATTTTAGAAAAAGCTCTAGCTCAAGCAAAAGAAGGGAGACTTTATATCCTTGAAAAAATGAAATCTGTTTTAGCTGCACCTAGGGAAGAGATTTCTCCAAGAGCACCTAGATTTGAGAAATTTTTTATAAATCCTGAAAAAGTAGGGTTACTGATTGGACCTGCAGGAAAAACTATTAAATCAATTATTGATAAAGCTGAAGTTAAGATAGATATTTTAGAAAATGGTGAATTGCATATATTTGGAAATAACAAAGATTCAATAGAAAAAGCAAAAGAGATGATTGAGGCTGTTACTCAAGAATTAACAGTTGGGAAAATTTATAATGCAAAAGTAAAAAGGGTCGCTGATTATGGTGCATTTGTAGAGCTATTTCCTGGAGTTGAAGGTTTGTTACATATTTCTCAGTTTAGCAATAAAAGAATAGAAAATATAAGGGAACATGTAAAAGTAGGGGATATGTTAGAGGTCGAATATTTGGGTAAAGACGAGCAGGGAAGAATAAAGCTGAGTAGGAAAAATTTACTGTAGGGGTATCCCCCCTTTTTATTGATTATGAAGAAAATAAATCTAAAAATCAAATGTGAACATTCAGACTTAGTCCCCACTTATCAATCTATCGGCTCAAGTGGGATGGATTTGCGATCAAAAATAGATACGGTCATTAAGCCTGGATGCATTGAGCTTGTGCCAACAGGAGTTTATATCGAATTACCAGATGGTTATGAGGCTCAAATAAGACCAAGAAGTGGTTTAGCTTTAAAACATAAAATAACAGTCTTAAATACACCTGGTACAATCGATTCTGATTACCGAGGGGAAATAAAGGTTATTTTGATCAATTTTGGTGATGAAGATTTTATGATAAAGCGTGGTGATAGAATAGCTCAAATGGTAATTGCAGAATATATAAAGGCGAATGTTGATATTGTGGATAATATTTCTCAGTCGGAAAGAGGTGATGGTGGTTTTGGTTCAACTGGTGTTGACTAAAATTTTTCCTGTTGTAGAATATATATAATGAGAGTGTTATTTTTAGATTCCTCATCAAATAAAATGTCTTTGGCTATATACGAAAATGAATATTTATTACATCTTTCATTAACTGAGTTAAGTAATAAATTTAATGAAGAATTGTTGGATTTTGTTGATATTATTTTGAAAAAATTATCTTTAACAATTTCAGATATTGATAATTTTTTTGTAATAACTGGACCTGGTTCATTTACAGGGATTAGAATAGGTGTTTCTACTTTATTAGGTTTAGCATTAGGGAATAAAAAGAAGGTTTTTGGTATATCAACACTTGATGCAGCTGCATTAGTTATAAATAAATTTTATAATAGAGATAGTTTTAGAGTTGGTATAAAATTAAGACTAAAAGAATACGCTGTTAGAGAATATAATTTTGGGCTAAATAATTTTAGTGACTATAGAGTTGAAAATTTGAATAGCACGCAAGATTTGATGTTTGTTGATAAATTGGAAATCCCTTTGACTTATGCATATCTTCATAAAAAATTTGAACATTTTGTAACAGATTATAATCCATTTTATATGAGAAAATCTCAGGCTGAGATTAACTTTGATAAGAAAAGCTGTACATAAAGATTTGGAATCAGTAGTTAAAATTGAAGAAGAAGTATTTGAAAGACCTTGGAGTATTGATAGTTTTCGAAATGAGTTAAATAATAAATTTTCTAATTTTTATGTGTATGAGGTTAATAAAGAAGTTGTTGGGTATATAATTTACTGGGATTTTAAAGAGGAGGTTGAAATAGCTAATATAGCAGTGAAAAAAGATTACCAAGGTATGGGGATTGGTAAAAATTTATTAAATTTTGTCTTGAATAATACCAACGCTATGTATTATTATCTTGAAGTGGAATCAAATAATGAAAAGGCAATAAGATTATACACAAGTTTTGGTTTTGTTGAGTATGATTTTCGTAAAAATTATTATGGCATTAACAAGCATGCTAAGTTAATGAAATTAATAAGGGGTGAAGTATGTTAACTAATAACAATGATGATATTATTAAAGAATTGCTGGAAACAAACGAAGAATTTAAAAAGTTATTTGAGGAGCATATAAGATTAGAGCAGGATTTAGAAGCTCTTTATAGTTTGAAATACTTTCCTCCCGAAGTTGAGATAAAGATTAAAGAAATTAAATTAACGAAATTAAGAGGCAAAGATAGAATGAATCAAATTATTAATGAGTATAAAAAATCTAAAGGGGTTAGTTGATATGGAAAGAAAAAAATATGTATTTACTTCTGAATCTGTTACAGAAGGACATCCAGATAAGGTTGCCGATCAAATATCTGATGCAATTTTAGATGCAATGCTTAAAGATGACCCATATAGCAGGGTTGCTTGCGAAACACTTGTAACAACTGGACTTGCAGTTGTAGCAGGTGAAATAACAACAAGAACTTATGTAGATATCCCAGGTATTGTTAGAGAAACAATAAAAGAGATAGGTTACACTAGAGCTAAATATGGGTTTGATTATGAAACTTGTGCAGTAATAACAACTATAGATAAGCAATCTCCAGATATTGCTATGGGTGTAGATACTGGTGGTGCTGGAGATCAGGGGCTAATGTTTGGTTTTGCATGTGACGAAACAGAGGAGCTTATGCCTCTACCCATTATGCTTGCTCACAAGATTTGTAAACAGCTTAGTGAAGTTAGGAAGAAAGGGATACTTGATTATTTAAGACCTGATGGTAAGTCACAAGTAACAGTTCAATATGAAGGTTATAAACCTGTAAAAATAGATACAATTGTTGTTTCTGCTCAGCATTCTCCTGAAATCAAGTTAAAAGATTTAAAAGAGGATATAATAGAAAAAGTTATAAAACCTGTTGTTCCTAAAGAATTACTCGATGAAGAAAGTGTGACATATCATATAAATCCTACAGGTAGATTTGTCATTGGTGGTCCGATGGGTGATTGTGGATTGACCGGTAGGAAAATTATTGTTGATACTTATGGCGGTGTAGGTAGACATGGTGGTGGTTGTTTCAGTGGAAAAGACCCATCAAAAGTGGATAGAAGTGCAGCTTATGCGGCTAGATGGGTTGCTAAAAATATTGTAGCAGCAGGTTTAGCTAAAAGATGTGAAATCCAATTAGCTTATGCAATCGGTGTTGCTTATCCTGTGTCAATTATGGTTAATACATTTGGCACTGGTATAATCCCTGATGAAGAGATAGAAAAAATTGTCAAACAGGTATTTGATTTAACACCTAAGGGGATAATTGAAGCTCTTGATTTGAGAAGGCCAATTTACAAACAAACTGCAGCATATGGTCATTTTGGTAGAAAAGAGTTTAGCTGGGAGCAGACTAATAAGGTTGATGAAATAAAAGATTTAGCTGGGAAACTTGGAGCTTAAATAAGGGGTAGGATAATGAATTATGATATAAAGGATATTAATCTTGCAGATATAGGGAAAAAAAGGATTTTATGGGCTGATAAAGATATGCCTGTTTTGAGAAAAATCAGAGAGAGATTTGAAAAGGAAAAACCTTTAGATGGCATTAAAATGTCCTGCTGTTTACATGTAACTGCAGAAACAGCAAATTTAGTAAGAACTTTAAAAGCAGGTGGCGCTGATGTGGTATTATGTGCATCAAACCCTTTATCTACTCAGGATGATGTAGCTGCCTCTTTAGTTAGAGACTTTCAAATTCCTGTTTTTGCTATAAAAGGGGAAGATAATGCAACTTATTATAAGCATATAAAAAGTGCAATTGAGCATTCGCCAAATATAACTATGGACGATGGTGCTGATTTAGTAAGCGAGATATTGAAAAATTATCCAGAACTGCATAATCAAATACTGGGTAGTATGGAAGAGACTACAACTGGAGTTATAAGACTTAAAGCTATGGAAAAAGATGGGGTTTTAAAGTTTCCTGTGATCGCTGTAAATGATGTTCAGACAAAATTTATGTTTGATAATAGATATGGCACAGGACAGTCAACATTAGATGGTATTATTAGGGCTACTGATGTCTTATTGGCAGGGAAAGTTTTTGTCGTTGCTGGTTATGGCTGGTGTGGTAGAGGGTTAGCTGAAAGAGCAAGAGGTATGGGTGCAAATGTTATTGTAACAGAGGTAAATCCAATTAGAGCTTTAGAAGCTGCAATGGATGGTTTTCGGGTAATGCCTATGATTGAAGCAGTTAAGCAAGCAGATATCGTATGTACTGTAACAGGAAACATTCATGTATTAAGAAAAGAACATTTTGAAGTAATGAAAAATGGGTGTTATATATGTAATTCAGGTCATTTTGATGTAGAGATTGATATCCCAGCATTAGAAGGTTTAGCCACAGAAATAAACAAAAATGTCAGAAATTTTGTTGATGAATATGTATTAAAAGATGGTAGAAAATTATATTTATTAGCTGAAGGAAGATTAGTTAATTTGGGTGCTGCAGAGGGGCATCCTGCAAATGTGATGGATATGAGTTTTGCAACTCAAGCTCTTGCTTCAGAATATGTTTTGAAAAATAAAGGTGAACTTGAAAATAAGGTTTATGTGTTACCAAAAGAAGTTGAGGATGAAATAGCTTATACAAAGTTAGATACAATGGGGATATCAATAGATAAATTGACTGATGAGCAGATAGAATACCTTTCTTCTTGGGAAACTGGCACATAAATGAATAAATACGATATAATAGTTCTTGGTGCAGGCCCTGCAGGCATAGCATCTGCAAAAAGATTAGCTGAAGCTGGAAAGAAAGTACTAGTTGTTGATACGAATATAGGTGCAAATTATTTGATGAAGGGGAGTGTCCTTTCAAATTCTGCTTTATATTACAGTTATTTATATGATATTTTTAAAAATAAAACTAAACAGTTTCTAAAAATTGATACTAAAGATATAGAAATTGATTTTAAGTCGTTAAAGAAGCAAATTGATAGTATAAGAAATAAACTTTCTAAGTTGTTTATTAATGAAATTTCTCAAAATCCAAATATTGAGATATGTCACTCAGAAGCAGTTTTTACAAGTGAAAGTTCAATTTTAGCTGATGATAAAGAATATTTTTTTGATAACTTAATAATTGCTACTGGTTCACTACCTCTTAAGTTAAGCCCAGTAAATAATATTAATTTTCTTACTTTAGAAAATTTTTTAAATATGAAGGAAATTCCTGAAAAGATAGCGATTATAGGTGGCGGATATATTGGAATTGAAATAGCTACAATATTTAAAAGGTTTGGTTCTCAGGTAATAATTATTGAAAAAGATGATAGAATTTTGAAAGACTTTGATGAATACATTGCAAAAAAATTTGAAGAGAGATTAAAAAAAGGTGGAATAGCTGTATTAAAAAATTGCTATCCTGAAAAAATTGAAAAAATAGGGAATAAAACAATTATTTTCCTTTGTAATGGTGATCAGATTGAAACGAATGAAATATTTGTATCAATCGGGCGTAAACCAAATATAGAGAAACTTAATGTAGATAAAGCCAAAATAAAACTTGATAAAAATGGAAAGATTAAACTTAATAACTACTTACAAACTTCAAATAAAAAAATATATGTTGTTGGAGATGCAACAGGTTTTAACATGTTTGTTAACTGGTCTTATAAGTCTTCAGAGATAGTATGTGATAATATACTTGGCTTTAAGAAAAGTTATAAAAATGTAATTATTCCAAAATTAATTTTTTCTGATCCAGAGATTGCGTGTATTGGGCTTACGGAAAAAGAAGCTGTTGAAAAAAATATTGATTATGAAGTTGTTAAATACAGTTATGCTGATATGGAAAAATCAGCTATACTTGGTTATTCGAAAGGGTTGATTAAAGTAATTTTTAATAATAAATCAAAGAAGATACTTGGAGCTCATATTTTAGGAAAGGGTGCTTCAGAATTAGTAAATGTGTTTGGATTGATGATTCAGTTAAAAATGGATGTCAATAAAATGAAAGAGTGTATTTTTGATAATCCATTGTTTGCTACAATTTTAACTGACTTAAGTGAAGCAATAATGGAGAAGTGATGATCTGGAGTATTTACTGCTGGGTTGTGTTATTTTTATCTACTGCAATTATAATTATAATTGGTGCACCTTTCGAAATTTTGAGAATTAAGGTAAATAATAGAAGTTTTTATAGAAAACTGGGATACTACTGGAGTGTAATGTGTTTAAAAGGAACTTTTACAAAATATGAAGTTACTGGTTTAGAAAATGTTGATTTTACAAAAAATTATATTTTTATGGGTAACCATTTAAGTTATTTTGATATTTTTTTAGTTTTCATAGCATTAAAAGACAAAGTTGTTTTTATGGCTAAAAAGGAGTTATTTAAAATCCCCTTTTTTGGATGGGTTTTAAAAAGAATGGATTTTATCCCTGTGGATAGGGAAAACCCTTCAGCAGCTTTAAAAAGTCTAATTGCAGCATCTAAAGCTTTAAAAGAAGGGGATTCTATTTTAATGTTTCCTGAAGGGACAAGGTCTACTAATGGTAAATTGCAAGAATTTAAGCATGGAGGATTTATTTTAGCAAAAAGGGCAGGTCTTGACATATTACCTTTTGCAATAATTGGAACTTATGATGTATTAAAAAAAGGGAGCAGTAGAATAACCCCTTTTAAAAGTATAAAGATAAAGATTTTGCAACCTATCTCATCTAAAGGTAAAAAAGTAGATATTTTACTGAAAGAAGTAAGAGAAAATATTGAAAACGCTCTAAATGAATAAGGTTATTTTATCTTTAGGTAGCAATGTTGGTGACAGGGTCAAAAACCTATATTTTGCACTCAGTTTGTTAGAAAAAAAACAAGTTTTAATTCAAAACATTTCTTCTATTTATAAAAGTGAGTCTTTGTTAAAAGATGGACAGCGTGAATATTTTAATATGATTGTTATTGCATTTACAAATTATGAACCTTTACTATTATTACACACTTGTAAAGATATTGAGGAGAAAATGGGGCGTAAAAAGGTAAAAAGATGGGGAGAAAGGGTTATTGATATAGATATTATTGATTTTAATAGTTTAGTTATCAAGACAAAAGATTTATGTGTGCCTCACATTGAGATGGTTAATAGAAGTTTTGTTCTCTATCCTTTGTACCAAGTTTTTAAGGATTATAGACATCCAATATTTAAAAAAAATGTAAAATATTTTATAGATGAATTAACTGACGATTTAAATATTAAAAGAGTGGGGGATTTAA
This sequence comes from Deferribacter thermophilus, assembly GCF_049472675.1. Classification (NCBI taxonomy): domain Bacteria; kingdom Pseudomonadati; phylum Deferribacterota; class Deferribacteres; order Deferribacterales; family Deferribacteraceae; genus Deferribacter; species Deferribacter thermophilus. The sequence continues at coordinate 170,349 of NZ_JAPNXM010000004.1, forward strand.
GGTGGCCGTAATAACAATTTCAAGAGAGTATGGATGTGCAGGGGAATATGTTGCAGAAAGGATTAGTAAAAAATTAGGTTATAGATATGTTAATAAAGAAATTATTGAATATATTGCTATACTTACAGGGGTTCCAAAAGAGGTTGTAGAGAAATATGATGAGGAGATGCATTCGAATTTTAAGGCTTTTATATCGAAGTATCTGGATTTGGATATTTTCAGTGATCTTTTTGCAAAAGTAGAAGAGGCTGAACACGAATCTTGGGAAAATAGTGAAAGTAATCTTTTTGAGGAGAAGTTCACTGTGGATCATGTAATGGATAGTGAAATTTTTCAAAATATGGTGGAAAGAGTTATAAAAAAGCTAGCAGATGAGGATAATGTAATAATTCTTGGCAGAGGTTCACAATGTATATTGAGAAATTATAAAAACGCTTATCATTTTAGGCTTTATGCAGATTTTGAAGATAGGGCAAAATGGGTAGCTAATAGAGAGCAGATATCGATTATGGATGCTAAGGAAAAGATAAAAGAAATTGATAAAAGAAAAAAGAATTTTATTAGTCATTATTATGATGAAGATATTGATAATAGAATGCTTTATCACTTATTAATAAACATGTCTAAAAATTCAATTGATAAAGTCGTTTCTTTAATTATTAATTACATCAAAGATGAATAATCAATCGTATTTTTATCTTCCATTTTTTATTGATTAAAGTAAAAATTTTATTTTGGAGGTGTGAAATGCAAAATTATAGCGAAAAAATTATAAACAAGTCTTATCATGAGTATCATAAAAAGTATTCTTTGGAAGTAATAGAGAAGATTGATTTTTTTTGTGGATTAAATAAGGATTTAGAAGAGCATTTAGAGAAACATAAAGAGGATATTAAAAAACTTATTAAAGATAATTAATTAATAAATTTTAAAAACAATTCATTGGTTTAATTTTATTTAACCTTTTACTTGAAATTTTTTAAATTATCACTTATTGTTAAATGCTGAAAATATAATAGTGGGGGTTTGTATGAAAAGATTGTTGTTTATCATAGTATTAGCAATGTTGTTTGTTTTGCCAGGGTTTGTTAATGCAAAAGTTATTAAGGTTGGTATAACACAAATTGTAGAGCATCCAGCTTTAGATGCATGTAGAAAAGGGATTATTGATAAGTTAGCCGAATTGGGTTACAAAGAAGGTGTTAATATCGAATATGATATACAAATAGCACAAGGGAATATAGCCACAGCCAATCAGATAGCTAAGAAATTTGTGGGAGATAAAAAAGATATTATAATAGCAATTGCAACACCAACTGCTTTAGCTGTGGCAAATGCTACAAAAAAGATTCCTATAGTTATTTCTGCTATCACTGACCCTGTTGGAGCTAAGCTTGTTAAATCACTTGAAAGACCAGGGACAAATGTGACTGGTACAACTGATATGAGCCCAGTAAAAGAACAATTAAATCTTTTTAATGAATTAGGTATAAAAATAAAAAATTTAGGTGTGATTTACAATGCTGGAGAGGCAAATAGTAGAACTTTGGTAAAATTTACTAAAAAATATGCAAAAGGATTTGGCTGGAAAGTTGTTGAAGCTACCGTCACAAATAGTAGTGGTGTTCTTATGGCAGCTAAATCTTTGGTTGGAAGAGTAGATGGTATCTATATACCAACTGATAATACTGTTGTTTCAGCTTTAGAATCTGTTTTACAGGTTGCCTATGACAATAAAATCCCTGTTATAACAGGTGATACTGATTCAGTGGTTAGAGGTGCTCTTGCATCATTAGGAATAAACTATTATAAATTAGGCCTTCAAACTGGTGAGATTGTATATAAAATTATTCATGGTGCTAATCCAGCAACAACCCCTGTAGAAACATTAAAAGATTTAGAACTATTTATAAATTTAAAGGCAGCTGATAAAATGGGGGTAAAAGTACCCGAGGCTATGATAAAAAAAGCAACGAAGGTGATTAAATAAGTTATGAGTTTTTATGCTTTTTTAGGCGCTTTGGAACAAGGGGTTGTTTTTGCAATAATGGCTTTAGGGGTTTATATTACATTTCGTGTTTTAGATTTTCCAGATTTGTCTGTTGATGGGACATTCCCTTTAGGAGCTGCTGTTTCAGCAGCTCTTATTGTTAAAGGGGTTAACCCTTTTATATCAGTTATTATAGCAATGTTGGCTGGTGCAATTGCTGGCTCAGTAACTGCATTATTGAATACAAGGTTAAAAATACTTCATCTTTTAGCTGGTATTTTAACGATGATTGCACTTTATTCGATAAATTTGCGTGTAATGGGGCAACCAACAATTGCTTTGTTAGGTTATGATACTATTTTTACCCCTTTTGAAAATATATTAGGTATAGAAAAATATATTATTACTCCGATAATTTTTACGATAATTTTAGTGATTATTACAGTTATTTTGATTTGGTTTTTGCATACTGATTTAGGACTTGCGATGAGAGCAACAGGGGATAATCCAAAAATGGTAAAAGCACAAGGTGTTAATACAAATCGTATGATTTTATTTGGTGTTGCTACCTCAAATGCATTGGTTGCTTTATCTGGAGCACTTGTTGCACAATCTCAAGGTTCTGCTGATGTGAACATGGGTATAGGAACAATAGTTGCTGGTTTAGCCTCTGTAATATTGGGAGAGGCAATTTTGGAAGATAGAACTGTAGTTAGAGCAGTAATTGCTGTGATTGTGGGTTCTATATTGTATAGGTTTGCTATTGCTATCGCTTTGAGTTTTAGAATTGGCGCTTTTCAAATGAGCCCATCTGATTTAAACCTGATTACTGCAATAATTGTAACTGTTGCTTTGATATTTCCTGGTATTAGAAAAAAAATTGGGTTGAAATTATGATTGAATTAAAAAATGTGACAAAGATTTTTCATAAAGGTACTGTCAACGAAAATGTTGCAATAAATAATATTTCACTAAAGATAAATAAAGGGGATTTTATAACTGTTATTGGGAGTAACGGGGCTGGCAAATCTACTCTTTTAAATTTAATAGCGGGTTATATTTTTCCTGATAATGGATCTATTTATATTGATGGTGAAGATGTTACAAAAATTAGTGATTACAAAAGAGCTTATTATATAGGTAAAGTTTTTCAAGATCCTTTAAGTGGAACAGCTGCTTCTTTAACTATAGAAGAAAATTTGGCTATAGCAAAGAAAAGAGGGCAAAAAAGGTGGTTTTCAAAAGGGGTAAAGGCAAAGGATAGAGAGTTTTTTAAAGAAAAACTAAAAGTTTTGGGGTTAGGGCTTGAAAATAGGTTAAAAGATAAGGTAGGATTGCTTTCTGGTGGTCAAAGACAATCTTTAACATTATTGATGGCAACTTTGGTTAAGCCTAAGATTCTTTTATTGGATGAACATACTGCTGCTCTTGATCCTAAAACTGCTACAAAAATTATTGAATTAACAGAATATTTTGTAAACGAATATAATTTAACAGCACTGATGGTAACTCATAATATGAGACAGGCTTTAAAACTTGGAAATAGAACTATAATGATGGATAAAGGGGAGATAGTTTTAGATATTTCTGGAAAAGAAAGAGAAAATATGGATGTAAAAGATTTGATAGATATGTTTAGTAAGGTTCGTGGAGAGGAAATTTCTGACGACAAACTCCTTTTAATTTAATAAAAAAACTTGATTATTTAGGTTTATTGTGCCATAAACAAAACCCAAAAAGTTTGAAAAAGAGGTAGCATGATGAGAATTAATTTACCTGATGGTAATGTGATTGAAGTTAGTGATGAGGCTGATGCTAAAGAGGTTGCAAGTAAGATAAGTAATTCTCTTGCAAAAAAAGCTATAGCTGCAGAAGTAAATGAGAAACTGGTTGATATATATTATAAATTATCAGATGGTGATACAGTTAGGATAATCACCGAAAAGGATCCAGAGGCATTAGAAATTTTGAGACATTCAACTGCACATCTTATGGCACAAGCTGTACAAAGGCTGTTTAAAGATGTGAAAGTGACAATCGGGCCAGTTATCGAGGATGGTTTTTATTACGATTTTGATAAGGAAACTCCTTTTACTGAGGCTGATTTGGAAAAGATAGAAGAAGAGATGAGAAAAATTGCAAATGAGAACTTGCCTATAAGAAGAAAAGAGCTAAAAAAAGAAGAAGCCATAAAGTTGTTCAAAGATAAGGGTGAAGATTATAAAATAGAGATTATCAATGAAATTGATGATGAATATGTTTCTGTTTATGAACAAGGGGAATTTGTTGATTTGTGTAGAGGTCCACATTTAGAATCCACAGGTAAGATAAAACATTTCAAGCTTTTAAGTGTTGCTGGGGCGTATTGGCGCGGTGATGAAAATAATAAAATGCTTCAAAGAATTTATGGAACTAGCTGGTTTAAGAAGAGCGAACTTGATGATTATTTAAAAAGATTAGAAGAAGCTAAAAAGAGAGACCATAGGAAGCTGGGTAAAGATTTAGAACTATTTTCAATATTTGATGAGATCGGTGCTGGACTTATTTGTTGGTTCCCAAAAGGGGCAAGAATTAGGTCAATAATTGAGGCTTTCTGGAAAGAAGAACATTTTAAAAATGGTTATGAAATGCTCTATACCCCACATATAGGAAAATCCACTTTATGGGAGACATCTGGTCATTTAGCTTTTTATCAGGAGAATATGTATTCACCTATGGATATTGATGGTAATGTGTATTTTATAAAACCGATGAACTGCCCTTTTCATATAATGATTTATAAATCAAAAGTTAGATCTTATAGGGATTTACCTTTACGTTGGGCAGAGCTTGGTACTGTGTATAGATATGAAAGATCAGGTGTATTGCATGGTTTGTTGAGGGTTAGAGGATTTACTCAAGATGATGCACATATCATTTGTACTCAAGAACAGATTATAGATGAAATTAAGGAAGTTCTTAATTTTTCATTGAGAATGTGGAAGGCTTTTGGTTTTGAAAGTATTAAAGGGTATATCGCTACAAGACCTGAAAAAAGCGTTGGCGATGATGTAATGTGGGAAAAGGCTACTCAATCTTTAGAAGGAGCGATAAAAGATTCTGGTATAGATTTTGAAATAGATGAAGGCGGTGGTGCTTTTTATGGTCCAAAAATTGATTTAAAAATTAAGGACGCTATCGGAAGAGAATGGCAGATGACCACAATTCAGTTTGATTTTAATTTGCCAGAAAGATTTGATATGACATATATTGATAAAGATGGTAAAGAGAAGAGACCATTTATGGTTCATAGGGCATTGCTTGGTTCTTTGGAAAGATTTTTTGGAGTATTAATTGAGCATTATGCTGGTGCTTTTCCTATTTGGCTGGCACCTGTTCAAGTGAGAATCATAAATGTGTCTGATGCTCAATATGACTACTGTAAAGAGATTGAGAAAAAATTGAAAGAGGAAGGTATCAGAGTTGAGTTTGACAGCAGAAATGAAAAAATTGGTTATAAAATAAGGGAAGCTCAACTACAAAAAATACCTCATATGATTATTATTGGTAATAATGAAGTGGAAGCAAAAACTGTTTCTGTCAGATTAAGAAACGGAGAAAATAAAAATAATCTTGATTTTTATGAATATATTAGTGTATTAAAGGAACTTGATAAAACAAAAAGTACTAATTTATGGAGGTGATTTATAAATAAGGAAGAGAATAAGGAGAGGGTAAACGAAGAGATTACCGCTCCAGAAGTAAGATTAATCCTTGAAGATGGTAGTCAGTACGGTATAGTTTCAATTGATGAGGCGTTAAAAATCGCGGAAGATAGGGGTTATGATTTAGTTGAGGTTGCTCCAAATGCAAAACCCCCCGTATGTAAGGTTATGGATTATGGTAAGTATAAGTTTGAAAAGAACAAGAAAGAGCGAGAAGCAAGGAAGAAACTAAGGCAACATCAAATTGATGTAAAAGAGATGAAATTTAGACCTAAGATTGATGAGCATGACTATCAGGTAAAGTTAAAACATGTTAGACGTTTTTTGGAAGATGGAGACAAGGTTAAGGTAGTAATGCGTTATAGAGGGAGAGAAATGGCCTTCCAAGAGCAAGGCCTTGAAATTTTAAATAGAATAGTGAAGGATTTAGAGGATCTCTGTGTTGTTGAAAAACATCCAGAGATGCAGGGTAGACAGCAAGTCATGGTACTTGCTCCAAAACACAACTAAAGTTCAGGAGGTTTGAATGCCAAAGGTTAAAACCCATAGGGGAGCTGCTAAAAGATTTAAAGTTACAGGCAGCGGAAAAGTTAAGTACAAAAAGGCTGGCTTGAGGCACCTCCTTTCCTCAAAGGCCAAAAAGAGAAAGCGCGCATTGCGCCACCCTGGCATCCTGGAAGGAGCTGATGCCTTAAATGTTAAAAAATTAATACCGTATTTATAGTGAAAAAAGGAGGAAGAAGTGCCTAGAGCAAAAGGTGGATTTAAAACGAGAAGACGCAGAAAAAAATGGTTAAAACTTACCAAAGGTTTTCGCGGTGCAGCTAATAATGTTTACAGAAAAAGTAGAGAAGCTGCGGAGCGTGCGTTAGCTTATGCTTACCGTGATAGGAAGCAGAGAAAAAGAGATTTTAGAAAGCTGTGGATTGTTAGGATAAACGCAGCTGTTAGACAGTATGGTTTGAGCTATAGTAAGTTTATAGGACTTTTAAAGAAGAATAATATTGAAATCAACAGAAAAGTCCTTTCTGAAATGGCTATTAATAATCCAGAAGAATTCGAAAAATTGGTTAAAAAAGTTTCTGCCTAAAAATTGGGGGGATTCCCCCCTGTTTCTATTTAAACATATCTATAAAACTTTCTTGATTTTTTTCATATTAAAAGTTATTGTTGGAAATTTAGAATATAAATTTACTTATAAACAACAGAGGTGATAAATGATTGGTGTGTCATCAGAAATGTCTATTAAGGATATTTCTTTTGAGGTCAGTGTTGAAGACAGTTTAAAAAATTTGAAGCCACATCCTAAATTCAACACCTGTTCATTTGAAAATTATTATCCTGATCAAAAGTATAAATCTCAAGCTGAAGTTAAAGAATTATTGTTTAATAAAATAAATAAATTAAATAGTAAAAAAAATAGTTTATTGATAAAGAAGAGATCTTTTTTTGATTTTTTTTCTAAAAGGAGTTCTAATAACAGACTTCAAAATATAAAAAATGTGTATTTAGATGGAGGTTATGGAGTAGGTAAAACTCATCTGTTAGCAGCTTGTTATAATATTGCGGAGTGTAAAAAAGCTTTTATGTCTTTTTCTGAAATGTGTTATTATATTAATTATTTAGGGATAAATGAGAGTATAAAAATATTTTCAAAATACGATTTATTATTAATTGATGAGTTCGAAATTGATGATCCAGCTACAGTGAGAATGATGGCAAAGTTTTTCGAAGAGATCAATAAAAATACTTTAATCATAACTACATCAAATACGCTACCATCAGATTTGGGCAAAGATAGATTTCAAGCTGATGAATTTAAAAGAGAGATGGGTGTGATAGCTAATACTTTTAAAGTAGTAAAAATAGATGGTGAAGATTACAGAAGGAAGAAAAAAGAAATAGTTAAAAATATAGAAAATGGATCTTTTGAAATTGCATATGGAGAATATGAATGTACTGGGAGTAGAAAAAAGTGTTTGGTTAATTTTGAAGAACTTATGAATCAGTTAGAACAAATTCACCCCTTTAGGTTTTATCTTATACCAGAGCATATCGAAGCTCTTTTTATAAGGGATTTTAAACCGTTTCCCATGTTAAATACAGCATTAAGATTTACATATTTGGTGGATATGTGCTATTATTATAATACAAAGCTTTTTATTAAATCTGTTTATAAATTGGATGATATTTTTAGTCGAGAAATGATAGAATCCTGTTTTGAAAAGAAATTGAAAAGGTGTTTGTCAAGGTTAGGAGAAATTTCAACTTTTTATGAAAGATAAATGCGAGAATTGTTATGCTTGATTTCTTAAAAGATGTGGCTTTAAAGGCTGGTAAGATAATTAAAGAAAACTTCTTATTAAACAATAAAGTTTACCATAAAGGCAAAATTGATTTGGTAACAGAAATTGATATTAAAGTTGAAAATTTTATTAAAGAAAAATTATCAAAACATTTTGATAAAGTAAAAATTATAGCTGAAGAGTCCTTTGAAGGTGATTTTCAAAATGACAATGTGTTTTTTATTGATCCTATTGATGGGACTACAAATTTTGTTCATAGATTTCCTTTTGTTGCTGTTTCGATTGCATATTACTCAAAAGATTGTCAAATTGGAGTTGTGTATAATCCTATCATTGATGAGCTATTTTATGCTCAAACTGATAAAGGTGCATTTTTGAATGGTGTTCAGATTTTTGTTTCAAAAAATGAGAGTATTAATAATTCCTTAATTGCAACAGGTTTTCCTTATTCGTCTGTAGAAAAGAATATTAAAGAATTAATAAATATCTTAGAGAGGATTTTAAAAAGTAGTAGAGGTGTTAGAAGGGCTGGTTCTGCAGCTTTAGATCTTTGTTATGTTGCTAAAGGGGTTTTTGATGGTTATTATGAAACGGGACTAAAGCCGTGGGATGTTGCTGCAGGTATGGTTATTGTTAAAGAAGCAGGTGGGGTGATACTAAATAGAAATGGCAGAAATTACAATTTTGTTGATGATTATATTGTGGCTACAAATGGAAAAATTACAGATGATTTATTGGGAATTTTAAATGGCGTTTAGTTCTCAGCTGATTGGCGATTTAAAATCAATGTCTGTTCCTGATATTTATCAGTGGGTTGCAAATAGCAAAAGGACTGGGTATGTTTTTTTTCAAAGGGGAACTGAAGAGGTAAAAGCTTATTTTGATAAAGGGGATTTGATAAACATCACTTCAAATATCCCTGATTTTCTTCTTGGTAGTCTATTAATCAGATATAAAAAAATAGATAAAAAAACTTTGGCCACATGTTTAAAGTTGCAGATAAAAACAAAAGAGCCTCTGGGGCAACTATTAGTTCAAAAAGGCTTTATAAGTAAAGAGGATTTGAATTTTATTCTAAAGCAGCAGATGATCGAGCTGACTACCTATCTACTTGAATGGGAAAAAGGGTTTTTCTTTTTTGATGAGGTTAGTAAATCTTTTAAACATTTTATAGCTATTAAAATTGATGAAATTTTATTCGAAGCAATTAGGAGAAAGGATGAATTAGCACTTTATAGAAAAGTTTTAAGTGAAAAAGATATTATTAAATTAAATACAAGTGAGCAAGAGTATAGCAGTTTAGCCAATGTTATTGATGGAAAAAAATCTGTCCATGAAATAATTTATGAATTAGGTGGAGATTATGTAGATAATTATAAGCTTTTATATGAACTGTTTTTAAATAAAAAACTTATAAAAGTTGGAACTAAAGAAGATATATATAATCCATCTGTTACATTTCTTTTGGCGCTTGAGTTGTTTGGTAAAGGGAAAATTTATGACTCCTATATTCAAATTAAATCTTTATATGATAAATACCCTGAAGGGTTGACTATTAAAAATTTTTATCAAAATCTTGTTGTCCATGTGGATAAATTGTTTGAGAAAACATTTGGTGGCGAAAATGCCTGTTTTAAAGTCAATAACTTAAAATTACTTGATCAAAAAATATATCTTACACCAAAGGATGGTTATGTAGTATCAAGGATTGCTGAAGAACCTTGTTTTGATGATTTAAAGAAGGTTTGTAATCTTGAAAAGACAGAGCTTAAACTGATTTTATTAAAGTTATATAAAATGGGGGTTGTTTTATTAAAAGATATCAAAAAGAAAGAAACAAAAGAATTATCAGAAGATAGTGTAGTGGCAATCTTGGATGTTATAAAAAATGAGATGACTGGTGCATTGGAGATAATTACTGAAGAGTTTAAGGCTAATATGTTTTTTGAGAATGGAAAATGTAAAATTTGTTATTCTCAATCTGAAAAATTTCATATTTGTAAATACATAGAGAAGATAACTAATAAGAGTTTAAATACCGATGATTTTTATAAATTGATAAACAGTGTAATTGAAAAAGAAATTATAAAAATAGTGGAATTAGAAAAAATTTTAGAAATGTATAGCTTAGTTTTAGTTGGCGAAATAGTTAAATCGAAGTCTATTTCAAATATTTTTGTTTATAATGATCTGTTTGGATATGATTTAAAATTAAATATAAATTTGCTTTATTTGATTGTATTTGCTTTAAATGATGTAGAAAGGGAATTGGATATACAATTTGATTTGGGGCAATATTATGAATTAACAGTAAAAGTTGAAGAAATTTTAGAAATCTTCGAAGATTACATTGTAATTAAAAATCTTTTAAATAAATTTGAAGATAATCTTATTGAGCCATCTACCATAAGGAATTGTTCTCTTTATGAAATAAATATTTTAAAAATCCTTTATTATTTGGAATATTTGAAACCAGCTGGAATTCATAGTTTAACAGTGGAAGAGCTCAAAAATTATTTAGCAGAAATTCAAAACAAGACACCTTTTGAGATTTTTGAAATAAATAAAGAGAGTTATTCTATTGATGTGGTTAAGAAAAAGTATGTTGATTTTACTAAGAAGTTTCATCCTGATCTATTTGATGATAATGATCGTAAATCGTTGGCAAAAGAGATTTTTGGGATTATTAAAGAGGGGTTTGATTATCTTGTTACCCATGAAAAGGTTGAAGAAAGTAAGCCAAGGATTGATGCTAAAAGGATATTTCTTGCTGAGCAATTGTTAGCAAGTGGTAAAGTTTATTTAAATATGGGGCGAATTACAGATGCCTGTGAAGCTTTTATAAAAGCTTATGAAAACTTTAATATGGATGAGGAGATAAAGGCGTATTATGGGCTTGCTTTGATTAAAAAGGGTGATTTTGCAAATGGGTTTGAAATATTAGATAATACAAAATTTTATAATTTCAATGACCCCAATTTATATTATGCCTATTTAGATGCTGCAATGAGGTTAAGGAAACTCGAAAAAGCTAAGAAAGTATTAAAAAAATTTGAATCAGAATTTAAGAGTCTTTCACACAAAGCTGATTTTTACAAAAGAAAACTAGGGTATTAATATTTTTCTAAAAATTATTAATAATTAACGGTAAAATTTATAGTATGATTATAATAAAATAGCCCCGCATATTGCGGGGCTATTTATTTATGGTCTAGTTACATTATCACAACTTATAGCACCGTACCATTCACATGCATTTGCGTAGGATGATAGATCAATTGTTCCATCTAATACTCCATTGTCAAAGAAGTCTATTGCATCGAATATAACCCTCTTAGCATAATATCTATTATGAGCAAAAGCTCCTGGTTCATGACTTATCCATACATAATTGTAAGCCGCACCATAAGCATTCTTGTCTTCGTTTCCGAAAACAGTTGACCAATTATTTTCAGCAGCAAAGAAATTTGCATTACTACAGTCTATACTTACATTATCAAATAATGCTATATATGGATAACTACTTTTAGTACATATTTTTCCAGTATTGCTAACATTTTGGTTTTCAATATAATATTTCATTGCTTCAAGAGCATTTTCAAAGCCAGTTTTTTCTTCTTCAAGTTTTTCAAAAGTCATCTCATACTGTCCTGTATGACAATTTGAACAAACTGCTAACACATTTGCTCTAATAGCATCGTCGTTTCCGTCACCATCTGTATCCTCGGTAATAGCAAATGTGTGATCTTTTTTACCATTTGAAGCATCAGGCATGTGACAGGTAACACAAGGACCATCATAACCAGTACCAAATTCATTATCTATACCAATCTTATTATGCTCATAATATGGGACATCGTCATAGCTAACTCCTTCAAACTCATAAGCAGCAAACTTAAATATTGTACCAGAAGTATCTAAATAGTGGGTTGAAGAGCCAGAGCTGTTACCATCCAGTGAGTTATCATCACTATATTTTCTATCAACATCAAGCATTATCGAAGTTCTTCCAACATGACAAGTTATACAGGTTTTTGATGCACCTAAATCAGGTATAGCATCAATTCTTGAATTAAATTTAGCCTGAACAGAAGTATTGTCATTAGTATCTTCATAGAAAAATCTGCCACTGTTTATATCTGGTAAAGCCTTGAAAATATCTACAACAGTAGTTGATTCAGAAACATTTAACCCACCAGCGTTATCTTTATGACAGCCCCAACAGTATAACAATTCATTTTGACCTGAAGGGATGATTGTACCGTTGTCTAATTTTTGCCAGCCAGCTAAATGTGAAAAATCATTGTTTGCAGGGTCATAAGATGCAAGTTGTGTTTGGAAGTTTTTCGCACCTGTTGCGGTATGACATCTTTGACATGCTTGTCTATTAGCAGCATCCCAATCATAGTGAGACCATGCAGGGCCAGTATCATCAGTAACACCTACATCAAAAAAGCTTAAATTATCTGCTGTTTTTCCTGATGCTTCCCATTCAGCTTCTTTAACATTCAAAATATGTCCAGCATGAGCTGACCTTGCCCATTGAACATAAATTGAGTTATTATCCTTCTCATCATAACCATCGCCAGGAATTGACTCTCTATCAATTTTAACATAATGAGGATCATGACATTTTACACAAGCATCAGAGTCAGTAGGATTTATTACATAACCTTCAATAATATCAGTTGTTTCAGGATTGTCATAGTGGGTATCACTGATGACTCTAAAAGGTCTTGATTTTCCTTGTCTTGTTATATGTTGAGTTTCACCTTTCAACCAGTTTTCATTATCGTCAGTAAGTTGATGACATGTAGTGCATATACTATATTGGTATGACCAACCATTCTTTAACGATTCATTATAGGCCATTGGCAATGGAGTAGTAGGACTAGTAGCATGCATACTACCTGGGCCATGACAGCCTTCACACCCTACAAAAGGTCTGTGAGCAGTATCTACGTTATTATAACCTGTCACTAACTTTGTGACCATATCAACGACAGGTAGTGTAATTTCGGTATCCATATCTAAATCAATTGGGTTATGACATGGGCCTGATGTACAAGAATGATCTGGGTCAGAGTTAATATTTGCATGCCTAGAGTTAGACCATTTTGCATATGCCTCAACAAACTTTGCGTTTCCAGGTATATGACAAGTAAGACACGTTTCTGTGCCAACGTAATTGGCGGCATCATAAACAGTTTGAGCATCTCCCGTCTGATCGCCACCAGATTTCATGCTACTACCGCCACAGGCGTAAAATAACGTCATCGAAGCGATTAATAAAATAAAAAGTTTAACATATTGCTTCATACTTTCCTCCTACATTTATTTGTTAATGGCATTTTCTACAAGTTTTACCATTTGTTGCTTTTCTAATATTATCTTTTATATCATCCCAATCTTTTGGATGAGGATTTACCATCAAACCTGTTCTTGCACTATGACATTTCAAACAAGTATCACCATCTGAATGGCAGGATTGACAAGTAGCAAGGTTTTTTCTAGCCTCTCTTGCGTGGTTATTTGACCATTCATGAGATGGTAATACTGAGTTTGTATGACATGTTTGGCATTGATACTCGTTAAACTGAGAGTGTGCTGGCCCTGAAGGGCTTGTTTGAAGATTGCTCCAACCTTTTCTGTGGGATTCTATTTGAAGATCTTCATCAGAGAATTTTTCATGACAATCACTGCAGAATTTTACTTCGTGGCATGATTGACAAGAGTTTGGATCACTTTTAGCATAAAGTGGGTGAGCCACGATAAAGTCTGATCTATGAACATTTACAGGGCTGTCAGAAATACCAGGTATTTCATCAGCAAAACCACCTTTATGACAGTCCATACAAAATGATTGTTTATGACAAGCGTTACAGTCATATTTATCCATTTTAGCTTCAACTTTATGCTTTATTGCCCAATTAACACCATAATGAGTTTTTAAACCAGGAAATTTTACACTTTCAACAAATCCCTTATCGTGACAATCTAAGCAGGTATTATTAGATGGTTTTACCGATTTGTCAGTATCCACTTTATGACATACAGAGCATTCTTCCCCTTCCAGAGTTTTCAAGTGTTTGTCATGGTCAAACTGCAAGGCAGAGAGAGAAAAACTCAACCCAAATAATAACAGTAGTGTAATAAATATTTTTTTACTCATAAGTCCTCCCTTAAAAGATAATGTTTAACTTGAATTTTGCTGAATCATAATAATCGTATCGAGCACTCTCTATCCTTTCCAATTTGACATCGGTATAAATCTTTTTAGTAAAGTAGGAAGTAACTACAATCCAATATCTCTTACTGGTGGTATCATCGTAGTCTTCTAAAGATCTTTCAACAATATCATAATGAATCCCAGCTCCAACATCAGCATATCTGTGGAAGAAATACGAACCAAACAACTTAACCCCTTTTAAATCACCACCATCTTCATCGTCACGATAAGTTAATGCGGCATATCCTTTAAATTTGTTTGTTCTTAATTTTTCAATTCCAATTTCATAAACATTTGCATCAGAATATTCTTCATAAAATTCTCTTGTATATGTGAAGTATGTGTGTATAGAATCAGTAAAATTGTAAGTTAGCTCAGTATAAAACTCTTCATATTCATCAACGGCAAATACAGAATAGATTGAAGTAGTTTCAAATACAGGTAATGAATATAAATATTCCATAGTCAAAGACCATTTTGGATTTCTAAAATACCTAAAGCCTATAAGATTATATGAGATATTTTCGTTTATTAGGTTGTATTGGGTTTCATTATAAAATCTTATGATATTTGGGATTTCATATTCAGCTTCAAAGCCTGCTAATTCTTTTGTAATGTAGGCACCATCTAATTTAATTACATAGGAAAGAGCAAGATGAAGTTTTTTACTAAAGAAATCACCTGATACCTCACCTCCAAAAATTAAATCATCAGCAGAATAGTTTTCATCGTATTTTACATCACCACCACCAAACAGCTTAAAGGAAAAAGATTTAATATTTTTCAGTTTTAGATAAAGACCATCCATTACAGAAGCGCCTGCAGTTGTGGAAACAAATTGCCTTCCGAGCTTGAAGTCGAGATGGCCAGCTGTCTTTAAAGGGTATTTTAAAGATGAAAAAGCTACAAGTGAGACTTTAAGGGATGGATGGTTGTATTCGGGTGATGCTGGCTATTTTGATGAAAATGGTAAGTTAGTTGTTATCGATAGAAAGAAAGATTTGATGTATCTAAATGATGGGACAATGTTTTCCCCACAATTTATTGAAAATAAACTAAAATTTAGCCCTTACATTAAAGAGGCCGTAGTTTTAGGTAATAACCGTGAATATATTACAACAATTTTGAATATCGATTTTGGAATTGTAGGTAAGTGGGCAGAAAATAGGAAAATAGCATATACAACTTATACCGATTTATCAGCAAAAGATGAAGTTTATGATTTGATTGCATCAGAAGTCAGAAAAGTTAATGAGCAGCTTAAGAAAGAGCATAAAATTAAAAAATTTATACTTTTGTATAAAGAATTTGATGCTGATGATGGAGAGTTAACTCGAACAAGAAAAGTGAGAAGGGGATTTATAGAAGAGAAGTATCAAGAGATTGTAGATGCAATGTATTCTGACTTAACCAATATAGATGTGGAAGCTACCATTAGACTACAGGATGGAAGGGAAAGGGTAATTAAAACCAATTTAAAAATTTATTATTTAGATTAGTGGAGAAGGTTTATGGAACTGTTTTTAAATTTATTTATAACAGGTCTTGTTATAGGAAGTATTTATGCATTACTGGCACTGGGGTTTACTTTAATTTATAAAGCTACGGGGGTTGTGAATTTTGCTCAAGGTGAGTTGTTATTGATTGGTGGATATATATGTCTTTATTTTATAACCAGTTTTAAAGTTCCATTTATCCCTTCTTTTATATTAACCTTCTTGTTTATGTTTGCTTTTGGCTTTTTAATCGAAAGGATTTTTTTAAGAAGGATGATTGGAGAGCCTATAATTTCAATAATTATGTTAACTATTGGTCTATCTTCTTTGTTAAAATCAATTGTTCAGATTTTTTGGGGGACTGATACCAGAGTGTTTCCCCAGGTATTTTCATCAGAACCAGTGAATATTTTAGGAGTGAAAATAAGTCAGGTGTATATTTATTCTGTTTTGTTTGTTGCAATTTCTTTAGCTCTTTTCTCATTGTTTTTTAAAAAATCGAAATATGGGGTTGCAATGAGGGCAGTGGCAAGCGATCAGCAGGCAGCTCTTTCAATGGGGATAGAGATTAAAAAAGTTTTTGCTTTAGCATGGGCTATTGCTGCTGTGGTATCAGCCATTGGTGGTGTTTTTGTGGGAAATATTAATGGAGTAAATACCAATCTTTCTCAATTTGGATTAAAAGTTTTTCCTGCAGTGATATTAGGGGGGCTCGATAGTATTACTGGTGCAATTATTGGGGGAATAGTTATAGGAGTTTTGGAAAATCTCATTGGGGGATATGTTGATCCTTTGATTGGTGGTGGAGCTAAAGAGGTTTTCCCTTTTATATTTATGATTATTATTTTGATGATAAAACCTTATGGATTGTTTGGAACAGTTGAGGTAGAAAAGGTATGAATTATATTAATTGTGGCAATTATAAGACATCTTATAAAGATGACTTTGCTTTATACCAAACAACTTTTTCTAAATTAATGATTTATGGATTTACAATTTTGCTATTTTTTGTTCCTTTAGTTGCAAATGAGTATTTCCTTTATATTTTTAATTTAATTTTTATTTCTGTGATTGGTGCTGTTGGTCTAAATATTTTAACAGGTGCGACAGGCTTAATATCGCTTGGGCATGGAGCTTTCATTGGTGTGGGAGCCTATGCAGCTGGATATATATTTAATACACTTCATGTTAATTTTATTGTAGCTATCTTGTTTGGTGGCCTAATGACAGCTCTTGTTGGTAGTATTTTTGGTATTCCTTCTCTTAGATTAAAAGGGCTTTATTTATCAATTGCTACGCTAGCAGCTCAATTTATAATAGAATTTCTTTTTGTAAGGTTGGAATCTATTACTGGAGGGGTTACAGGTTTATCAGTAGATTATGCGTCATTTTTTGGGATAAGTATAGATAATGATTTTAAGTTTTATTATCTGGGACTTATTTTTTGTATAGTAATGACTTTATTTGCTACAAACATAATGAGAACAAAAATAGGGAGAGCGTTTTTAAGTATTAGAGATAATTATATCGCTGCAGAGGTAATGGGGGTTAATATTTTTCAGTATAAAATCCTTTCGTTTGCTATTAGTAGTTTTTACGCAGGGATTGCAGGTGGATTGTGGACTTTTTATACTACTATAATTACTCCTGAGCATTTTACCATTGGAGTATCAATACAATATCTTTCAATGATTATAATTGGCGGGTTAGGTAAAATATTGGGAAGTATTTTTGGTGCAATATTTATGACATTATTGCCAGAATCCATAAAATTTATTTCAGATTATTTTTCGCAGTTTTATCCAAATATTACACAGCTGTTTGCTTTTATCAGAGAGGGGGTTTTTGGGCTTGTAATAATTCTGTTTTTAATGTTTGAACCAGAAGGGCTTTATAGAAGGTGGAAGCTGATTAAAGCTTATTGGAAGCTTTGGCCATTTTCTTACTAATATAAAAATTTATGGAGGATGTCATGAGAAGATGTTTTTATGTAGCAATAATTATAGTATTTTTTGCAGCTTTTAGTTTTGCAAAAACAGTTAAAGTTGGGGCACTTGTTGATCTAACAGGACCAACTGCAGATGTGGGTAAGCCTTATGCTGATGGAATTAGGGATTGTGTTAGGTGGTTTAATGAAAATGGCGGGTTAAACGGTGATAAGATCGAGCTTGTTATGATTGACTACGGTTACAAAATACCTCAAGCTATTTCTGCTTATAAAAAATTTAAAAGGGAAAAAGTTGTGGCAATCCATGGCTGGGGCACGGGTGATACTGAAGCATTAACAAAATTTATTTCAAAAGATAAGATACCATATTTTAGTGCATCTTATTCTGAGCATCTTACAGATGCTAAGAAGAATCCATATAATTTTTTAGTAGGTGTAACATACTCTGATCAAGCTAGGATTGCATTAAAGTATATAAAGGAAAACGGGGCTAAAAAAACTGTAGCATTTATTTACAATGATACAGGATTTGGTAGATCACCATTTTTTCCTGACGGTGAAGAGTATGCTAAAAAAATAGGTGTTAAAGTTGTTGATAAAGAGGTTGTAGGATTAAAAGCGCTAGATGCTACAAGTCAGCTATTGAATATGTCGAAAAAAGATCCAGAATTTGCTTTAGTACAAGAAACTTATATGGCAACTTCAACTATATTAAAGGATGCTAAGAAACTTGGTATTAAAACAAAATTTATTGGTTTTAACTGGACTTTTGGAAAGACATTAATAAAATTGGCTGGAGATGCTGCAAATGGGTTCTTAGGCACAGTTCCTTTTGCTTTTTGGACAGATACTGATGTTAAAGGTGTTAAGCTACTTCATGAGCTCAATAAAAAATATCATCCAGATGTGACATATAGAGAAATTAATTATATCCAAGGTTTTAGCAGTATGTATGTTTTACTGTCAGGCCTTAAACTTGCAAATAAAAATTATTCTGGTGAAAACTTAAAAAGGGTTTATGAGTCAATGAGAAATTTTGACACAATGGGATTAACTGCTCCAGTTACATTTACTTCAGAAAGTCATAAGGGTGTAAGAGCATTAAGAATTTATCAAATAAAAAATGGCGAGATTAAACCATTAACAGATTATATTTCGGTGGAGTAAATGCTACAAGTTAATAATATCGAAGTAGTTTATAATGATGTTATTTTGGTTTTAAAAGGGTTATCATTAAAAGTTGAGGAGAGCAGCATAGTTGCTCTCCTCGGTTCTAATGGTGCTGGAAAATCAACAACACTAAAAGCTATATCTGGTTTGTT
This sequence comes from Deferribacter thermophilus, assembly GCF_049472675.1. Lineage (NCBI taxonomy): Bacteria > Pseudomonadati > Deferribacterota > Deferribacteres > Deferribacterales > Deferribacteraceae > Deferribacter > Deferribacter thermophilus. The sequence goes on from NZ_JAPNXM010000004.1 coordinate 189,344, forward strand.
AAGACCTGACAATGGTGAGATTACTGATGGTGAGATTTATTTTAATGGTGAAAGAATAGATAAGAAAGATGCTGCTGAGATTGTGAAGCTTGGGATTTTTCAGGTAATGGAAGGTAGAAGAGTTTTTAAAGATTTAACCGTTGAAGAAAACTTGATAGCAGGTGCTTATACGCAAAAGGGTTCACATTATAAAGGGAATTTAGATAAAGTTTATACCTATTTTCCAAGACTAAAAGAGAGAAGAAAACAGTTAGCTGGATTTATGAGTGGTGGTGAGCAGCAAATGCTTGCAATTGGTAGAGCTTTAATGGCTAATCCAAAGATGATTTTGATGGATGAGCCAAGTTTGGGACTTAGCCCATTACTTGTAAAAGAGATATTTAAAATTATAGAAAAGTTGAACAAAGTGGATAAAACAGCTATACTATTAGTAGAACAGAATGCGAAAATGGCCTTATCTGTAGCTGATTACGGTTATATTATGGAAAATGGTAAAATAGTTTTGGAAGGAAGTTCGAAAGATTTGATGGATAATGATGATGTAAGGGAATTTTATCTTGGTATTGGTAGTAAAAAAAGTTTTAAGGATGTAAAGCATTACAGAAGGAGAAAAAGGTGGCTATCTTAGGTAATTTTGAAGAGACATTGTCTTTTTTAAAAAAGAATTCTAACCACCCATTTTTAAAATTTCAGCTTGATAGATCAGGTTTGATATTAGATGATATAAAAAATTATGATGATTTTAACAAAATTAAGCCAATTAATAGGAAGGATTTAGCTGATTTATCAAAAGATTTTAAAAATTTTCTTAGTTTATTTGAAGATTGCCCTCTTAGAATTTTTGAATCTCCAGGTGGGATTTTTAACTGTTTGTTTGATAGATACGACCAGTATAGGTTTTATAAGGCATTGGAAATATCGAGCTTTGGCCCCTGTGATATAATTATAAATACATTTTCTTATCATCTAACTCCTGCAGGTGAGATGTTTGAAGAAGCCTGTGAGAAGATTGGTGCTACAGTTTTTCCTTTAGGACCAACTAGTAGCGAAAAATGTGCTGATATAATAAAACATATCGATGCAACAGCTTTTATTGGGACAAAAACTTTTTTAAGAAAGGTATTAGAAATTTTAGGTGAAAATAATCCTTTGTTAAAGGCTTATTTAATTGCCGAAAAGATTACCGAAGCAGAGAGGAAATATTTAAGCGAAAAGTATAAAATCGATATATATCAAGGTTATGGGACTGCAGAAGTTGGTTTGATAGCAACAGAATGTGAGTATAAAGATGGGATGCATTTAGATAATGATTTATTTGTTGAAGTTCTCAGTGTTGATCACAGCTATCATGTAAAAGAGGGTGAGATTGGTGAGGTTTTAGTGACATTATTAAATCCAAAGTACCCTTTAATTAGATATGCAACAGGTGATTTGTCAAAATATACTTTGGAAAAATGTAAGTGTGATAGAGAGATACCTAGGTTGCTTGGAATATTTGGCAGAGTTGATAACTCGGTTAAAGTAAAAGGGGTTTTTGTTCATCAATGGGATTTTGATGAGTTTTGCAATAACCTTGGGGTAAATGGTAGGTTAGAGGTAGTTTTTAAAGATGGAGTTGATTCTTTAGTTTTGATTATTAATAAAAATGTACATGATGTATATGAAAAATTTAAAGAGAGATTTAAATTATCATTAAAGGATGTTAAAATTGATGAAGATATAAATAAAAATGAGATACTTGATAAGCGTGAGTATCTCAAAGAGAGGTAAACATGTTTGTCAAAGATTGGATGAAAAAGGATATAGTGACTGTTAATAAAAATGATACAATATTGGATGCGCTTCATCTTATGAGAGAACATGGGTTTAGAAGACTCCCTGTATTAGAAGGTGACAAATTGGTAGGAATAATAACTGAGAAAGATATTAAGGATTTTTCTCCATCTAAAGCAAGTACTTTGGATATATATGAGTTACATAATGTTTTGGCAAGATACGAAGTAAAAGATGCAATGACAATGGATGTGATAACTGTCTCTCCTGATGATCCCATTGAAAAGGCAGCCATTATTTTGAGAGATAAAAGGTTTGGCGGATTACCAGTTGTTGATGAAAATGGAAAGTTAGTAGGTTTAATAACAGCTGTTGATGTGTTTGATGTTTTTGTTGTGGCAATGGGGATAAGAGAAAAGGGTGTAAGAGTCAATATTTTGGTAGAGGATAGACCAGGAGCAATAGCTGTTTTAGCAAAAATTATTAAACAATTTGAGTTAAATATAATTAGCTTAGCAACATTCTATATAAAAGATAAACCAAATTTAAGAGATTTAGTAATTAGAATTAATGGGGATAATGATAAAATTAATAAGTGTATAGATGAAATAAAAAACAATGGTTTTGATGTTACGAGTGTATTGTGGATGGATGAAATTCAATAAGGGTTAAAGCATCTGATATTATTTTTAAATTCAGGTTTATTTTGTCTGCACATTTCTATCCTTTTACTACATCTATTATAAAAGATGCATTTATTATCATAAAGTGTTGAATTTTTTTCAATTTGACCAGGGATTGAGTATAAATATTCTGGTTTTTCTTCTATATTAGGGATACTTTTTCTCAGTGCAACAGTGTAGGGATGTTTTATTTTATTGTTTGTTATCTGGATATTAGAAAGTAGTTCCATTTCTTCTCCAGCGTATAAAATAAGAATTCTATCACAAATTTTTTCTAATAGTCCTAAATCATGAGAAATAAAGATGACTGTTAGATTTTTCTCTTTTTTTAATTTCATTATTAAATTAATTATTTTAGTTTGAGTTGTTATATCTAATGCAGTGGTAGGTTCATCAGCAATTAAAATCTTTGGATTGCTTGCTAAAGCTAATGCTATCATAACTCGTTGGTTCATACCACCACTAAGATTTAGTGGGTAGCTTTTTAACCTTTCTTTAGGAAAATCTATTTCCACTTGTTCCAATAAGGAAATGGCTATATCTTTTGCTATGTCTTTACTACAGTTTTGATGTAGCTGTATAGTTTCTATTAATTGTTCTCCAATTGTAAGCACTGGGTTAAGAGAGGCAGTAGGGTTTTGAAAAATCATTGATATTGTTTTACCCCTAATATTTTTGAAATCTTCAGGAGATTTTATTTCAGTATTATTTATTAACAGCTTATCATACTGGTATATCAAAGGTTTTTTTATTAAACCTAAAAGTGTTTTTGCTAAAATTGACTTTCCAGAGCCAGATTCACCAGCTATACCTAAAATTTCACCTTTTTGAATTTGTAGATTGACATTTCTAAGTATAATAAAATCTTCTTTAAGGTGTTTTACTTTTAAATTTTTTATTTTAATCATGATAAATTTTTAATTGAAAAAAAATATATTGTCTATATTTTTATAAAATGAATTTTTACTTTCAATTACTATCTATAAAAATAAAAAAGATGGTTCAATTTTAATGGAAAAACTTTTATTTCTTAATGATTTTTTCTGTAATAACAGATTATTTGATAAGTATTTTTTCTTTCTTAAAAATTACTTTAATGATGTATCTTACAATGAAAATAATTTGGAAAATTACGACTTTATAATATGTTTTGGTGGTGGATGTTTACTTGCTTTAGATAAATTATCATTATTGAAAAATAAAATAATCATTTTAATTACACCTTATTTGGATTTTGACTTATTTTTTGATCGTAATAGTGATATCGACAAATTGATAAGTTTGTATTCTGAAAAAACTGGCATTGATAAAGAATGTTTAAATAAAAACTTGAAATTTGATAACATAAAACCTGTTTTTCTTAATGAGCAGATTGTTAAAGATAATAAGATTTATATAATATATGGTGATAGTAACAAAATAATCCCTCTTGATTTTTGTTTAAAAATTGGGATGATATTGCACGGGGTTTCTTTCCACTTGATAGAAAATGCTGGGTATGCTCCATTTATAGACAACTATACAACTTTTAGAAAAATTTTAGAAGATGTGATTATCGATGAGAATATCGGAAGATAGTGTTTCTGTACTTTTAGAGAATATTAATATCGTAGATTTAGTATCAGAATATGTTGAATTAAAAAAAACTGGTAAAAATCATAGAGGATTATGCCCATTTCATAGTGAAAAAACACCATCTTTTTATGTATCTGAAGAAAAAGGTGTTTTTCATTGTTTTGGCTGTGGTGCTTCTGGTAATTCTATCTCTTTTGTTATGAAATATTTTGGATATGACTTTTTGGATGCTGTTTCTTTTCTATCAGAAAAATACGGTATCACTATTAACATAAATAGTGTAGCTACAAAATCTAGTTTTAATTTATATGAATTACATCATGAGTTGATGATCTTTTCAAAATCTAATTTGCTTATAAAGAAGAAGGAAAATATTTCTCTTAAATCCTTTTTAGATAAAAGGATGCTATCGGAAGAGCTTATAGATGAGTTTGATATAGGTTTTATTGACGATAACAACAAACTTAAAGAAATACTCAAAAAGTATAGTAGAGAAGATATTATTTCATCTGGGCTATTTTATGAAAAAGATGGTGAATATAATTTTAAATTAAGTGAAAGGTTGTTGTTTCCTATTAGGAACTTGAGAGGTAAAGTTGTTGGTTTTTCTGGTCGATCAATAGATGATAGAATGCCTAAATATATTAACTCACCAGAAAACCCTATTTTTTCAAAAAGACGAATATTATTTAACCTTGATAAAGCAAAAGATTTTTTATCTGATGATATAAGAGTTTTGTTTGTTGTAGAAGGTTATATGGATGTAATAAGGATGTGGCAAAATGGTATAAAAAATGTTGTTTCACCAATGGGGACAGCACTTACAGAGGATCATGTAAATTTACTTAAAAGGTACTCCGATGAAGTTATTTTATTGTTTGATGGGGATGATGCTGGTAAAAATGCTGCATTTAGGACATTAGATATTTTTCTAAAAGTTAGTTTTGTTCCAAATGTAGTATTTATGAAAAAAGGGGAGGATCCAGATAGTTTTTTAATAAAGTATGGTAGGGACAAATTTTTAGACTTGATGGAATCAAAGCATAACCTTCTTGATTTAATTATAAAATTGATGGTTAAAAAAAGCCGTGATAATCTGAATTTAAAAAATAAGTATTTGAGAAATTTACAAAATAAAATTTCCATTATTAACGATGAATTTTTAAAAGATGAATGTATCAATAAAATATCAAAAGCTTTTAATGTGGATTCAGAAATTTTAAAAAAGGGGGTTGATTTTTCTTTAGCAAAGAAAATTTTAAAAAGAAGTGATAGTAAAATTAAATATATATGTGAATATGATTTTATCGCTGCTTTGTTTAGTTTGCCTGAAGATGTTGTAGATAATCTGATTCATGATATGAAAGATGATTTTTTCTTTGATGAAAGGATGAGAAAAATTTTTCAAAAAATTGTTGAATTTTTAAATAAAAATGCTAACATTCAACTTCTTGTGGATGATTCAGAGGTGGGAGAATTATTATCCGAAATTTTATTAAAAGACGAATATGATGATAATTACTATAAAGCATTAGTGAATAAATATAAGATACATTTGAATTATTTAAAAAAGTTGAAAAAAGATAAGCAAAATATGTTGAAAAGTGCAAACACAGCTGAAGAAAAGACAAATTTAATCAAAGAAATAAATCAGTTGATAAAAAGACAAAAAGAGTTTGAGAAGAGATTATTGGAGGTTCAATCTATATGAGCAAAAAAATCAAGACTCCAGAAGTAAAGCAGTTAATAGCTCTTGGCAAAGAAAAAGGTTTTCTAACTGTTGATGAAATAAATGAGATATTACCTAAAGAAATTTTAACACCTGAATTTTTGGATGAAATTTTTATGCTGTTGGCTCAATTAAAAATAGATGTTATTGATAATAATAGTAAGAATGTTGTTATTAGTGATATAGATTTAGAAGAGGATGAAGAGTCTTTTGATTTAGAAGCTTCAGAATCTAGTGTAGTAGAAAGTGATGAGCGTGTCGGAATAGATGATCCAGTAAGGTTATATTTAAGAGAGATGGGCAATATACCTCTGCTTTCAAGAGAAGAGGAGGTTGAGGTAGCAAAAAGGATTGAGGAAGGTCAGAAAAAGGTTATCAGAAGTGTTTTGCTTTTCCCCACTACAGCTTCAGAGATAATGTCTATTGCTGAAAAGATTAATGATGGGACTTTGAGAATAAAAGATATTATTGATATTGGTGATGAGATAGATTTTGATGAAGAGGAATTTGAAGATATGGATGAGGATGAGATTCAGGTTTTAAAAGATGAAAAAGAAAATCAGGTTAAAGAAGATTTTTTAGAAATATTAAATGATATAGTTGCTAAATTAAAAGAGAATATCAAATTAACTAAAAAACTTAAATCAAAAAATATAAGTATTGATAATATATTAACTATTAAAGATCAAATTAATAAAACTGTAGATGAAATAACTGATAAACTTATGGAAATAAAAATAAATTACAAGAAAATTGTTGAAATTGCTAATGAGATTAAGAGAAGCTATGAGGAAATCTCAAACTGTGAAAATGATATAAAAAAGTTTTTAAACCTAATTGGCCTTAAAGATGTGAATGATTTATCAGATGTAAGTGAAGAAGAGGTTGACAAGTTAATAGAATCATCATCTTTTAATATTAGAGATAAAAGAATGCTTAAGGATAAATTTATATCTTTAAAATCTAAATTAGATGGATTTTATAAAAAGATAGGTTTTTCTAAAAATGAGTTAGAAGTTATTTATAATAGCCTTTTAGAAGGTGAGTATGAAGCTGAAAAGGCAAAATCTGAATTAATTGAGGCAAATTTGAGACTTGTTGTTAGTATTGCTAAAAAATATACAAATCGTGGTTTACAATTTTTAGATTTAATTCAAGAAGGGAATATCGGTTTGATGAAAGCTGTTGAAAAGTTTGAATACAGAAGAGGATACAAATTTTCAACCTATGCAACATGGTGGATTAGACAGTCAATAACTAGGGCTATTGCAGATCAGGCAAGGACTATTAGAATACCTGTGCATATGATAGAAACAATTAATAAAATGATAAGAACTATAAAACAGTTGCAGATTGAGCTTGGGAAAGAACCAACACCTGAAGAAATAGCTGAACGGATGGAAATACCTGTAGAAAAAGTTAAAAAAGTTTTGAAAATAGCAAAAGAACCAGTTTCTCTTGAAACCCCTATTGGTGAAGATGAGGATAGTAGCTTGGGCGATTTTATTGAGGATCAATCTGCAAAAAATCCACTTGATGAAGTGGTTTATCAGAAATTGAAAGAACATACCAGGACGATACTTGATACATTGACTCCAAGAGAAGCTAGCGTTTTAAGATTAAGGTTTGGTATTGATTGTGATTCTGATCATACATTAGAAGAAGTTGGTAGGAGATTTAATGTTACTCGTGAAAGGATTAGGCAGATAGAAGCTAAAGCGCTAAGAAAGTTGAGACATCCTACCAGAAGCAGAATCCTAAAAACTTTTTTGGAATAAATTTGTTGACAAAATAAAAAAAATTATTATTATAGCTTTCGCTTTTTACGGGCCAATAGCTCAGTCCGGTAGAGCCACCGGCTCATAACCGGTAGGTCCCAGGTTCAAGTCCTGGTTGGCCCATTTCTTTCTTGAGAGTTGGATGGAGATTAAAACTAAGGATATCATAAGATTCTTTGAAAACGATTTTTCTTATTTAAGCAGACAGTATGAGTGGGATACCAATGGAATTCAGATAATTGTCCATGATAACAATATATCAAAAATTGTGCTCTCTTTAGAGCCAACAATTGATGCAATAGAATTTGCAATAAAAGAGGGGTGTGAGTTGATGATAACTCATCACCCCCTTTTTTTTCGCCCTATTAAGAGGGTAGATATATATAATCCGATTGGTAAAAAGATAAGTTTATCTGTTTTGAATCAATTAAATATTCTGAGTTATCATACAGTTCTTGATAGGGCAGATTACAGCTTGAATGATTATATCGCTGATGTGGTTGGTGCTAAAGTTTTAAAGGGTTTTGCTGATCTTGAAAAAGAGAGTTTTTATAAGTTTGTTGTTTTTGTCCCTAAAGGTTATGAAAATAAAGTTATTGATGCTATTGATGCAGCTGGTGCAGGCAAAATAGGAAATTACTCAAAGTGCACTTTTTATACCGAAGGGACTGGAACTTTTTTACCAGAGGAGGGGACATCGCCTTTTTTAGGAAAGATTGGAAAACTTGAAGAAGCACATGAATATAGATTAGAAACCATAGTAAGAAAGAAAGATTTAGAAAAGGTTTTAAAATCTGTTCTTGCTGTTCATCCTTACGAAGAAGTGGCCTATGATATCTATAAATTGGAAATGGGGGAGGAATATTCTTTAGGTAGAGTTTGTGGCTTTGATAACGAAATTGATTTTACGCAGTTTTTAAAATTACTATCTGAAAAGTTTAATTTGAATAATATTTCACATAATAACTCTGGTGAAAATTTTAGTTTTGATAAATTTGCTGTTGTAACTGGAAGTGGTGCTACTTTTTGGAAAGAGTGTAAAAAACAAAATATAAAAGTGCTTTTGACAGGTGATATGAAATATCATGATGCTGTTGATGCCTATGAAAATGGTGTTGTTATTGTGGATATAGGGCATTATGAAAGCGAATCTATTTATATGAACTATTTAGCTAAATTATTAGAAGAAAAATTTAAAGTGAAAACAATTGTTTATAAAAGTAAATTAAAAATAAATCATTGGAGGCCAGATAATGCTTGAAGAATTGGTGGAATTAATTGAGTTGCAAAAGATCGATAATAGGATTGCTGAGTTAGAAACAGCATTGGCTAATATCCCTACTTATTTGAAAGAGAGTATGGAGCTTTTTGATACGCTTGAAAAAAAATATTTAGAAGCTAAGGCAGATTATGAAGCTAATCTACAGGAAAAAGAACAAGTCGAAAAAAGTTATAATGAGAACAAATCATTATTAGATAAAGCTCAGAAAAAACTTTCTACTGTTAAAAATAGTAAGGAGTATGAGGCTGTTTTAAAAGAGCTGGATATATTAAAGAAAAATGTAAATAATGAAGAGTATAAACTTCTTGAGTTAAATGATAAGATTGAAGAGTATGAAAAAAATATTGAAGAGTTGACATCAAAATATGAAGAAGCAAAGAAAAAACTTGAAGAAAATAAAGCTCGTAGGGATGAAGAGAATAAGGAGCTGGTCTCAGAGTTAAATGATTTAAAAGCTAAAAGGGAAGAACAAGTTAAGAAGATTAAAAAATCAATTTTATCAAAATATGAGAGGATAAGAAAGGCAAGGAACAATCTGGCAATTGTAAGAATAATTGATGAGACTTGTACAGGTTGTTATATGAAAGTACCTCCACAATTGTTTGTTGAGGTAAAGAAAAATACCCATATTCAACAATGTCCAAATTGCCAGAGATTTTTATACTATAAAGAAGATGAAGAAGAAAACAATTAAGATTTACACCGATGGTGCATCTAGTGGAAATCCAGGCCCATCTGGAATTGGCTTTGTAATTTATAATGAGAATGGTGAGAAATTAAAAGAGTATTCTGAATATATAGGATTAGCAACTAACAATATTGCAGAATATTCCGCATTGATTAGAGCATTGGAATTTTTAAAAGATAAGGAAAATCTAAAAATTAATATCTTTACAGATTCAGAGTTGTTAGTGAAACAGCTCAAAGGGTTGTATAAAGTAAAAAGTAAAAATTTAAAATATTTATACGAAAAAGTAATTAGTTTGTTAAGTTTGTTTGAATATGAATTACATCATATTCCGAGAGAGGAAAATAAAATTGCAGATAATTTAGCAAAAAAGGCTGTAGAATATGCTCGTAAAAGTGTTATTGATAAGTCAAAATAGGGATTTATTAAAAAGACTACATTCAGTATGTAATAAAAATAATTACTATTTTTTTAATCTTGATAGTTTAAGTGATGCTAAAAGGTTTTTGTTAAGAGAGGATATAACAGTTTGTTTTTTAACAGAGGAACTGATTGAAAATCCTATTTCTTTCATATCTTCTTTAAGGGAGTGTGGTTGTAATACATCTTTTATTTACCTTGGCCAAATTTCTAAAGATGAGATTAGGGTTTATTTAAAAGGAGGTTTTTTTGATTGTGTAGAGGTTGAGTCTGATGAAAATGAACTGAGTGAAATTATAATTGAAGCTATAGAAAATAAAATTAGTTATGAAAAAATTAGAGCACTTGCTAACAGTTTAACTGAGGCTAACAATAAATTATTGAGTAAAACTAAAGAGCTTGAAGTCGAAAAAAAACATTTGAGTGAAGTAATAGATATATTAAAGCTTGTTAATCATTTTATAAAAGAAATTAATCACCTTGATTTGAATAATTTAAACGAAGCTGTAAAAAGGTTTTTAGACAAAAGGATAAAGTCAAGCTACTTTTTTGTATTAAAATATTTTGAAAATAAAAAGGAGATATGTGCAACAAATATCCCAGAAAATATAATTGATTTCAAAGAGATTCTTAATAATGTTATCTTTTTTAAAAAGTGTAATAAAGAATTTAATTATAATTTTAAACTTGATGATAAGAATGTGGAATTTACTTGTTTTCCATTATATTTTAATCAAAATTATTATGGTCATATCTGTGTAGATAGTAAATTACAAGAGCATGATAAGCTTTATGTAGAATTATTAGCTGAACATTTATCTATGAAAATTTACAACCAAATGATAATTGAAAAGTTAAAAGAGGCCCAGGATAAAATTGCTGAAAATGAAAAGTTAAAAGCAATTTTTGCTTTAGCTGTTAGTCTAAATCATATAATTAATAATAACTTACTTGGGATTTCATTGAGTGTGGAGTATTTAAAGAAATTTTGTAATGATGAAAATTTGTCAAAATCTTTTGAAATTATTGATAAAAATATTAAAAATATCTCAGATGTTGTAAAAAAGCTTCAAGAGGTTAAGTCAATAGATTATCAAGAATATTTAGATGGTATAAAAATGATAAAATTTGATGAAGAAAAAGATTAAAGATTATCTTCTAATTTCCGAAATATATAATATGAAAAAATATTTGATAATATTCTTATTTTTGTTTTTAGTGTCTTGTAAAGAAGATAAAAAGGTTCTTCAAGATAATGCTACAAATAAACTTCCTATCAATCCTGTAGTAGAAATAAAGAAGGAAAATATATCAAAAGGTAATCAGCTTTTTTTAAATGGTAATTATAAAGAAGCTTTAGAATATTATGAAAGAGGGGTTACTGAAAATAAAGCGATTGCCTATTATAACATAGGTGTTAGTTATTATTTGTTAGGTGATTTAGAGAATGCTGAAAAATATTTTAGGTTAGCAATTGAAAATGATAAGGAATTTAAAGAGGCATATATTAACCTTGTAGCAGTTTTAATTGCTCAAGATAAGGTTGTGGAAGCTGAAAAGTTTATAAACATTATTGAAAAATATGATGATGTAAAAACATATATTAATTTAGCAAACTTATACCTTTTAAAAGGGGCTACTGCAAAGTCGTATTATTATTTTCAAAAGGCTATAGAAAAAGGTAAAGAAAACGACTTAGTTAAGTCAAGTTTTGGTAGTTTTTTAATAAGTATAAACGATATAGATAAGGGGCTAAATTATCTTTTGGAGGTAAAAAATAAAGGTTATGATGAGTATTATAATCTTGCCAAAGGTTATTTTTATAAGAGAGATTATAAAAAGTCTATAGATTTTGTAAAAAAGGCAATCGATATTAATAAAAGTGAAGAGGCTCTTAGGTTATTGGCTGATAATTATAATGCAGTAAATGATTATATTTTAGAGGCTTCTGTCCTATCAGAATTAATAGAAATTAGCAATAAGCCAGAATATCGCTTTAGATTTGCTTTGGCACTTTTTAAAAGTGGTGACTTTTCAAAAGCAAAAGAGGTGGTAACATCGTTGATTAACCAATTCCCTTATGAAGGGAAATATTATAAATTGAAGTATGATATTTTAATTAATGAACAAGATTATAATAATGCAAGGGAAATAATAAAGACAGCTTATAATAGAATTAGGACATCTTTTTTTAAGTATCTCTATGTTAAACATTTATTGTTATATTCAAATGATAAAAAATCTGCCTATCAGTTAATAAGAAAAAGTAGTTTCTCTGATGATTATGATAAATTAGCTCTTGCCTTATATTATGCTAAGACAAAAAGTTTCAATAAGATGAATGATATCTTAAATCAGATTAATAATAAAAACTCAGAATATTATTTAATCTATAGTTACTATTTATTAAGTAATCGTGATTTTGAAGAGGCGTTGAAATATATTGAAAAGATGGATAAGTTTGAAAATAGATACTATATATACAAATTTGTAGCTTTATGGAATTTGGGAAATTTGGATGAACTTATAGAGCTCTCTAAAAGCAGAATTGATAATATAAAGTATAATAGACAAAATCCTTCTATCAGTTTTACTTTAGCACCAAATCTGTATGACATCGGTTTTTTGTATAGATATGATGGAAAGTTTGAGGATGTTTTAAGACTGTTTTTGCCACCTTTGATTGTTGACCCAAATGAATCTGTTGAGTTTTTAGTTTTGGGTTATAAGTTGTTGCAGGATAATGAAAGTCTTAAAGCTATTAATGAGTTAAAAAAATCTGCTACATTTAGCAATGGTGTTTATTATAACAATAAAGGGGTAGAGTCATACTTAAATAAAAAGTATTTTGATGCTTTAACCAATTTTAAAAAGGCAGCAAGGTATCTAAAAAACAATCCTATAGTGAGTTATAATTTAGGCTTGAGTTATTTGTCTATTGGTGATTTGAAAAATGCTTTTAAGTATTTTGATAATTCATTGTTAAATAATAAGTTTATTTTATATTCTTATTTGGGTAAAGCCATTGTTTATTATTTAGAAGGGATGAATGATAGAGTAAGTAATCAATATGACTTGGCTATAAATAATTATGAAATGGCTAAGGAAAAAATTGATTATCCTCTCATATATAAATTTGCCAAACTTTTTGCTGAAATAGGTTTGGGAAAATATGATGAGGTTATTTTTGAAGTGGCTAATTCTAAAAATATTACTTTATTTGAGCAGTTAATAGGCAAATTGGCGTATTATTTTAAGGAAAATGAAAACAGTTTTGATAATGAAAAGTTTCTTGCCATTTCAAATTTTGATTGTTTTAACGATTTAATTAATAATAATTTTCAAATCAATGATAATAGAATCTGTAAACATTATAAAGCTTATGCCAAAATATTGTTAGGAGATATTGTAAATATTGAAAGTTTTTCCACTGATAAGTTTGAATTAGCTCAAAACATTATGTATTTACTATCAACAGGGCAGTATAATAATGCATTAAAAGGGATGTAAGCTCTTTCCAGAAAGGCTTTTAGTTTTGACAAATTATACGAGATAAGTTTTTACTATTTTCTATTAAGAAAAGATTTTATAAACGCTGAGGCATCTTATACAACTCTGGAAAAATTAAAGTACTCCAATCTTTATACAAATTATTATCGAATGCTATATTTTTTACTAAATTATAATGAAAAAAGGTTGATAAAGGAGATTAACAAATTTATAAAGGATTATCCTGTTGATTATAGAGGTTTGGTTGTGGATGCTTTATTCTCCTTTAAAAATAATAACTTGAAAAAGATTTTAGATGATTTAATATCAATAAGGAGTATATTGCCTGATTATAAAAAGAGATGGAGTCTGGAGATAGTTTTAAATGACATATAAGTATGATAAGAAAATATTTATTTTACTGATAATTTTATTAGTTTCAGCAATCTATTTTAGCATATCTCATATTTACTCAAATGGTAATGCTTACAAATTTATTATTTTGGGTGTATTGCTGATTTTTATAATATTTAATATTGTAAGCTTACTTAAAAAAAAGATTACAATAAATGATGATTATATTATTAACACTGCTCTTTTGGGTAAAAAGAAGATTTACTTTAATGATATCAAAGATGCTGTTTTTCTTTATTTAAAAGGGAGAACTATCTTGATTCTAAGTGATGATAATCAGTTCGTATTTATATCGTCTTTATTAGAAAATTTTGATAAAATAATTAATGAGATTTATCAAAAATCTCCTGGCGAAATTCAAAATAAATTATCTACCTTTGATATAAAGAAATACAAAAAATCTAGAGCACTATTTATCGGTTTTATTATTATTGCAATATGTTTTCTTATAATTTTTGGCACTTATAATTTTATAACATCCTAAAAAATCTTAATTTTAACTCTTTATTGTTAAAAAAGTATTTCTAAGTTATACTTTAAATATGAAAAGTTTAATTGCAGATATTGGTGCTTATGTAGTTAATTTTTTTAAATTTTTGATAGATTATTCTGCCTTTTCTTTTAGAATTCTTTCATCATTTTTGAGGTTTAACCTTTTTAATAAAGCTATTTTTACTGTTTTTATTAGGCAGGTCTATTTTACAGGAGTCCAAATACTACCTATATATATTTTTATTTCTTTAATTTTTGGTTTAGCTTTAGTGGGATTTTTGTCAAAACTTCTTATTGATTTGGGTATTTATAATGAGCTTGGCAAGATATTGGTGTTGCTTGTTATTAGGGAGCTTGGGCCACTTATTACAGTAATCTTACTTTCATTAAGATCTTCTACTGCGGTAGGTGCAGAGATAAGCGTAATGAAGCTTAGCAATGAGATAGAAACATTAAACTTTTTTGGTATAGATCCATTAAAATATCTATTTTTGCCAAGAGTTTTGGCCGGTTTGGTATGTATGGTGGCTCTTTCTATCTTTTTTTCAGTTATTACTATTTCGGGAGGTTATTTATTGATAAGTTTTAATGTCGGGGTGACTTTTGATTATCTTATAAAGTTGATTTTTGATTATATATCGCTTTCTGATATTGGTGCATTTTTTTATAAGACTTTTTTGTTTGGATTTTTTTTAATGAGTATACCTATTTATAGTGCATTGATGGTTAAAAAAGCTAATACAGAAATCCCTATATCTTTATTAAAAGGTATGATGCGTTTATTTTTTGCTATTTTGTTTGTAGAGCTGACAGGTGCAATTATATGATAGCTGTTTTTACAAATATCGATGAAAAAGAATTGCTACAGCAGATAAAAAGTTATAATAATATCAAAATAGCTGTTGTATCAGATTATTTACCACTTATTTCAAATCTAAATCTAATAGAAAATATAGAGTTGATTGTAAATTATCACAATATAGGGGTTAGTTTACATGAAATAGAAAATGACTTAAAAAAGTTTGATTTATTGAATAAAAAATTTTACAGGAAAGATTCTCTGTCAATGTTAGATATATTTTATGTTAAGTATTTGATGTGTAAATATTATAATGCAGAAATGACAATCTTTATTAATCAATTTCACCATTTTTCAAAGTGTCGCAATGAATATTATAATTTTTTTAAGGAGAATTCTAATGAAAAATCTGTTATAATAGAAAGGGATGTGTATAAAAAACTATTAAGTGAAAATTTAATCTTTGAAGAGATGGATTTGGATGTATGGCTGAAAAACAGTTTAAAAATATAGAATTCAAAGTGGGGTTATTTGTTTTCACCGCTATTATTCTAGCAATATTCATAGTTGTTTTTTTAGCAATTCAAAAGAATGTTTTTACTAAAATGATACGAGTTGTAGTGTTAGCTGATAGTGGAGATGGACTGATTAAAGGGATGCCTGTTTTATATTCAGGTTTTCAGATTGCAAAGGTTGATGATCTTGTTTTAAGAGATGATGGTAAAGTGGAAATCAAAATTAAAATCCCTGTAAGATATGCGAAATGGATAAAGAAAGATTCTATTGTAAAATTGAGCTCTAAAAATTTCATTAGTTCCTCTGTTTTGGTGTTTGAAAGTGGAAAAGGGGAAGAAATTGATAATGGGTATGTATTTGTTCTAAAAAGGGATAAAGGGGTCGAAGAATTAATTGCTGAAGTCAAACCGATATTAAAAGATGCTAAGGTCATAGTAAACAATCTAAAAGTTATAAGCTCTCAATTAGTTGATATAATGCCTGATATTAAAAGGTTGAGTACAGGATTAGGCGATTTGGGTGATGATTTGCATAATAAAAAAGGTAGTATTGGTACATTAAGTAGAGGTGATTATTTAATAGATAAAATCGATACTTTAACAGATAATTTACAACATATTAGTAAAAAAGTAGATTTTATATTGACTAAAGTAGAAAATAGAGTTGATGAAACAGCAAAATCGATTGAGTTAACAAATAAACTGTTAGAAAGCAGTAATAAATTAGTCCTAAATATCGACAAAAAAGTAGATAATACAGATAAAATTTTAAATGAAAGCTCAAAATTAGTTAGAAATTTGAGGTTGATGAGTGATAACTTTTCAAATTATTTGGATGAGTTAGATTATTTGCTTTTAAATACTAATATGCTTTTATTGAATATGCAGAGTAGATGGCCTTTTAATCCCCCAGAAAATAGCAAATCACATCAAAGGATTAAATTACCATGAGGGTATATATTTTTATATTAATATTTATTATTTTAGGTTGTTCTACAAAAACGGTATTGCCGGAGTACTTTAGAATAGGTGAGTCATATTTTAATAACTATGTCAAAACATATTTGAAAAATGAAAAAAAACTAGCAGATAAATATTTTACTAAGGCAGTTGCAGAGTTTAAAAAGTCTGATGATATGTGTAATACTGCAACCCTTTATCTTAAAAAATATTTTTTAGAAGAAGAGCTGTCTTTTAATATTTCGTCATACTTAACAGCCGCAAAATATTATGCAAAAATAGGAGAATGTGATGATTTAGTAGCTATAATAAAGTTTTACGAACTTAATAATGGCTTTGATATTTCAAAAATAAAAGATCCTTTTTATAAACAATATTTTCTTTTTATCTCAAAAGGGGAATATGAAGATTTAATTAAAGATCTAAAAAATTATTCTGATTATGTGAATTCAAAGGTTTATAGACTTATTTCATTAGAGCATTTGCATAAAGGTAATAATGATTTAGCTGAAAAATTTATAAACAATGCTTATCAAATAGATAAATCAAACAGTTATACTCTTTATTTATTACAAGATTTAAGAGTGAAGTATAATATTTGTGTGAAGAAGAAAGCTAATTGTATGTATTTAATGCAAAGGATCAAAGAGCTTGAAGATGTGATTAAAAATTAATCAAGAGATGATTAAAAAAACATCAATATTTTTTTCAAATAGTTTATTTTTAAAGGTTGGACTGTTATATTTTATGGCATAAAAATTGATAAATAAAAAATGGCTAAAGGAGGAGTGATGAAGAAAATTGAAGCTATAATCAAACCTTTTAAATTGGATGATGTAAAGGAGAAATTGAGTGAATTAGGGATTAAAGGTTTAACAATTACAGAGGTAAAAGGTTTTGGTAGGCAAAAGGGGCACACAGAGCTTTATAGAGGCGCTGAGTATGTAATCGATTTTATACCAAAAATTAAAATTGAGGTGGTTGTGCCTGATGATATTGTACAAAATGTGGTTGAAGCAATAGTAGAATCAGCCAAAACAGGCAGAATTGGGGATGGCAAAGTATTCATCTTACCTGTTGATGAAGCTGTTCGTATAAGAACAGGGGAAACTGGAGAAAATGCATTATAACATAAATAAGGAGGAAGTTTTATGACTGCAAAAGAAGTTTTAAAATTAATTGAAGATGAAGGAATTAAAATAATTGATTTAAGGTTTATGGATTTTATAGGGCTGTGGCAGCACTGTTCATATCCAGCTCATGAATTTAATGAGGATGCTTTTGAAGAAGGGCTAGGTTTTGATGGCTCAAGTATTAGGGGGTGGAGTTCTATTGATGCGAGTGATATGGTTTTGATACCAGATCCATCTACTGCAAAGATAGACCCTTTTAGTGAAATTCCAACATTGATAATGATATGTAATGTCTTTGATCCTATTACAAAAGAGCCATACACAAGGGATCCAAGACATATTGCTTTAAAAGCGATAAATTATTTAAAGAGTACAGGGATAGCTGATACTGCTTATTTTGGACCAGAAGCTGAGTTTTTTATTTTTGATAACATTCAATATGCATATAATAGTAATGAAGCGTTTTTTTATTTTGATTCTGTTGAAGGTTTCTGGAACACTGGTAGAGATGAAATGCCAAATCTTGGTTATAAAATTAGACACAAAGAGGGGTATTTCCCTGTTCCCCCACATGATTCTTTGATGGATTTAAGAAATGAAATGGTAATTATGATGGAAAAAATGGGGATTACAGTTGAGGCTCATCACCATGAAGTTGCAACGGCAGGTCAGTGTGAAATCGATATTAAGTATGCTCCACTTGTAGAGCAAGCAGATAATTTATTGCTTTATAAATATATTGTGAAAAATGTAGCAAGAAGACATGGTAAAACAGCTACATTTATGCCTAAACCTATGTATGGTGATAATGGTAGCGGTATGCACTGTCACCAGTCTTTATGGAAAGATGGTCAGCCACTTTTTGCAGGTGATGAGTATGCTGGGTTAAGTGAGCTTGCTCTTTATTATATCGGTGGAATTATAAAGCATGCCAGAGCCATAGCTGCATTTACTAATCCAACTACAAATTCTTATAAAAGATTAGTTCCTGGATTTGAAGCACCAGTTAATTTAGCTTATTCCTCAAGAAACAGAAGTGCTTCTATAAGAATACCAATGTATTCTTCTTCACCAAAAGCAAAAAGGATAGAAGTGAGATTTCCTGATCCATCATGTAACCCATATCTTGCTTTTACTGCAATGCTTATGGCTGGGCTTGATGGTATTGAAAATAAGATTGACCCAGGCGAGCCAATGGATAAAAATTTATACGATCTTGATCCAATAGAGCTTTCAAACATTCCTCAAATGCCAGCATCACTTGATGAGGCATTAAATGAGCTTGAGAAAGATCATGAATTTTTACTCAAAGGTGATGTATTTACAGAGGATGTTATTTCTACTTGGATAGAATATAAGAGGGAAAATGAAACTTCTGCTGTAAATAGCAGACCTCACCCATACGAATTTATACTCTATTTTGATAATTAAAGATAATTGGCGCCATTTTAGGCGCCTTTCTTTATATGAAAGTTGTAGTTATAAACGAAAATTATGTAGATAAATCAGGTTTGGTAGCAGAGCATGGGCTCTCTTTATTATTGGAAATAGAAGATAAAGTTTTGCTATTTGATACTGGTCAATCTGTTTCTCTCGAAAATAATCTTAGAATTTTAAATCCAAAGTGTAATAAAATTGATTATATAATTTTAAGTCATGGGCATTATGATCATACAGGTGGTTTATATAAAAATAGATATTATTTAAAAGACTTATGTAACAAGGTGATAGCTTCTAAATATGTATTTGATAAACATTTAAGAAAGACTGAAAATAATTATGATTTTATTGGATTTAAAGATAATGTGAAAGAAGATTTTGAATTTTTATTTGTGGAAGATAGTTGTCAGTTGTCAGAAAATATTTTTATTTATGGCAATATCAAAAGGTTTGAAGATTTTTTAGCTGATAAAAGGTTTTTTTGTGAGATAGATAATAAAATTGTTAAAGATCCATTTAGAGATGAGTTATATCTATTAATTAAAGATGGTGGCAAAAATATATTAATTACGGGCTGTTCACATGCAGGCATTATGAACATAGTAAAAGATTGTTTTGAAAGGGCTGGTATCGATAGGCTTGACTATTTGATAGGTGGTATGCATCTTTTTAGATCAGATTTAAGTTATGTTGAAAAAGTTGGAAATTTTTTACAGGATGAAGCAAAAGTCGAAAATGTTATTACAGGCCATTGCACAGGACTTGATAATTATTACTATTTAAAAAATAATTTTCATATTAACTTATCTTATTTAAAAACTGGTGAGCAGTTTATCCTCTGACTAATTTTAAAAAATTATCAAAAATTTCCTTTTGAAAATCGGCTGGGCAGCCGGTAGAACCGATATCGATGCCAAATTTGTTTATGCCGTGAAAGTCGCTACCTGCTGATATTAAAAAGTTGTATTTTTTTGCTATTTCTAAAAATAGTTTTGCATCATCTTCTGTGTGTAGAGAGCAAAAGACCTCTATTCCATCAAGTCCGATATCTTTTAATTTTTTTAGAAAAGGCTCATATTCATCATTATTAAGATTTAGTGATATTGGATGAGCCATTATTGCTATTCCATTTGCAGAGTGAATAATTTCAATTGCCTCATCTATTTTTAGTCTTTTTTTTGCAATATAAAGTGGGCACCCTTTCCCAAGATATTTATCAAAGGCTTCTTGTGTAGTTTTTACTACACCTTTGTCTACTAAAAATTTTGCGATATGTGGTCTTCCAAGCTCACCATCTGTGTTTGATTTTAGCTCTTTTTCGTCTACTTTTAAATTAAAATGTTTTTCGATAAGTTTTAACAATTTTTTGTTTCGCTCTTTTCTGTATTCAATAAGTTTATCAAGTGTGTTTTTTAGTTTTTCATTTTTGTGGTTTATTAATAAGCCTACAAGGTGAAAAGTCCCGGGGTTATAATCGATACTTATTTCGACACCTGGTATTTTGATAATATGGGTATCAACAGATAAAAAGTTATCAATCCCATTTACAGTGTCGTGATCGGTAAGAGCAAGCATTTTGATGTTTTTGCACTCAGCGAGTCTGATTAGCTCTTCAGGCGTAAGCGTTCCATCAGAAAATGTAGAGTGTGTATGTAAGTCAATCATACTGATTTTATATTAGAAAAAATAAATTTATTCAAATAAAAAAAGCGGCTCCTAAGAGCCGCCTTTAAAGTTGTTAAAATTTATAAGTTACATTTACACCAAAAATATGAGCTTTAACATCTTTGAATTCACCAGTCATAGGATAATAAGTGTAATAGCTAATTGGATTTGAGGTTTTTCCAACTTCATTATCAAAGTCTCTACCTTCATCATCAAGATAATTATAAGCAAAATCAAATGTCCAATGTGTAAAGTTTAAACCAAAACCAAGAGCATAAAGCCATCTATCACCTGATGGTACCAAAGGATCTACAGTTTCATCAGGTATTGGTGAATAATCTCTAATAATACCTGCTCTAAGAGCTAAAATATCGTTTACCTTATATTGTACACCAAATCTTATTGCCCATACATCATTCCAACCTTTATCTTTAACAATTTGGTCACCAAAATTACCAGATAGCATATCAGATTCATAATCAACTTTAAGTTCATCATATGATGACCAACCTGTCCACTGTCCATCAAGTTCGAAAGTAAATTTACCTAATTGATAAGAAGTCCCTATATAAAATATATCAGGTAATGTTATAAAGGCTATTGCATAATTTCTATGTTTTTCAATTTTCATCATTTTTCTTAAATTTTGCTCAATTTTCTACTCAATTT
>NZ_JAPNXM010000005.1:0-201975 GCF_049472675.1 Deferribacter thermophilus
TGACATACAGTACACTGGCCTGCAGCTACAGGTCCATGAGCAAAATCAAGTTTTTTAATATCATTATGACATTTTGAAGTAGTACAACTTTGAGCATAAGCAAAAGATATCATAAATACTGTCACAAAAAATAAACAAAATAATAATCTAATTTTGCTCACTATTACCTCCTCAATTTTTATTTTTACAATCAATTAAGCAAAAATCATGCCAAATCATATCTAAATTATAACCCTTTTAAAAGTTTTTAATAAATTTAACAAAACAACATTACTTTTATTTATTAATTGACTTAATGAAGTAAAAAGATACATCACTTTAAATAACATCATCATAACCATTAAATATTTCGCCATTTTTACAAAATTATCAATAAATTAAATTACCTATTACTTTTTCCAATGTCAAAACTCTTAAGTACTCACCATCCTAAAATTTCTAATCACAGCTATTAAAATCATTCATTTTTATAATAAGAGCATCTTTAACCACAATATAAAAGTAACCATCACCATATACAGCTGATTTTATAAAAAAGTCATTACTATAAAAGTGCTCATATTTAAATTCATAAAATGTCGCGTTGTAAGTAATGTCTGCATATAAGCTAAAAGAAAATAACAAAAACAATATTACTTTAATAGCTATGAATCTAAACATGTTATTCTCCCTGATAAACAACTGTCCTATTTTTCCCTTCTCTTTTTGCTTTATATAAAGCCTCATCCGCTTTTTTAATCAAATCTTTAATATCTTGTGCTTCTTTTGTAGAACATACCCCTAAACTTATAGTAACTTTCAAATCTATATTAACTGCATGAAAACTTCTGTTTTCAACCTCTTTTCTGATCCTTTCAGCAACCTTAGATGTAGAATAACTGTTTAGTCCAGGTAAAACAATCAAAAATTCCTCTCCTCCATACCTGCCTACATAATCATACCTTCTACAGTTGGTTTCTAAAACTTCTGCAACATCCTGAAGTACAATATCTCCAATCTGGTGTCCGTATTCATCATTAATTCTCTTAAAATTATCAATATCTATCAATATAACTCCTACCTCATGACCAATCCTTTTACCTCTTTCCACTTCCCTTTTCAGTTTTTTCTCTATAGCACCTCTATTAAGAATCCCTGTTAGCGCATCATGGGTAGCCATTTCATAAAGCTTTTGATACGATTCCTTTAGTCTTCTTTCAAGCTTCAAAATCCTAAAACCAGAATGAATTCTAACATTCAACTCTTCGTAATCGTAAGGTTTAGAAATATAATCATCAGCACCCTTTTTTAGGGCCTCAATCACATCCTTCTTCTCCTTCTTGCCAGTAACCATAACGATATAGACATAGCGATCTAAAATGTTATTTCTAACATACTCACATATTTCAACACCTGTAGTATCAGGCAACATCCAATCCAGTAGCATTAGCCCAATATCTTTATCATTCTTAAGGCACTCGATAGCACTTTTACCATTCGTGCTAACTACATAATCATAACCCCATTTTTGAAGGTAAATCGTCGTAAGCTCTATATAATCTTTATCATCTTCTACTATTAAGACTTTTAAGTTGTCCAATTTCTCAGACATTAGCTTACTCACTCTTTATCATATTCGATTGAATCAATCTTTAATTTTAATTCCTTAATTTTACTGCTTAATTTAAAAATATAACCGGATATTAAGATCCAAATAATTAAATAAGCTGAAAATAGATACCATAAGTTTTTCATAACGACCTCTCTATTTTTCTTTTAATAAGTATTTTACTTTTTCTTCCATTAAACCTATTTGCACTCTTTTTATCAATAAAGCAAAATATAATGCTGTAAATGCAATCACAGAAACAATTAATGCTACAAGCATATCAGGATGTAGTCCACCACCCCCTTTTTGTAATACATTTGGGTGAATTGTTCTCCACCATCTAATCGACATAAAAACTATAGGAACATCAATAAACCCCACAATACCCACTACAGCTGAAAATTTTGCTCTTTTATCATCCTCATCTACAAATTTTCTAAGCATCAGATATCCCACATATATAAACCAAAGCACCAGTGTAGTTGTCAATCTAGGATCCCAAGTCCACCATACCCCCCAAACTGGTCGAGCCCAAATTGGCCCTGTTATCAAAACAATTGTACAAAACACAATACCTATTTCTGCAGAAGATGCTGCTATCTCATCATAAACCTTTTTATCATTGATAAGGACAAATATGGAGAAAATAAATGTTATAAAAAATGCAAAAAAAGCAATCCATGCACTTGCAACATGAAAATAAAATATTTTCTGTATAATACCCATCACCTTTTCAATAGGGGCAAAAATAAAAGCAAAATATAATGCTGCAGAAATAAGCACAAAAGCTAAAGCAGAAACAAATTTGTCCAACTTATCTACTACACTCATCTATTCCTCCACTACATAGTCAAAAATAACATAAATAACACATGTAAATATTATATCAAATGCCAAAATCAATTTAATCCATTTTGCAGCATCTGTAAATCCACCATCAAAATAGAAAATATTTAAAGACTGTATTGAAGCCAAAATTATAGGGACTAAAAGAGGCAACAATAACAACGGTAACATGAGCTCTCTTGTTTTTGATTTTACAGAAATTAATGAGAAAAGTGTCCCTAAAACGGAAAAACCATAACTTCCAGACAAAAAGACTAAAAGTGTGCCTAAAACATTTTTTTCAAAAAGATTAATATTATAAAATATCATAAAAATAGGTATTGTCATTAGCTCCATTAAAAGTAAAAACAAATAATTAGATATTACTTTTGCAAAAAATATC
Source organism: Deferribacter thermophilus (assembly GCF_049472675.1). Taxonomy (NCBI): domain Bacteria; kingdom Pseudomonadati; phylum Deferribacterota; class Deferribacteres; order Deferribacterales; family Deferribacteraceae; genus Deferribacter; species Deferribacter thermophilus. The sequence continues at coordinate 2,817 of NZ_JAPNXM010000005.1, forward strand.
GCACTTCTATCAACAGGAGCTAATAACAAAGCATTTAAATTACCACCATTAATCTCATTCATAATCGATTTGTTAAGCCCAAGCACACCCGAAAATGTTATAGCCATCCATAAAATACCTGCAGCAATTTCATCTTTGTATTCAGCTCCAGGTTCAAAAATAAAGCTAAATATTACAACCACTAATAAAGAAAAGACCAGCATTGAGTTTATCACTTCTTTAGATTTTAGCTCTAAAATTAAATCTTTTTCCACTATTGTAGAGATTACCGTAAAATACTTTTTCATTTTACCACTGCTGTTACAGTTGATAGATATATATCTTCAAACTCAGTAGATGGCAAAAGATCTTTATCTTCATAAAGCATTATCTCCCCCTTGTTTAAAATCATAATTTTAGTAGCAAGCTCATAACCTTTTTGTAGGTTGTGTGTAATCATCAAGATAGTCTTATTCTTATCAAATTGACTTTTTAATATATTAGTCAAAATATTAGATGCATGTTGATCCAAGCCTGTATAAGGCTCATCGAGAAAAATTATATCAGGGTCATGAATTAAAGCTCTTGCAATTGAAAGTCGTTGCAACATCCCTCTTGAATAATTTTTAACCATATCATGCTTTCTTCCTATTAGCTCAACACTCTTTAAAAGCTCATTAACTCTATCTTCCAAATTTTCAACACCATACAAACTACCATAAAATTTTAAGTTTTCATAAGCACTCATATTTTCGTATAAAAAAGGTTGATGCGATATAACGCCAAAACATTTTCTAAAATCACTTGATATATCAGCCAATTTTGTACCATTATAAAAAATATCACCATCAGTTGGTCTAATCTGTGTAGACAATAGCTTTAATAATGTGCTTTTGCCCGCGCCATTTGGCCCAAATATAGATACAAAATCACCTCTACTAATAGAGAATGTTGCCCTATTCAAGGCAACATTCTCACCAAATCTCTTTGTTAAATTTTTTACTTTTATAATTTCATTCATAACCTCAAAGCTCTTTACCCTTTTTATCACTTAATGAGTAAATACCACCTACAACCATTATAAAACAACCGATCCAAATCCATACCACCAATGGATGATAAATAGCCTGTATCCCCACAATACCCTGATTTTTATCATAACTTGCAAGTATTAAATATAAATCACCCAATATAGTAGTATAAACTGCAACCTCTGCATAAGCGTGTTCATTGTTTTTATAAAATCTTCTTTCAGGCTTCATAGTTATTATGTACCTACCATCTTTATATACGCTAACAGGAACAAATGCAGAAACATAGTTAATCTTTTGCTCAAACCTTAAATCTTTTACTATTAGTTTATACTCATCAAAAATTATACTAGAATTCTCTTTAACCACTTCATCTGTATAACTTTTATAAAAAGCAGATCCAATAACACCAAAAGCCATCATACATAACCCCAGGTGAATAATCATTGCTCCATAAAATCTTCTATTTTTAAATAAAGCACTGACACCTGCATTTTTCAAATTGTTTACAACCTGAATGATAATAGCGAAAAACGCAAAAAAAGTAACCATAAACAGAACTAGAGGGATTATTTTGGTGTAACCTTTAACATAAATAATCACTCCAACTACTAAAGTTAACACTACTGAAAGCCACAATTTTTTAATAATCTCACTAATGTTTACTTTCTTATACGGCAATAAAGGGCAAATCCCTGCAAGAAACAGCAAAGCTATAAAAAATGGTATTGATACCTTGTTATAATAAGAAATATTTACACTACTTTTACTTGATGAAAATAATTCAGAAAATATGGGAAGTGTTGTCCCAAATAAAACAACCAACATCAAACCAACAAAAATCCAGTTTGTTAAGAAAAAAGCTCCTTCTTTAGACAAAAGATGAAAATCTTCTTTTTCTTTTAACTCATTTAACCCTTTATATATTAATATAATGAAACCTATGGCTATCAATATCATGAACCATAAAAAGTATGTTCCAAGGGGAGATTTCCCAAAACTGTGTACAGAATCTATAACTCCACTTCTTGTTAAAAATGTACTAAAAATACAAAGCTCATAAGTTACAAACGCAAGAACATAAGTCCAAATTTTTAATCTTCTTATTCTTTCATACATAATTGCACTATGCAGCATAGCTGTACCTATAAGCCATGGGAATAAAGATGCATTTTCCACTGGATCCCATGCCCAATATCCACCCCAACCAAGTTCTACATAGGCCCACTGACCGCCTAGTACTATACCAATTGTTAGAAAAATCCATGCCAACATACTCCAATTTCTTGTAAGCTTTAGCCATTTTGCACTGTAATCTTTTATCACTAAAGAAGCAACTGCATAAGCAAAAGGTAATGTATAAAAAACATATCCGAGATATAATGTAGGAGGGTGATAAAACATCCCAGGATTTTGTAACAATGGGTTCATCCCAAGTCCATCAGCAGGGAAAAAGTCAAGCTCTTTAAATGGGTTTGAGACTGCAGTAGTTAATAATAAGAAAAATGTTGAAGTAACAGTTACCACCAACATTATAGAACTTTTATATTTTACATCTAATTTCTTATGTCTAAACAGTTCTATTAAACCAGCTAAAGTAATGAGCCAGCCCCAAAAAAGAAGTGAACCTGCTTGACCTGCCCAAAATGCACTAATCTTATAAATAAAGGGCAAAGCTCTATCCGTGTATTGAGCAACATACTCCATCTTAAAATAGCTTGTAGCCAACGCATAAACTAAAATAAATGAAGCAAGTGTTGTCAGAACAGCTTGAATGATAAATAGAATATTCCCTATTTTATTATTTTGATCATCGCTTTTATTGATAGACCAAAAATAAAATAAAATTGCAATAAACCCTGCAAATAACCCAGCAATTTGAAACAAATTACCTATACTACCCATAATTCCTCCTTAACAAGTAAACATTGTTATTAAGTTGATTGTACAATTCAAAATTAGTTCAATACCGTTTAGTTATTTTCTTTTACTTCAGCCTCATATTTTGACGGACATTTTGCCAACAATGTATTTGCTCTAAAAATATTGTCTTTATCTACCTTCCCTTCTACAATAACACCAACATCCTCTTTGAATGCATCTGGGATAATCCCTTTATATACAACCTTTATCTTTGCTCCTTTATCATCAACAAGATTAAACTCCAAATACTTTTCGATCGGTTTTTTTATAACAGATCCATTTTCCACCAAACCACTAACTCTCAGTGATTTCCCATAATACTTTTGTAAATCTTGAGTTAACTCACTCACTTCTAAATAATAAACGCCTGCACTCTTAAAACTTGACATTATCAAATATAATATAACTGCAACAACTATAACACCTGGAATTATTATTTTTAATCCCTTTCTCATAACAACCTCACTTGACTTTTATTCACAACATATATATTAGATTTAAAAAAAATAAAAAGGTTTTTTTTTAAAATGGAAAATATTAATTTTTTTACTGCCTTTATTGCAGGAGTTTTATCATTTTTATCACCCTGTGTATTACCTTTAATACCTGGGTACATATCATTTATATCTGGTGAAAGTATTGAGACATTAACAAGTGAAGAGTCTTTATCACCAAAATTAAAGGCAATAATCGGGGCAATTTTTTTTGGAATAGGTTTTACTCTAGTTTTCATTTTACTTGGAGCAAGTGCCACAACTATCGGCAAGCTTATTAACCAGTATAGATTAATTTTAGAAAAAATAGCTGGTATTATAGTAATTATTTTAGGTTTACATTTAGTTGGAATATTTAAAATTAAACAACTGCTTGTTCAGAAAAAATGGAATTATCAAAAAAGAAACTTCCCCTTTTTTATAGAAGCTTTTCTATTGGGGGTAGCATTTGTTTTTGGATGGACTCCTTGCATTGGACCAATTTTAGCAGGTATTTTAGCTTTAGCTGCTAAAGAAACCACCGTTTATAAAGGGATGTCTTTGTTGTTTGTATATTCCTTAGGGTTATGGATTCCGTTTTTGCTTGCTGCTATTATGTTAGGTGCTATGCTTAGTACACTAAGAAAAACCGGAAAGCTATTAATAATTATAGAGAAAATTTCTGGAGTTTTACTTATCTTTATAGGTGTACTAATCTTATCAGGTTCAATGACTGTCGTTATAAGTTATATGTTAAAAATTTTCCCATTTTTATCAAAACTTAATCTTTAAATTTTATTATCTTCTTCTACAGCCTCAATCAATTGTTCTGCAAAATCAGGTAAAGCAGAATCAACCCTTACCCAAGGTGAAATCAATCTAATACCAATTGGATTTTCCAAAAACTCATTTTTCGCATTTACAATTGCCTGTGTAAAAGCTTCCACAGAAACAATTTCGCTATGTCTATCAAAAGGGACACCATTAAGCATAGCAAGAGCATTATATGACTCTATAGCATAGCGAGCTTGTTGAAAATAGGTACTAATTAATGATTTAAATAAAGCTTCAGAAAGTACAACCCCCTCTTGACTCAGCACCCTAAACATAGTCTTTGCTATATCTGTAGCCATTCTTAATAGACCTTTATTAGGTTCATTCTTATTTAAAGTATTATGCTTATGTTCATAGACATCAAGAACCTCTACCTGACAAATCCTGTTTATAGAAGTATTTTGATAAATTTCACTCAATAAAGAAACTTCTAACCCCCAATCAGGTGAAAACCTAATCCCTTTTGCTAACTCCCTTATTATAGCAAACTCTCCAGATAGTGCATACCTAAAGCTGTCTAAATAATCTAAAAATTTATTATCAAACCCTATCAGTCTTTTCAAAGCCCTTACAAGAGGTGTAAAAAAAAGCCTATTTACTCTTCCATAGATTTTATCAGAAACCCTAGCATAATAACCTTTACTAAATTCATAATTTAACCCTCTATGTATAATGGGGTATACCAGTTTTGCAACAATACCCCTTTTATAATTTACTATATCACAGTCATGTAATGCTATAGCATAGAAATTGTTTGCTAAAATATAACCTAAAGCCATCCAAACTACCCTGCCTTTACCAGGGATATTTAACGGAAAACCTTCTTTTAAAAGCTTTTTATAGAGATTTTGAACTCTTTTGCCATGGTTCCATACAATTTTAACATTCATAGGTAAGTTGCTCATTACTTCTTTAACATGTAAAAACTGTTCTTCTGATGCCTGATCCAAGGATAAAACTACTGTATCAACTATTTTTGACTTCTTTAATTCTTCAATTATAGTGTACATTGCAGGTCTTTCAAATTCAGAATAAAGTGCAGGCAATAAAAGAGCTATTTTCCTTCTATCAATAAACTTGATTATCTCATCTTCAATATCATCAATTGATCTATTTGTAATATTTTGCAAAGTGGTAATTAAACCATTTTGAAAAAAATCAGCCATAAAACCTCCAACTTAACTATTCATTATCTTATTAACTAAATAGACTACTGCTTCATTAAAACCTTTAGGTCCAATTAATTCTGTATAAACAGTATTTTCTATATCAAGTTTTATATGAGTACCATCATGTCTTTTTACAACCACAGGATAATCTACCTCTTTTAACATATCGATGTCATTGTTACTATCCCCTACTCCTATTGTAACAAATTCTTTTAAAATTTTCCTATAAATTTCTAAAACTTTTTTAACTGCCACCCCTTTATCCTGCTTCTCACCAACAAGATGATAAAACCTACCACCTTTCAAAATCTTAATTCCATAATTCTTGCAAAAATTTTTCATATCATCAATCAAACTGTCATCAAAACAAATAAAAGGCTCGCTAAACTCCCTCTTCTTACTCAGCTCTAACCTATCATCAGGTAAGCTCATCACCTTTTTTAGTTCGTAATCATCCATTTCCGAAAAAAGTTTTATATTAAATTTCTCTTTAAGTTTTTTCCCACAACTTATCAAATCTTCCCTTTTCTTTCCCAAAATCAAAGCATATAAACCATTTTCTAATCTTACTGCACCTTTTGGCAATAATGGAATGTTTTCATGAAAAATTATTGCACCACCATTTTCAACAATAAAAGGGTAATTTATACCAATCTCTTCCTGTAATTTTAATACTTCACTTTTTGTTTTGCTCGTTGTAAAAATTAACGGGATATTTAATTTCTTCAATAAATTAATAGCTTCAATTGCATCAGCAAATGAGTAAGTAAAATGGTCTAATAATGTCCCATCTAAATCGGTAAACACTAAAATATTTGCCATTGCTCTTTTTTGAAAAGTTAATGTGCCTCTGGCTTTAAAATTACAACAGTATAATTGCCAGATATATATCTTTTAGATACATCTATAATATCCTTTAATGAAACATCTTCCAAATTTTCTATATACTTATCAAAAAAATCATGCCCCAAACCTAATATTTCAAAAAATGCCGCATACCAAGCTTGTTTATAATTGGTCTGCGCTTCATTTAATATCCTTCCCATTAAATAATTCTTAGCCTTCAAAACATCATTTTCATTTATATATTTATCAGGTTCTTTACCCACATTTAAAAATGTTTTTATTGCATCATCCACATTTTCATAATTTAAACCGATATAATTGACAAATCTCGAATTACAAAGTCTTGATGGATAAAAAGAACCTACAGAATAAGCATAACCTTTATCCTTCCTTAAAATATTAAAGAAAACGGAACTCATACCACCACCAAGTATATCTGAAAGAAGTTTTACTTTGATGTAATCTTGAGAACTAGCCCTTGGAGCATCAAACCCTAAAAAAAGCTTTGCCTGCTTTATATTTTTATGAGTTAATTCAACTCTCTTTGTTTTAGTTAACCCACTATTTTTACATTCGATTTTCAATTTTTCTCCAGTTGGAATTTCTTCAATAATTTTCTTAATAGGTGTTAACTGCTTTTTATCAAAGTAACCTGCTGCTGAGACAACCATATTAGACCCAGAAAATAACCTATCTAAATAACCGTAAACATCGTCTAAAGTAAAATTTTTAACTGTTTCTAATTCACCTATTAAATCTTTTGAATAAGCAAACCCTTCATAAGTTTCTTTCATAAATCTTTTAATGGCATACTCATCAGGCCTATCTAAAATGGTCTGAATCCTCATAATTGTTATTCTTTTTTCATTTTCAAAAATTTTTGGATCTATTTTTCTATCAAATAACAGTTTCTTAAACAATGGAGTAATATCATTTAAATATTTAGAAGGGATTGATAATGATATCTCTGCAAAATCAGAGCTATTATTTGCATGAAGAGATCCGCCTATATCCTCTACAAATTTTAACAGTTCACTGCTCTTAACCCAGCTATTTAAAGCTATATTGCCAATCCCTGAATTTTCTTCATTCTCTAAAAATTGCCCACCTTTAATCATTATTACAAGACTAAATGTAGGGATATCACCTCTTCTATTTTCTATAAAAACAGAACCATTAGACAATAGCACTTTCTCCCCTCCTGCATATGCAATATTAAAAATAATCATGATAAGTAAAACAATACTAATTTTCTTTAACAATTACTCTTCTCCCTACAATCTCAACTTTATCATTTACTATCAAATTTATTGCTTGAGGATATATCCTATGCTCCTCTTTCAAAATTCTATCTGATAGTGTTTCTACAGTATCATTTTCTAATACTGGAACAGCAGCCTGAATAATAATAGGGCCATGATCAACCTTTTCATCAACAAAATGGACAGTACACCCAGTTATTTTTACGCCATACTCCAAAGCTTGCTTTTGTGCATTAAGTCCTGGAAAACTTGGTAAAAGTGATGGGTGTATATTTATAATTCTATTTCTATAAGCGCTTACAAAATAAGGGGTTATAACTCTCATAAACCCTGCCAAACACACCAGATCAATCTCTTTCCCCCTTAATAAATCAACAATATATTTATCAAACTCCTCTCTACTTTCAAAATCTTTTGGATTCACAAATCTTGCATCTAACCCTTTTTCTTTAGCGAAAATCAGCCCTTTAGCTTCTTTTTTATCGCTAATCACAAGAGCTATCTCTGCATTAGATATATCCCCATTAGAAATGGCCTCATAAATTGCTCTAAAATTTGAACCTCTACCCGAAAGTAGGATAGCTAACCTTTTCAAAAATCAACTCCTGATATTTTTACTGTTTGATTACCTTCAACAACTCTGCCAATTAAAAATGCATTCTCACCACTTTTATTTAAAGCATTTATTAAATCATTTGCTGATTTTTCCTCCACTACTAAAACCATCCCTATACCCATATTAAATACTCTAAAAAGCTCTCTTAATTCGATATCTGTATTTTCTCTGATAAATCTGTATTCAAAGAGTTCAGGTATTTCTTCACTATATATTTCCACACTGCAGTTTTCAGGTAAGATTCTTGGAATATTCTCGTAAAAGCCGCCACCTGTAATATGAACTACCCCTTTTAAACTATAGCCTTTATCAATAAGTGTTAAAATATCCTTAACATAAATCTTTGTAGGCTTTAACAAAATATCAGCAACAGTTTTATCTTCTTCAAGTTTATCATCAATCTTTAATTTCATTTCTTCAAAAAAGATCTTTCTTAACAATGAATACCCATTACTATGAAATCCATTTGATTTGATCCCAACAAGAACATCACCAGGTTTAATTTTACTTCCATCAATTATCTGATCATAATCCACAACACCAACACAAAATCCAGCCAAATCAAAATCTTTGTCAGCATACATTCCAGGCATTTCAGCAGTCTCACCACCTATCAGAGAACAACCAGCTTCAATACACCCTTTAGAAACCCCCTTTATAATATCACTCATTTTATTAGCATTAAGCTTTCCTGTAGCAAAATAGTCCAAAAAAAACAGGGGCTTAGCCCCTGTCACAACCACATCATTAGCACACATAGCTACAAGATCTATACCTATCGTATCATACCTCTCAGCCATTATAGCCACTTTGAGTTTTGTACCTACACCGTCTGTGCCTGAAACTAAAATAGGTCTTTTATAATTTTTTATAAAAGAGATATCGTAAAGGCCAGCAAAGCCACCTATTGAACTTAATACATTTTTGTTAAAAGTTTCTTCAACATACCTTTTTATCTTACTAACAAACTTATTCCCTTCATCTATATTAACACCGCTACTTTTATAATCAATTTTCTTCATCTTCTTTAACACCTTTTTTAAGTCTTTCTATCTCTTCAATAATTAGTTTTTCTGCTAACTCAGGAACAATTTCCCAAATAACCTTTTCTAAATTTTCTTTTAAAATTTCTTGCATAACCTCTTTTAACAGTTCTTCAGTTAAAATTTCACCCAGAATACCTTTAATAAGATCTTTAGTTACCTCATTTTTTATATCAGATTTTATTTCATCTTTAAAGCTTGCAAAGGCTTTATTAAAAATTTCTTCTATTTCATCTTTATTAACACCTATATTCTCCTTGTTATCTAAAGCAAGCTCCCTTTCTAAAGCATCATCAATCCTTTCATCAATAAATTCTGTAACTTCAGGCTTAACTTCAATATCTTCCAATTCAGCTGTTGATTCAATTTCATCAATATCTTTCAAAACCTCTTCTTCTTGAGCTTTGAATTCATCAGATACCTCTTCACCTACAATCTTTTCTTCATCTATTTGCTCTGAATCCATTTCTGAAATTTCTTCCGTTGCACTAACATCTATACCACTTAACTCTTCCAACTCATCAAGCTCTTTAGTTTGTTCATCAACTAAATCAACAGTTTCATCTTCATCAGCTTTTACACTATCATCAGCAAAAGCTTCTTCAAGCTCTTTTAAAATATCTTCTTCAGCCTCAGCTTCACCTTCATCTGCTAGTTCCTGCACTTCTTCTGCCTGACTTTCCTCCGTAATATCTAATTTTAATTCATCTGTATCTTCCTCTTTAATCTCCTCATCAGTTTCAGCTTTCGTAATCTCCTCCTCAAGATCTTTGAATATATCGTCCAAAGATTCCTCTTTTTCTACAGCTTCAGTATCCAATAAGCTTTCTTCAATCTGCTCATCTTCTTGACTTATTATATCCTCAAAGCTCTCAAGTTCTTTATCAACTTCTGGCTCCATTTCCTCTACTGAAGATAAAAGCTCTTGTACATCTTCACTTTGACCAGTTTCTTCTTCAACAGCAGTTTCTTGAGTAATCTCAATCTTTGAATATTTTTCTATTGCTTCTTCTAAAGCTTGTGAATTAAATGGCTTCAATAAATAGGAATCGGCTCCGTATTTTTCAAGATCAGCTTCATCAAAACTATCAAATGCCCCAACAAGCAAAATAACAACAATTTGAGGAACTTTACTTTTAATTTCTCTAATAAAATCGTCAATCTTTACATCTGGTAGTTTATTGTCCAGTAAAACAATATCTGGAGTTATTTCGTTAAGTTTTTGCATAGCTTCATCAGCAGAAAAAGTCTTTACAACCTGATATTTCTCTTCATCTAAAGAAAGATCAATAACTCTGTGAATCGTAATACTGTCATCAACTAACATTATCTTTTTCATAAGCTACCTCTATTAATTTTTCAGCATCTAGCAAATATATCAAATTATCTTTATATGTTACTACACCTTTTAAAAAATCCAGTTTTTTTTCACCTTTTTCGAAAGGCTTATATTCATTATACTCTAAAATATCATAAATTTCATCACATATTATTCCTACATAAGTTTTGTTGTTAGTAACAAACAAAATATATTTCTTATTCGAATTACCATCCAAATAATCAGATAAATCAACAACTGTTAACCCTTCAGATTCATCATACTCTTCAAATAAGGAAACATGTAATAAATCTTCTAAATTCACTAAAAACATCACATCTGCAATTTTAAACATCAGTGCTTTCATGCTCTATCCCTTTTAAAATGCCTAAGATCATCTCTTCTGTAAACGGCTTCACAATAAATCCATTAACACCTAATTCCAAAGCTTTTGTTTTATGTTTTTCTGTTCCTCTAGAAGTAATTACATATATTTTTACACTTTCATCTTCAAGATTATTTCTTATCTTATCTATCAGCTCATACCCATTTAAATTTGGCATTTCCAAATCAGTAATAATATATGGAACTCGATGATGCTCTAATACTTCTAAAGCTTGTAAACCATCTTTTGCTTCTAATACCTTATAACCATTTCCAACTAAAATATCTTTCAAATATTTTCTAACAGAAATAGAATCATCTACAATTAACACACCATTTGAGTAATAAGTAGCCGATTTACCCTTTTCTAAATTATCAACCTTAATAAAATCCCTTGTCTTTAATTTTGAAGAGAATAATCTTAAAGTATCTATAATTGGTCTAACCTCACCACCAGAACTAATTGACGCTCCCAAGTATTTATCAATTCTTGCAATAAATGATTTAAACTTCTTTGTAACTGTTGTCTCTCTACCAAATATGTCATCAACTTGAATAATATATTTTTTATTAGGACCAGAAACAAGGATACCGTATGAATCGTTTTTAAACTCATTCCTATTTTTTAAACCAAGAGCTACAGCTAAATCTATGATTTCGTATACATCTTTCCTTATATTGTAAAAAAAATGATCCCCTATTTTTTTTATATTTTTTATATCAACAGGGATAATTTCATAAATTGACTGTAGAGGAATAGCAAATTTTCTACCTTCACAGCCAATCAAAAGATAATCAGCAATAAACTGTGTAACTGGGATCATAATTGTAAATTTTGTATATTTATCCTTTTTAGTAGAAACAGTGATAGTCCCACCTAAGCTTTCCACATTTTTCTTCACTACATCTAAACCAACACCTCTACCAGAAACATCAGAGATTTGACTTGCTGTTGAAAATCCAGGTTGAAAAATATAAGATATTAACTCATCGGTTCGAAGTTGAGAGGCTTCATACTCTGTCAATAACCCTTTTTCAACTATTGTCATCTTTATCTTTTCAATATCGATCCCACTTCCATCATCTTCAATATCAAACAATATAGAGTTACCTGCTCTATATGCCGATAATTTTATATTTCCTATATTAGATTTCCCTTTTTTAAGTCTCTCTTGCTTATTTTCAATGCCATGTGAAACGGCATTTCTTACAAGATGCAAAAAAGAATCTGTTAATAAATCTAAGATTGCTTTATCAATTTCTAAATTCTCACCAGAAACTGTTATATTTATATCTTTCCCTTCTTGTCTTGCAGTAACAGTTGCTGTTCTCATGGCAGTATTAAATAAATTTTTAACTGGAACCAGTTTGATATTTGTCAAACTTTTTTCCAAAGAGTTAGTTACTCTGTTTATATAGTTTATATCGTTTTGGATTTGTAAAAACTTTTGAGACAACAATGCAATAAGACTTGTAATATCTGTACCGATCTCAACCAACTGCCTTGATAAAATATTTATATCAGTATACTTATCAAATTCCCCATCAAAAAAGTCTGACAGTAATTGGAACCCTTCTTCACTTTTGTCACTTTCTACATTGCTTGTGTTATACATGTACTTTTCTCTAAACTCATCTAAAACTTTAACAAGCCTATCTCTTGAATATTCTAATTCTTTAGAAATTGAAATAATTTCCCTAATATTTTCATTTTGCTTGTTTCTGGTAACTACTAACTCTCCAGTCAAATTCAATAAGAAATCGATTTTTTCTAAATCTACTCTAACGAAAGACTTATTACTTTCAGGCTCTTTTACAGGAAATTCTTGATCCACAATGTCATGAATTTTATCTAAATTTTTTACTGTAGAAAGATGCTCAGGAGCAGATCCACTCAGTGCTTTTTCTTGAGAGTCTATAGATTCTACATTTTCTTTGATATCTAACAATTCTAGGTAATGATTTTTTAAATCTTCAGTTAAATCATTCTTATTTTTCTGTAAATAATCATTTAACTCATGAAAAACTTCCAAAATTTTCAAAATCAGATCTCTATTTCTTTCAAGTCTCCCAGTTTTAAGATCATCGAATATATCTTCTACTCGGTGAGCAACAGCTGAGAAATTTTTAAAATCAACCATTGCAGAAGAGCCCTTAAGAGTATGTGTACTTCTATAAATTTCTTCTATTATTGACCAATTACTCAAATCGTTTAATAAAACATTAATCCCATTAAAAATGGTCTCAAAATGTTCTTCTGACTCTAACAAAAAAAACTGTACTAATTCTTTTTTATCTATTTTAGCCATAATTTTTTACACTTTAAATCTATTAACAGCATCATTAAGCACTTCTGCTAGCTGTGATAGTGTATTAATAATCCTGTTGGTATCTTCAACATTATTAGCTGTATCAACAGCAATATCCTTAACTTTTTCAGCCATTTCAATTACACTATCAGTTTCTTCAGCTTGAGCTGAAATACTTTCTGCCATTTCATCCATAGCATCACTAACTTTTTCAAGGCTAACATTAATTTCAATCAAAGCATCACCAGCTTCCTCTGTCTTTTGTGAACCCAACTCAATTTTAGAATAACTCTCCTCAACAAGCTTTACAGTATCCCCTGTTTCAGATTGAACGGTTTTAATCAAATTACTAATCTCCTCGGTAGCTTCATTAGTTCTTTCAGCAAGTTTCCTAATCTCATCAGCAACAACAGCAAAACCATGACCATATTCACCAGCTCTTGCTGCCTCAATAGCTGCGTTTAAAGCAAGCAAGTTTGTCTGGTTTGAAATCTCACTAATAACTCTTGTAATTTCATTAATTTCCATAGATTTTTCACCAAGGGATTTCACTTTTTTACTAGCAAGCTGTGAATATCTCCTTACATCGTTCATAGCTTCAATGGTTTCTTGCAATAGCTTACTTCCATTTTTAGAGCTTTCATTGGCTTGAACAACTAATTTTAACGACCTATTTGCATTTTCTAATACATTCAGCATCTGATTTTTAAAATCATTCAACTTACTAACAACCTTTTCCAACTCCTCAATCTGTACATGAGCACCAGCAGTGGTCTTTTCTGAAGATTTTATTAGCTCTTCAGTTGATTGAACTATAGAATCACCTGCTTTCTTAATTTCACCAATTAATTCTTTGATACTCTCTGTCATAAGGTTGAAAGCATCTGCAACTGAGCCCAATTCATCGGCAGTAACTTCTGCCTGCACAGTAAGATCACCATCAGCTGCTTTAGAAACGACATCCATAAGATGAATTGCCTGACGCTGCAATCTTTGTCTATCCTCTTCTGTCTGAATATAATTTTTAAGTTCATCAAGCATTTCGTTTAATGTATTTGCAATATCCCCAAGTTCATCTTTTCTATTAATTTTCACCCTTACATCATAATTACCCTTTTGTATCTGTCTCATTGTTTCGTTAATACTAAAAAGTGGTGCAAAAAGGATCTTAAAGAGGACAAAAGATATAACAAACATAATTGCAGCAAATATTACAGTTGTAACGAAAGCCTGCTGTCTACCCTTTACAACTTCTCTTAAAATATAGTCTTTACTCTTGAAAAATCCCACATTTAAACCAAGCTTATTAAGTTTTACTCTTGCAAATGAGCCAACAAAATCTTTATTATTAATATTTAACACTTTATTAACTGAAGTTCTCTTAAACAAATTATTTTTTTCACTTTTTAAAATATTAGCAAAAAATTCATCAGGAGCTATTAATAATCCATCCTTTTTAAGTGTATTCAAAATAACATTTCCATCATCATCAAGAATAACTACAAAACCATAATTTAATAAATTTCTTTCACCTTTATGACATTCACTACAAGTTGCTTTTGGTAAATGGGTATCACTGACCGTGTATGTCTTCTTAATATAATTTAAAACATAATTAGTATCAACTACAGCCCCTAAAACCCCAACCAACTTATCATTTAAATAAACACCTGTATAGTAAACAAAATAAGGGAAATCTAAACTTAAAAAGGGCTCGAAATAAACCTTACCTTCTTCGATATCTTCAAAATATATAAACTCATCTATTTCAGGAACTTCACCTTCAAAAAGGTATTTTTTAAAAACATAATTATAATTTTTATTAATCAAAAAATAACCCTTAAGATATGCTGTATCTTCATCCTCCTCAACAACTGTCAATAATTCATCAAATACTTTATCAAGTTTTCTTGTATCATAACCTGGCAAGAAAGCAGACTTTACTTCTTGCAATTTTGAAACTATAGAAACAGCAGTATTAATATCTTTATCAACTTCAGTCAATATTACCCTTACATTGTTAACCTTACCTGACAAATCCTTTTGGGCCTGCTCAACAGCAAGATTAGCTGCTCTTTGATAAAGAAAAAAGGTAGATAAAAAACCTGTAACAAAAATTAAAACCAAAACCATAATAAACAACTTAAGATTTAAGCTTAGCCTCATAGCTCTCTCCTTATGAAACTTTAAATTTATTATAAAACTTATCTATATCTAAAACTTTGTAATTTTTATTATCAAATTTAATTTGAGCCCTAAAAATATCTTCATCAGACTCTTTTAAAAGATTTTTATTGATATTTTGTAATCCTAAAACTTCATCAACAAAAAGACCGATCTGCTCGTTGTTATATTTAATTATTAGCAATCTTGTATTATCCGTTCGAAAAGTTGTTGATTCTTTTAACTCCCCTTTTAAATCAACAATAGGGATAACTTCACCTTGATAATAAATAATACCTAATATATGTGGAGGTGCTCCCGGTAAATCCACTATATCTTTATATTCCAAAACTATAAAAACATCTTTCATCTCAACAGATAATAATGCATTTCCCACTTTAAAAAGAATAAATGGAATTTCATCCTTTTTTGTAACAATGATTTCTCTTTTTAATTTCTTATCTAACAGCTCTTTAATCATAGTAATTTTTTCACAGTCGATACTAAAACATCTATATTAAAAGGTTTTACAATATATTCATCAGCACCCTGTTTTTTACCCCAAAATTTATCACTTTCTTGCCCTTTACTTGTAACAATCACAACAGGGATCTCCTTTAAAAGGTCATCCTTCTTTATTTCGCGACACACCTGATATCCATTTTTGCCTGGCATTATTACATCTAATATTACAAGATCATATTCATTTTTTCTCACTTCTTCTAAGGCTGAATCGCCATCAGACACTGCAACAATTGAATAACCTTCTGCCTCCAAGGCTTTTTTCATAATCTCCCTTTCTGTCGCACTATCTTCTGCAATCAATATCTTTTTCATTCAATCCTCCTTATTAAATAGTTAAAAATCCTGTTAATATTAATGCACCTATTGTATTTTTAGCAATATTACTATTGTTTCCAAAGAAACTCAATATTTTCTCTACTGTTCTTTCACCATTACAAAGTTCATAAATCTTTTTTTCAAAATCTGTTAAGGAAGACAAATCAGCTGCGACTTGTCTCGGTATCAAAGCGCCATCATAAACAATTTTATTTATTTCAGCCCTTTCTTCTAAATAAAGGCTATAACTCTCTTTTAGTTTTGAACAATCAAACCTAAATCTAGATAGCATATTCTCAGGTATATCTATCTCATCAAAATAATACCTAAAATCATTATTAAGAATTTCATAAATAATTGAATTTAAATAATATTCGTAATGTTTTCTTAAAAACTGATCAGCAAAACCAAGATTTCGCAACTGCTCATACAATTCGCTTAAACTATCAACCTCTAACAAGCAAACTCCACATACATCTTGATAAAGCTCGAAAATATCCTTTATTTTATCTGAACCTCTGAAAGCATGAATTATAAAACCATTTTGAATATACAGGTGTATATCAGTATCATTATTGAAAAATATTAACTCACCTTCAAATTTATTTGCTAGATCCACCAGCTTATCCAAATCTATGAAATCACCTTTAACATCGCTAATCATATAACCTGTCTCAAATTTTAAAGCTTTTTCAATCAAAGCTCTTAATGCAGGCAAAACCATCGCTTCAACTTTTGCAGAAATAACACCTACAGTATTATCAGCATGTTCTGTTTCAATGTTCTCTACTTCTTCTTTAGTATCTGATGTATCAGTTATTGAATCAACTTCAATACCTTTAACTTCTAACATCTCCTTTACTTTTCTTTCTAAATCTTCCGCCTGAAAAGGTTTCGCAATACAATCAATATTTGTAAACTTATTAATAAACCTATCCCCTACTTTATCAGCTTTACTAGTAATAAGTAATATCGGTATATCCTTTTTCATATCTTCTCTTATCATTTTAGCAAATTGGAAACCATTCAGTTTTGGCATCACAAAATCTAATAAGATAATATCAGGCTCATTCTCTCTTAATTTATCAAAACCTTCTTCCCCATTATAAGCAGAAAATAAAACATACCCATTTTCTTCACTAAATATCATTTTAAAAAGTCTATGCATTGTAGGGCTATCATCTATCGCTAATACCTTATACATAACAAAGCCTCCAAATCAAGTATTCCAGTTTGTAGGAATATATATCTTTTTATAAACTTCAATTGCATACCTATCCGTCATACCTGCAATGAAATAAACAATAGCAGTTTTTTTATCAACAGCAGCCTTCTTAAATATATCAGGTACATATTCATAGTTATTCTCATAAAATTTATATAAATCAAACAATAACTTATACGCTTTATCAAACTCTTTTTTAATTATATCACATAAATAAACTTTATCAAATAAATATTCTCTTAAAGAGTCAATAGCTTTAAGCATTTTTTCAGACATCATGATTTTTTCATAATTATTTTCAATGGTAGTTTTTACAATATCCTTAACCGCATTATGTATTCGTTCACCATGGGTATAACCAATACTATTTAAAATATCTTTCGGGATATCTTCAAAAGATATAATTTTTGCTCTAACAGCATCATCAATATCATGATTCACATAAGCAATAATATCAGCTAATCTAACTATCTGACCCTCTAATGTTTTAGCAAGCTTTTTATCATCAAATATTGGCCCCACACCCTTTGAATGTTTTGCAATACCATCCAAAACTTCAAAAGTTAAATTCAAACCTTCACCATCTTTTTCAAGCTTTTCAACAACTGTCAATGAATGAACATAATGCTTAAAAGGTTTGCCTAAAATATCTGAAAGTATCTTCTCCCCTGCATGCCCAAAAGGGGTATGACCAAGATCATGCCCCAATGATATTGCTTCTACTAAATCTTCATTTAGCCTCAAAGCCTTAGCAATGGTTTTTGCTATTTGCATAACTTCTAAAGTATGTGTTAGCCTAGTCCTATAATGATCACCTAACGGTGATAAAAACACCTGTGTTTTATGCTTTAATCTTCTAAAAGCTTTAGAATGAATTATCCTATCTCTATCTCTTTGGAACTCAGTGCGAAGCTCACACTTTTCTTCAGGCCTGTTTCTGCCCTTTGAATACTTAGATCTAGCTGCTTTTGGATGTAAATACTTATCCTCTAACTCTTCAATCTCTTCTCTTATCATTCACAAACCTTTTAATGAACTCATTAACAGGTTTTGGTACAAAACAGCTTACATCTCCACCGAGTAAAGCAATTTCTCTAACCATACTTGAGCTTAAAAATATATATTTTTTATTTGGCATTAAAAAAACTGTTTCGCATTCAGGATAAAGTTTTCTATTCATTAAAGCCAACTGAAGCTCATATTCAAAATCAGAAACAACCCTTAGCCCTCTTAATATAACATCAGCATTTTTCTCTTTCATGAAATCTACAAGCAAATTGGTAAAAGATTCAACACTAACATTCTCTAAATGAGACACAGACTCCTCTATCATTTTAACTCTATCAGATAGATTAAATAATGGTTTTTTCCTCTTACTTTCTGCAACTGCTACTATTAATTTTTCAAACATTCTTGAACCACGCTCAATAATATCTAAATGTCCATTTGTCAAAGGATCAAAAGTCCCTGGATATATAGCAATCATCATTCCAACTCCAAGTAATATATTATTGTGTCTCCATATCTTTTACTATCTATCAATTTAAACCCTTCATCAATCTGAAATTCTGTTCTAATACTTTCTTCATATATTAAAACACCATCTTTTGCAATAGTTTGATACTCTTTTAAACACTGCATTATATCTTTTGAGTTTATTTTACCATAGGGAGGATCAATAAAAACAATGTCATATTTTTTATTAACCTTTTTTAAACCTTGAAAAATATCTCGTTTTATAATTTCATAATTATTCTTTTCTAATAACTTTACATTTTTAATTAATGTAGAAACATCTTTATCTATAAAAGTAACAAAATTGGCACCTCTGCTTATCGCTTCAATACCAAAAGCTCCTGTCCCAGCAAAAAGATCCAATACATTAGCATTATCAATTTTATCATAAATTTTTGAAAATATCGCTGATCTTACTTTATCACTCGTTGGCCTTACACCAGAACTCTTTGGCGAGATCAAATATCTCCCCTTTAATTTCCCACCTGTTATTCTCAAAATATTCACTCCACACTGTTTTTAAAATTTCACTAAAAGTTATTTTTTTATCATAAATTACATCAAAAGATTTAACAATCACCCTTTTATAGTTTGGAAAATTTCTACATAATCTATTTTTCTCATTAATTCTTAAATATAAATAAATCACGAATGTCATAATAATATCACCAAAAGATGGGTGAAAATAGCCACCTACTATTTTATTTTGAAAATTTGAGTTATTGTGCAAACCAACTCTCAACACAGTAGCACCTTTATATGATGCTAAAAGATAATAAATTGATGAAACAGCAATTACTTCTTCAAAAGAAAATTTAAGATTATTTTTATAGTTAGCCAGTTTTGTATTTTCAAAAACTACAGTTGGGTATATTCTAAAGTAATCAAAATCTATGGTTCTAATTACTTCTACATTTTTTTTGACATCATCTAACTTTTCACCATACATACCCACCATAATCTGAATACCAACTCTAAACCCCTCACTTTTTAATCTATTTATAATCCCAATAACATCATCACAACTATAATCTCTTCCGTTCACTTCTATCACTTTGTCAGAAAAACTTTGAACCCCCAACTCTATTTCAGCTACATCATGTTTATGAAATTCATCAATCAGATAATTATCAAAACCTGAAGGGTAACAAGAAACTCTAATTTTATTAAATTTATATTTTTTTGCCAAATCGTACAAAAACAATCTTTGGGTTTTATTTAATAGATTAAAACTCCCCCCATAAAATGCTAATATAGACCAATCTCTTTTAATTTGTAAAAAATATTTTAGTTGATTTTCAACATCATATTCAAAATTGACTAACTTTATATCTGTAATACTATTTTGATCACAATAAATACATCGTTTTGGACATCCTACAAATGGTATAAAAACAGGCAAAACACCTTTTTTTTGAATCATCTAATTCAAAATTTGCTCTTTTAAATATTTCAATGCTTTTCTTGCAGCATCAATCTCGGCTTTCTTTTTATTTTTCCCAACTCCAACAAATGTTTCACCGCTTTCTAAACTAACTTCAACAGTAAAAGTTTTATCATGCTCAGGCCCTTCTTCCTTAATTACGGAATATTCGGGTAAATACCCAAATTTTTGTTGGGTTATTTTTTGTAGCTCAGTTTTAGGATCTATATCTATACCATTTTTTATATACTCATCCATCAAATCAGTCATCAGCATCAAAACTATTCTTCTAGCCTCATTATATCCACCATCTAAATAAACAGCACCAATTAAAGATTCAAAAATATCTGCTAAAATTGATGGTTTCCTTTCCCCTCCAGTAGCGAGTTCCCCTTTTCCTAATCTTAAAAACTCATTCAATTTAATTTTCAAAGCCACATTACTTATTATATCTTCACTAACAAAAAAGGATCTATATTTAGAAAGAATACCCTCTTTGAGATCTTTATACTTAACAATTAAATATTCTGTAACAATGAGTTGTAAGACAGAATCACCTAGGAATTCGAGCCTTTCATAATCCTTTTTCAGTTTTTTCTCATAAGCATAAGATGAATGAGTTAAAGCTTCAAGTAACAACGACTTACTATTAAATGTATAACCAATTAACTCTTCTAATTTTTCCAAATTATTCATATCTTTTTAGTACTAAACAGGCGTTTGTCCCTCCAAATCCAAAAGAATTACTAAGAGCATATCTTACCTCAGCATTTATCGGTTTGTTAGGTACATAGTTTAAATCACACTCTGGATCAGGATTTTCTAAATTAATAGTTGGTGGAACTACTCCATCTTTAATTGCCATTGCACAATAAGCAGCTTCAACACTACCAGCAGCACCTAATAAATGTCCAGTCATAGACTTTGTAGAGCTTACATATAATTTATATGCATGTTCACCAAAAACATTCTTTATCGCTCTAGTCTCTATAATATCATTATAAGGTGTTGAAGTTCCATGCGCATTAATATAATCAATTTTATCAGGTGTTATACCAGCATCTTTTATTGCCATTTTCATTGCTCTGCTAGCGCCATCACCAGATTCATCAGGAGCAGTGATATGATAGGCATCACCTGTCATACCATAGCCTACCACCTCAGCATAAATTTTTGCTCCTCTTGCTAGAGCATGCTCTAACTCTTCCAAAATTAAAATACCAGCTCCCTCCCCCATAACAAAACCATCTCTATCCACATCAAATGGCCTACTTGCCTTTTCAGGTTCATCATTTCTTCTAGAAAGAGCTTTCATATTTGCAAATCCAGCAACTGCAAGTGGTGTAATTGCACTTTCAGCCCCACCAGCAAACATTATTTTAGCATCCCCTCTTTGAATAATTTTAAAAGCATCACCTACTGCATGAGCTCCAGTTGCACACGCTGTAACTACACTACTATTTGGTCCCTTTAAACCATACCTAATAGAAATAGCACCACTACCCATATTTATAATAACTGATGGGATAAAAAAAGGTGATACCCTTTTAAAGCCTTTTTCCATGTAAACTGCATGCTGATCTTCAATCGTTTTAAATCCACCTATACCTGAGCCAATAATAGCTCCTGCCTCTTCATGATCTATATTATCAAAATTCAAATTAGCATCTCTTGCTGCGAGCTCTGCTGCAACTAAAGCTAAAACAATAAACTCATCAAATCTTTTTATGTCCTTTTTATCAACAAAAGCCTCTTTATCAAAATCTTTAACTTCAGCAGCAATTCTTACTGGAAAATCAGAAGAATCAAATCTTGTAATATAACCCACACCTGACTTTCCAGCCAAGATATTTTCCCAATTTTCTTGCAAACCTACACCTAATGGTGTAACCAAACCTATCCCAGTAATAACAACTCTTTTATTCACAGAATCCTCCTAACAATCTGATTAATCTGTAATATATCATAAGATACTACATATCTTGAAGCATCTTATGATATATTACAAAGGTAGAAGGGGGCTCCCCTTCTACTCCATATGTGCTTTAATATAGTCTATAGCATCTTGAACTGTTTTTATCTTCTCAGCCTCTTCATCAGGGATTTCCATACCAAACTCTTCTTCAAAAGCCATAATAAGTTCAACAGTATCAAGAGAATCCGCTCCTAAATCATCAACAAAAGATGATTCAGGTTTGATCTCATCTTCTTCAATATTCAATTGCTCAGCAATTATCTTTTTTACTCTTGCTTCAATATCAGCCATCTGTTCCTCCTATTTTTTTATTAACTTAAATACATGCCACCATTTACATGTATTGTTGTCCCAGTAATATAATCTGATTCAGGAGACGCTAAAAACGCAACTACATTAGCGACATCTTCTGGTTTTCCAAAATAACCTAACGGTATCCTGTTTAACATCTCATTTTTTACTTCATCAGGCAATTTATCAGTCATTTCAGTCTCTATAAACCCGGGGGCAACAGCATTAACTCTAACCCCCCTTGATGCCAACTCTAATGCAACAGTTTTTGTAAGCCCTACCAAACCACTTTTTGTAACAACATAATTAGCTTGTCCAACATTACCAGTAAAACCAACAACACTACTAATATTTATAATTTTACCATATCTCTTTTTCATCATGCCACGAGCAACAGCCTTAATACAATTAAAGGCTCCTTTTACATTTACTTCAAAAACCTCATCAAAATCTTCAGGTTTTAATCTAAGTATAATATTGTCTTTTGTAATGCCAGCATTGTTTACTAAAATATCAATATCACCTAAATCTTCAGAAACCTGTTTGACCATATTTTTAACTTCTTCTTCTACTGCAACATTACATTTGTATATTTTACATATACCTTTAAGTTCATTATTTATATATTCCGCAACCTCTTTCGCATTCTTATCACTAGATACATAATTTATAGCAACCTTACAGCCAAGCTCGGCCATTTTAATTGCTACAGCTTTACCTATCCCTCGAGAACCACCAGTAATCAAGGCTACCTTACCATTCAACATTAAAGTTCCTCCAGCTTATTCAAATCATCAATAGTAGATATATTTATTGTCTTAACCTGTCTGTTAATTTTTTTTATCAATCCTGTCAACACATTTCCTGCTCCAATCTCAATAAAAGTTGTGAACCCATCTTCAATCATCCTTTCAATCAACTGACTCCATCTTACAGGAGCAGAAACTTGCTTAATCAAGTTTAACTTAACTTCTTCACCCTTTAGTTCAGGCTCTGCTGTCACATTAGCATAAACAGGTTTTATCAAGTCATTAAACTTTACACCATCAAGATATACCCCCATCTTTTCTTCTGCTGGTTTCATCAAAGCACAATGAAAAGGTGCACTCACTGGAAGCTTTACTACCCTTTTGGCGCCAATTTCTGATGCCTTTTCAATAAATTTATCTACAGCTTCTGCATGTCCAGCTATAACTATTTGATTTGAAGAATTATAATTAGCTGGTTCTACTAAGCAGCCTTCACTACTAACTTCTTCACATAATCTTTCCACATCAGCAAAATTTGCTCCAATAACTGCCCCCATGGCACCAACACCCACAGGAACAGCCTCTTGCATAAATTTGCCTCTATTATGGACAGCAAGTAGTGCATCTTTAAAATCAAGTCCACCTGCAGCAACAACAGCAGAATACTCACCCAAAGAATGACCTGCAAAACCGTCAAACGAGATTTTATCTTTAATAAGGTTATATATCCCAATACTCATTAACAATAGTGCTGGCTGAGTATTATATGTGAGCCTTAATTCTTCTTCAGGGCCATCAAACATCAATTTTGACAAATCATATTTTAAAATTTTGTTAGCTTCTAAAACAATATCCTTAAAACTTTCATATGTTTCATAAAAATCTTTTCCCATACCCACAAATTGAGAACCTTGTCCAGGAAATACAGCTGCAATTTTTGACATGATATCCTCCAGATTAAAGAGTAAAAACAGCTGCTGCCCAGGTCAGGCCACCACCAAAAGCAGCTGAGACAATATTTGAACCTTCTTTAATTTTTCCAGATTTTCTTGCAATATCTAAAGCTGTGGGTATCGAAGCTGCTGATGTATTACCAAACTTATCTAAAGTTACCACTACCTTATCACTATCTAAACTCAACCTTTTAGCAATAGCATCTATAATTCTTAAGTTTGCCTGATGTGGGATAAGAAAATCTATCTCATCGAATCTAAGACCACTTTCTTCGACTGCCTTCACAGCTACATCAGCCATTGCTCTAACAGCTATTTTAAAAACTTCATTACCTTTCATTTTAAAAAGATTGTTTTCAATGTCAAAATTATCACGATTAGCTAGAAAAGCTGAACCACCAGCTTTACATTCAAGCAGTGATGTATATTCCCCATCAGCGTGTAAAATCAAACTTCTAATACCTGGTTTTTCGCTTGCAGAAAGCACAACTGCACCAGCACCATCTCCCAATAACACGCAGGTACTTCTATCTTTCCAATTGAGTATCGATGTTAGCTTTTCTGCACCAACTATCAATATATTATTAGCTAATCCATTTTTTATTAAAGAATCCCCAACCGCAAGAGCATATAAAAAACCAGAACAAGCAGCATTAATATCAAAAGCAAAAGGCCCCTTAACACCTATTTTCCCCTGCAAATAACAAGCCACTGATGGAATAAGATAGTCAGGTGTGCAGGTCGCTACAATAATCCCATCTATTGCTTCCTTTTCAATTTGAGCATCCTCAATAGCTGCTTTAGCTGCTTCATAAGCCATTTCATTGACTGTTTTATCTTCTGATATTCTTCTCTCTCTAATTCCTGTCCTAGTAACTATCCATTCATCGCTAGTATCAACAAACTTTTCGAGATCTTTGTTTGTAAGAACTTTAGATGGGAAATATGAACCTGTCCCTATAATCTTTGAATACCTATTCATACTTCACCTTTTTTTTATAAAAAGCTATATTACTCAGAAGTTATTTTTTTAAGTTTATCTTTTATATTGTTCCAAAATGATTCTACTTTGTCAACCTTTAACCTTTCAATAGATTCTTTAACCCTTTCTTCAATCAAATGGTTCAATTTCTGCTCAGCAAGCTCATAAGCTACCCTTATACCATTTTTAACTGCATTAGCATTTGAACTGCCATGTCCAATAATACATATACCATTTACACCCAATAAAGGAGCTCCACCATATTCAGTATAATCAGCCCTTTTCTTTAAAGACTCAAATGCAGGTTTTAAAATTAATGCAGCTAATTTTCTAACAAAATTTTTAGTTAATTCCTCTTTCAAAAGTTTACCAATATACCAAGCTGCAGATTCACTAACTTTCAAAGCTATATTTCCTGCAAAACCATCACAAACAACTACATCAGCACCACCTTTATAAAGCTCTTTCCCCTCTACATTCCCGACAAATTTAATCAAAGGTGAGCTTTTTAAGAGATTAAAAGCATTTTTTGTGCTTTCATTCCCCTTTAAATCTTCTTCCCCTATACTTAACAGCCCCACTGTAGGTTCATCCTTTTGAAATACTATTTTTGCATAAGCTGAGCCCATAATTGCAAACTGTAAAAAATGTATAGGCTTACAATCTACATTTGCACCAACATCAAGCAAAACAGAATGCCCTTTAGCATTAGGCAAAACAGCGCCAATAGCAGGCCTATCTACCCCCTCTATCGGTCTCAAAATCAATTTAGCACATGCCATTACAGCTCCAGTATTTCCAGCACTAAAAAATGCTCTTGCTTCCCCTTTTTTGACAAGTCTTAAGCCCTCATGGATTGATGAATTCCTTTTTCTCCTGACAGCTATAGAAGGTAAATCATCCATTGTTATTACTTCATCAGCATGAATAATCGATATTTTTTCCGAAGGGTAATTTTTTAATTTTTCTAATTCCTGAGAAATTAAAAGCTTATCACCTACAAGGATAACATTAATATTATACTCTTTAGCAGCTAAAATTGCACCCTTTATAACTTCATGGGGAGCATGATCCCCCCCCATTGCATCTACAGCTATTCTCATAGCTGATTATAATTCTGAAACTTCAACAACCTGCTCTTTTTTATAATAACCACAAGCAGAGCATACGGAATGAGGTATTTTTAACTCACCACAGTTATCACACTTTACATAAGCACCACTTTTTACATGATGATGACTTCTTCTTGCCCCTTTTCTAGCTCTTGTAGTTTTCTTCTTAGGAACTCCCATCTCACACCTCTATTATTTATTTTTTAGCTTTTTTAATACTTCTAATCTTGGATCTATAAAATCTGCAGTACAACTGCATTTTTCACGATTTAAATCTGCCCCACACCCAGGGCATATCCCTTTACAACCCTCTTTACAGAGCCATTTCATAGGTTTTAAAAGGGTAACCTCTTCTTTTATAATATCATCTATCTCAATATAGTCATCTGTAATTTTATAAAAAGAAAGATCTTCTTCTGTTAGCTCTTTTTCTTCTTCTGTATCCTCTGAAAAATCTCTTACAATTTCCAATTGAATTCTTTCACTAAAACCTTTTTGTACAATTTCTGTGCATCTATCACAGGCACTTTTTACACTAAATGTCACCATCCCATCTAAAAAGTAACCTTTTTTAATAGGATATATATCTCCAGTAAAATTTTCCACAACAATATGGCTATCTAAATACTCAAACTCAAACTTTGTATCAATCTTTAAGCCGTCTGATTTAATCTGCTCGAAAAAGACCTTCACTTTTATACTCCAAAGTAGCGGATAAATATATTGAAACAAACTAATAATGTCAAGGACAAAACTTAAAAAACTATTTTTAATAACTCCATGAAAAACCCATCAATAACTAATTATTTGACTTTTAAGAGATATTTGTATATAATTTAACAAATATTTATTAGAGGGATTTCATGTTATATGCTCAAATAGAATTTGTTTATTTACATAATGCAAAAATAAAGAATGCTCCACTTTTATTTATTATGAGGAACAAAGAGCGATTTAGAGGTAAAATATATGAATTTGATCCCTACTCTGTAATCATTGATGACGCCGAAGTCAAAATACATATTTATAAAAAAGATATTGCAACGGTTGCCTCAGCTAAAACTATTATTGATGTAGATTATATAAGCAAAACATATTATCATACTCACAAAGGTAGACATCCAAAACACACAAGACCACCTATGCAAGACATCTTTTTAAATGAAGTGAGAAAATCAAAATCACCTATTATTGCCTATTTAACAAACGGTGTTAAAGTTAGAGGTTTATTAGTGGGATTTGATGATTATGTTCTATTAACATCTTATGAAGACAGACAACAACTTATCTATAAAAGTGCTATATCAACAGTTTATCCATTATATCAAGACAAAGAAATTATTAAGTATGATGATGAGAGGTAAATAATGGAAAAAAATTATAAAATCCTTGTAGTTGATGATGAAGAACATACTAGATTAGGGTATGCTGAAGTCCTAAGACTGGATGGATACGAAGTTGATATTGCTGAAACTGGCTTAGAAGGTTTAGAAAAAGCTAAAAAAACTAAATTTGATGTTATAGTAACTGACCTTAGAATGCCTCAAATGGATGGTCTAACATTTATTGAAAAGTTAAGAGAGTTTGATAGTGATGCAAGAGTAGTTATCATAACAGCTTTTGGAACATATAAATCTTACCAAAAAAGTAAACAGTTAGGTGTTATAACATATCTTAACAAACCTGTTAGAGCTAAAGATCTCAAAGATGCAGTTTCTGATGTCTTAAATATCTCTGAATGATACGGTTTTATAATGTTTTATCAATCAATAAGTGACATCTATAACCAATTATTCCCTTTTGATAATCAAACCTACAATTTTTTAAAAGGTTATGCAAAAAAAGAGCTTCCAATTTTAGATATTGGTTGTGCTACTGGTGGTTATGTTAAAAAGTTTATAGAAGAAGGTTTTAGGGCTTATGGATTGGAATATGAAAAATCGTTTAACTTGAAAGGTAATTTTGTTTATGGAGATATGACAAATCTACCTTTTAGTAAAAATCATAAATTTGGTTTGATTTATTCTATAGGTAACACCTTGGTTCATGTTAATAATAAAAAACAGTTTTACAAAACTATAAAAGATGCTTTTGAGCTATTGGATAGGAAATCTTATTTGATATTACAGATTATAAATTATGATAGAATCTACGGCTATGAAATAAAGGAGTTACCTGAGATTGAAAATGACACGATTCATGCAAAAAGAATTTATCACTACAATGATGAAAATGAGCTGATTTTTGAAATGATTATCACTAACAAAAGTACAAAACAACAAAAAACAATAAAACAAAAACTAACCCCTCTATTTTTAGAAGATATAAAAACTGCTGCATCTGTTGCTGGAGCTGGTTTTGTGCAGTTTTTTGGCAATTTTAATGGTGATAAATTTTTTATCAAAGATAATCTTATGATTATCGCTGCATTATACAAAAATTAACTGCTACTTTAACTCAACCCTATTCTCTAAAGCCTTTAAAATCGCAAAATCATCTGAATATTCAATATGGGTACCCACTGCAAGACCTGTTGCTATTCTTGTAATCTTTAATTTAAAATCCATTAACAGTTTTTTTAGATAATAGGCTGTCGTTTCTCCATCAACATCTGGATTTGTTGCTATTATAACCTCTTTGAAATTATATTTTTTTATCCTTTCAAGCAACTTATCAAATGTTAACATATCTGGGGTTAAACCATCTAAAGGGGCAATTCTTCCACCCAATACATGATATAACCCTTTATAAATACCACTATTTTCAATTATAATAACATCTTTTGCTTCCTCAACAACACAAACGGTTGTTTTATCCCTTGAGTTATCAGTACAAACATAACACAAATCCTGATCTGTTAAAGAACCGCATTCTTTACAAAATTTTATATTTGTTTTTAGTTTGTTAATACTGCTTACCAAAGACTCCACATCTTTCTTATCCATTTTTAATAAGTGAAGCGCAAGACGAGTAGCTGTTTTCTTACCAATACCTGGAAGCTTACTGAGCTCAAAAACACATCTTTCGAAATCAACTAATTTTATCATAATAATTTACTTAAAACATCCCAGGAAAATTTAACCCCAAACCACCTGTCAATTTACTCATTTTTTCTTGAACCATTTCTTGAGATTTCTTAATCCCTTCATTTACAGCAGCCATAATAAGATCCTGTAACATTTCAATATCATCTGGATCAACTACATCTTTTTCAATCCTAATTTCAACTACCTCTTGCTTCCCATTAACTTTAACAACTACCATACCTCCGCCAGCTGATGCTTCCACCACCTCTTTTGCTGCCTCTTCCTGCAGCTCCAACATCTTTTTTTGCATTTTTTGAGCTTGCTTCATCAATTGTTGTATATTCATCCAAACCTCCTTTTTTGATTTAGGTATGCATATAGATTTTTTTAAGATTTATCAAGTTCAATATCAATTATTTTTGCTTCAAACTCACTTTGTATTAATTTCACTGCACTATTTTCCTGAAGCTCTTTTTTAGCCATTTTCTCCTTAAATGTTTCAAGTTCGGCAACTTTTTCAATCACCCCTTTTTTTTTACTACCATTTTCAAGTTTAACTACAACATCTTTTACACCATCAAAAAAATGCTCAGCAGCCTTTTTTACATACTCAAAGTTTGTACTTTTCATAATTATGTTATAATGAAAAACCTTCTCTTGAGAAAACCCAATGATAAGCTGGTTATTTGAAACATCTATTAAATATCCATATCCAAGATTTGAAGCAATATTTGGTCTCTTTTCACCAATTTTATCTATAAAGTTTTTCCATAATTCATCTTTATCTGTTAATCTAGTAATAGCTTTATTTTTACTACTATCTTCTTTAATACTATTATGAGAACTGCCCAGCTTATCATTACTTCCAAATTTATTTAGAGGGATTATTTTCTCTAAATTTAACAACTTGAAAACCCCAATCTCAAAAATATCCTTTTCAAATGAGTAAAATTTTAAATCAGATAGTATTTTCAATAAAACTTGATGAAATGCATATAAAATAGATTCATTCACTGACTCTTTAATTTTGTTAAAAAATGATTTCTCCTCATCAGTTAAAATTAATGTTTCAGAATCACCAAAATTTATCAACAATAACAAGGTTTTTGTATAGCTCAAAAACTTTTCTGTAATATATTTATAATCCAACCCTTTTAAATCAATATCATTAAGAAGTCTTTTTACAGAAGCTTTATCTTTTAAAATGATTTTTTCAAAAAGCTCATTTATAATATTATCTTCAGATAACCCCAATAAATATTTTGTATCACTTAAGAACACCTTTCCACCTGTATAAGATACAATCTGATCCAAAAGTGATAAACAATCTCTCACACAGCCATCAGAATTTCTAACAATCAAATTCAAAGCATCGTCCTCATACTCAATATTTTCATTATTTAAAATCTGTTTAATATGCTCTAACAAAAAATTATCTGGTATTTTTGAAAAATTAAAGCGCTGGCATCTTGACAATATTGTTGCTGGAATTCTATGAGCATCAGTTGTAGCAAAAATAAAAATAACATAAGGTGGTGGCTCTTCTAATGTTTTTAAAAGTGCGTTAAAAGCAGCTTCTGTAAGCATGTGCACTTCATCTATTATATAAATTTTATACTTAGATTTAGTCGGTAAAAATTTAACAGATTCTCTAAGTTGCCTAATCTCATCAATACCTCTATTAGAAGCTCCATCTATTTCATACACATCTAAAGATGTCCCATTAGTGATTTCAACACAATTTTCACAATTATTACATGGATTTACACCTTCTGGATTTAAACAGTTTAATGCTTTTGCAAAAATCCTCGCAGTACTCGTTTTACCAATACCTCTTGGACCAGTAAACAAATAAGCGTGACTAATCCGATTTAGCTCTATTGCATTTTTTAGAGTCTTTACAACATAACCTTGATAAACTATCTCATCAAAAGTTTGCGGCCTATATTTCCTTGCTAAAGCCAAATAACTCATGTACTCACCTCTTGCTAATTAAATATACCATTATGCTTTCATAATCAACCTTAATCAAAAGTATTATATAAAAACTATTTTTTAGTAATAAATTAATACCTTTACATATAATACCTTTTTATATCAATAAAATATATTGCATTTTACATAAACTTCTATCATAATAAAACTATGTTATAATTTTTAAACTTTGTTAAATACAACTAAACAAGGAGGAAAAGAATGAAAAGAAGAGAATTTTTAAAGAAAGCTGCTGTTACAACTGCTGCAGCTGGTGCTGTTTTAAGTGGAACTTTACTAACATCTTGTAGTAACAATAAAAAAGAAGAATCAAAACAAGAGGCACCAAATGTTATTACCAAAAAAACATATCAATGGAAAATGGTTACTACATGGCCACCTCATTTCCCTGTTTTTGGTGAAAGTGCTGAATTTATTGCAAAATGGGTTGAAAAAATGTCAGAGGGTAGACTTAAAATACAGGTATATGGTGGAGGTGAACTTGTTCCACCATTACAATCATTTGATGCTGTAAGTCAAGGGCAAGCTGAAATGGGGCATGCATGTGCATACTACTGGGCTGGGAAAGCTCCTGCCACTCAGTTTTTTGGTGCTGTTCCTTTTGGTCTTAACAGTCAGCAGATGACATCATGGATATTGGCAGGTGATGGTCATAAACTATGGAGCGAGCTATATTCTAACTTTAACCTTGTTCCATTTTTAGTTGGAACTTGCGGTGTTCAGATGGGTGGATGGTTTAATAAAGAGATAAACTCTATCAATGATGTAAAAGGGTTAAAAATGAGAATCCCTGGTCTCGGTGGTAAAGTAATTGCAAAAGCTGGTGGTACTGCTGTTCTTTCTGCTGGTGGTGAAATTTACACCAACCTTGAAAGAGGTGTAATTGACGCTACCGAATGGGTTGGCCCATATCACGATTACAAAATGGGTTTTTATAAAGTAGCTAAATATTACTACTATCCAGGCTGGCATGAACCAGGTACAGCTATTGAAATGTTTGTAAACAAAAGTGCTTACGAGAAACTCCCAACTGATTTAAAAGAGATAATAAAATATGCTGCACAAAGCTCAGCAGCTTGGATGTTATCAGAATTCGAAGCTAAAAATAATTTCTACTTACAAAAGCTTATAAAAGAACACAATGTAAAACTTAAAAAATTTCCTACAGATGTTTTAAAAACATTCAAAAAATATACTGATGAAGTGTTAGATGAAATTACTGCTAAAGATCCAATGAGTAAAAAGGTCTATGAAAATTATAAAGCTTTTCAGAAAAATATTGTGGATTGGGACAAAATCTCAGAATTTGCTTATCTCAGCTTCCAGTACTCATAAAAAAGAGGGGGAACCCCCTCTTTTTTTTACCTTTCAAGTTCAATTACACTAAACCATGTATGCTTTTATTAAATTTAATTTGAATTTTTATATTAATATCATTATAATTGAATATAATTACAAAAGGAGGTTCGCATGAAAAGAAGAGAGTTTTTAAAGAAGGCTGCTGTTACAACCGCTGCAGCAGGTGCTGTTTTAAGTGGTACTTTATTAACATCATGTAGTAGTAATAAAAAAGAGGAATCAAAACAAGAAGCACCAAATGTTATTACCAAAAAAACATATCAATGGAAAATGGTTACTACATGGCCACCTCATTTCCCTGTTATGGGTGAAGCTGCTGATATGTTAGCAAAATGGGTTGAAACAATGTCAGAGGGTAGACTTAAAATACAGGTATATGGTGGAGGTGAACTTGTTCCACCATTACAATCATTTGATGCTATAAGCCAAGGACAGGCTGAAATAGGGCATGGAGCATCCTATTACTGGGCTGGGAAATCTCCTGCTACTCAATTTTTTGCTGCAGTTCCTTTTGGGATGAACGCTCAGCAGATGAATGCATGGATTTATGCTGGGGACGGTCTCAAACTTTGGGAAGAAGTTTATGCAAATTTCAATGTAAAACCGATGCCAGCAGGAAATACTGGTGTTCAGATGGGCGGATGGTTTAACAAGGAAATAAAAACTATTTCTGACTTCAAAGGGTTAAAAATGAGAATCCCTGGACTTGGTGGTAAAGTGCTTGCAAAAGCTGGTGGTACTGCTGTTCTTTCTGCTGGTGGTGAAATCTATACAAACCTTGAAAGAGGTGTAATTGACGCTACCGAATGGGTTGGCCCATATCATGACTACTTGATGGGATTTTATAAAGTAGCTAAATACTATTACTACCCTGGATGGCATGAACCAGGTACAGTTTTAGAAATGTTTGTAAACAAAAAAGCTTTTGAAAGCTTGCCAAAAGATTTACAGGAAATAATTGTTACTGCTGCATACAGATCAAACCTTTGGATGTTATCAACATTTGAAGCAAAAAATAACTTTTATCTAAACAAACTTATTAAAGAACATGGTGTTAAATTAAAACAATTCCCAGAACCTGTACTAAAACAACTCAAAAAATATTCTCAAGAGGTATTAGAAGAAATAGTTGAAAAAGATCCTCTGAGTAAAAAAGTATATGAAAACTTTCTTGCATTCAAAAAGAATGTTGTTGCATGGGCTAATATTTCTGAAATTGCTTATGCAAAAACACTCAACCTATAAAGAGAGGGGGTACCCCCTCTTTTTTAAATCATCAATCACAAAATAAACAGCTTCTAACAAATTTTCACCAATAAAATCTGTTTTAATATTCTTTCTTTTGAGTTTTTCTATTTCTGCTTTCCCATAACCTGTCATCACAAGAGCAGTTTTACACTTACAATTAACTCCAAGTTCAATATCACTAACCTTATCACCAATTACATACATAAAATCTGTATCAATTGGTAACTCTTCTATTGCCCGTTTTATCATACCAGGTTTTGGCTTTCTACAATCACAATCTTGTCTATATTCTTTAATTTTTGCATCTTTATGATGTGGACAAAAGTATATCCCATCAAGCTTTGCTCCATTATTTTCTAACAACCTTATCATTTTGTTATGCAGGTTATATACATTTTCCAAAGGGAAATAACCTTTGGCAACTCCAGCCTGATTTGTAACAACAACAGCCAAAATATCCAACTTATTAAGCAGTCTAATAGCCTGATATACAAACGGGTAAATTATAAAGTTATCTTCATAATTAATATAACCTGCTTCAACATTTATTGTGCCATCTCTATCAATAAATACTGTAGGTCTCTTCATCCTTTTTCACCCTTTTAAATCTTTTATGAATTGAATACCATTGATCTGGATACTTTTTTATAACATCCTCATAAACCAAGTTAATCTTCTTTGCTAAATTACTAAGTCTTTCCTTTAAATCACCTTTTTTTTCAGGAAATATTAAATCATAATGAATCAATTTGTAATAACCATTTTCCCTAACTACAAAAAGAGGTAAAATTGGTATTTTTTTACGAATTGCAATCAATGGAATTCCAGCTATAAAAGTTGTCTTTAAACCAAAAAAATCAACATAGATACTATCTTTATCCATTGCACCATGATCAAGTAAGCTTCCAATATAATAATCATCGTCCAATAACTTTGATACTTTCAAAGCCACATCCCTATGAGTAAAATATTCTACCCCCTGGCTCCCCCTCTGCTTTTTAACAAAGCTATCAATTTTCTTATTTTTAATCCTTCTACCAATGATTGCTATTTTCTTTTTAAAAATCTTTTTTACAAATACAGGGCCAAACTCCCAAGAACCCAAATGTGCACCAACAACAAGTAAAGACTCATATTTTTCCATAATCTGAAATAACTTTTTTTCATCTTCTATTAAAACATTATTCACAATAAATTCGGTATCTATTTTATCTAGATAAAAGACTTCAATAAATGAACGAAAAATATTTTTAAAATTATTTTTTAAGAAATCATCATTTGCTTCTATCCCAATAACTTCACAATTTTTTTTAGCAACATTTCTTCTACCTTTTAAAAGATAAAATCCTATCAGTCCTATAATATCTGCAAGTTTATACAAAGTGTTTAATTTCAATTTACTCAAAAAACTAATAACAAATCCCATCAAAGTGCTGTACTCATATATTCGAATATTTTGGTTAATTTATTAGTTGCCTTTTCCTTTAATTCTTTTTCAAAACTATCAAAATCTGGACTTAATTTTATATTATTTTCAAAATAATCAATAAAATCCTTTTTACTCTTAACTGGATAAATAAGATCATACCTTTTAGCTAAATCATAAATCTCCTTAAAATTCCACATATTATCACCACAAGCTATTACTTTCCTAAACTGCAACGCTTCAAAAATATTATGTCCACCGATATTTGTTACTATTGACCCACCGACAAAAACTTTTTCCGAAATCTTGTAAAACTTTTCTAACATCCCAAATTTGTCTACAACAATTACTTCACTCTGTATGCAATTATCAACCCCTTCGCTCCACTTTGACACATTAAAATTAAAACTTTTAGTAAGTCTTACTATTTCCTCAACTCTATTGATATGTCTTGGCACAATAATTAATTTATCAAAACTATTTTTTACTTCTTTGTATGCCCCTAAAATTAACTCTTCTTCCCCTCTATGAGTACTACCAGCCGTTATTAATCTACCATTTAAAAAATCTAAATCATCTACATGCACTTCTTTCTTCTCAAAAAATTTTAAATTACCCAATAATTCCAAATTATTTTTACCGCCTAATATCCTTTCAAATTTAAGAAAATCATCTTCACTCTTAACAAAAATTTTTTGAAATTTAGTAAGTAAATAACTAAATATAAACTTCATCCTATAATAATTTTTGAAACTTCTATCAGAAATCCTAGCATTTATCATTACCAAAGGTATTATTTTACTTGCAGTTAATATTAAGTTAGGCCAAATCTCTGTATCTACAATAAACAAAATTTTAGTGTTTAAATAATTAATCAGGTATCTTATGGCTAAACTATTTTCTATTGGTAATAAAAAAACAACATCTGGATTTAGTTCTTTAACAGCTACCTCTTTACCACTATAAGTAATAGTAGAAATCACAATAGCTAAATCTGGATATCTTTTTCTAATTTCATTAATTAAAATTTTTAAACTTCTAACCTCCCCAACACTAGCACAATGAAACCAAACACTTTTTTCAACATTTTTATCAATTTTTATAAACCCAAATCTTTCAAAATAATCCTTTTCTTCTTTTTTCCATAAAGCTGCAATGTATCCAAGAGGTAAAATTATTGGGATAAAAATAAAAATTAATAAGTTATATAAAATTCTAATTACTGTTAGCATGTAAAAGCTCCAGCATCCTACTTTGCAAGAAAAGTCTGTCCTTTTCTAATAAATCATCATCTAAATGTTTTGAAAAATATATCGGTTCACCATATATAATCTTAATTTTTGAAAAAGGGAAAGGTAGAATAAACTTATCCCAACTATTAAATTGCTTATATTTATTACATATAGCTACAGCAGGAATAATTGGTTTGTTTTTCTTCTTTGCAAGATAAATAACTCCTGGCTTTACTTCATAAATTGGCCCTTTAGGACCATCTACTGTAATTGCAGCATTATATATATCACCCATTAATCTTTTAGCACCTATAACAGCTTTTACACCACCTCGTGATGAAGAGCCTCTAACAGTTTGAAAACCGAACTTTTTAAGAAAAAAATCTGCAATTTCGCCATCTTTACTTTCTGAGACAATTGTGACTATTTGCTCACCTTTATGCAAATATACAAAAGGTAATAATTGACCATGAAAAATTGCAAAAACTATCTGTTCTTTTTTCCCTCTTAACTTATCTACAACATCTCTATTAACTAATTCATATCTAAGTGTTTTATAGTATAATTTTAAAATTCGATGCCCAATTTCTAAAACTATTCTATTCATTAACTGCATCTTTAATAATGCTTGAAATTATCTCTATCTCTTCATCTTCTAAAAATGGGTTAATTGGTAACGATAAAACCTTTTCTGCTAATGTTTCAGAAACAGAGAAATCACCTTTTTTATAACCAAAATTACTAAAACTTTTTTGCAAATGAACGGGAATTGGATAATATATTGCAGAAGCTATTTCATTTTCTTGTAATCTCTTTTGAATAATATCCCTTTTTTCAGAAACTATAGTAAATTGATGATATACATGTAATCCATCTTTATTTTCACTCTGTATTTTTACTACATCTGACAACTTTTCTCTATACAATTTAGCAATTCTTATTCTATCTTCATTAAATTTATCAATATATTTAAGCTTAACTCTCAAAATTGCTGCCTGAATATCATCCAACCTGGAGTTAAAACCTAACATTTCATGATAATATCTTGTAAAAGAGCCATGATTTCTTAATGCCTTTACTTTTTTATAAATTTCTTCATTATTAGTAGTTATTAATCCTCCATCTCCATAACAACCTAAGTTCTTACTTGGAAAAAAACTAAATGCGCTTACATCACAAATAGAACCTATTTTATTGCCCTTATATTCAGCACCAAAACATTGTGCACAATCATCTAAAACTTTTATATTGTATTTCTTAGCGATTGCTATCACCTCGTCTAAATTTGCTGGGTTACCAAACAAATGCACTGGGATAATTACTTTTGTCTTTGGAGTAATTTTAGCTTCTATCTGTGAAACATCAATATTCATACTATCTTCTTCTACATCAACAAACACAGGTCTAGCGTTGCAATATAAAATTGCCTCAGCTGTTGCAATAAAAGTAAAAGGTACTGTTATAACTTCATCCCCTTCTTTTACTCCTAATGCTCGTAAAGCAAGGTGCAACGCTTCTGTACCACTGCCCACACCAACTGCATATTTTACACCTA
This sequence comes from Deferribacter thermophilus, assembly GCF_049472675.1. Classification (NCBI taxonomy): domain Bacteria; kingdom Pseudomonadati; phylum Deferribacterota; class Deferribacteres; order Deferribacterales; family Deferribacteraceae; genus Deferribacter; species Deferribacter thermophilus. The sequence goes on from NZ_JAPNXM010000005.1 coordinate 41,073, forward strand.
AATATTCTGCTACCTCTTTTTCAAAACTTTCAACATTAGGGCCAAGTATAAATCTTGTCCCTTTTATAGAATTTTTTACAGCTTCTTCTATTTCATCACCTATTATAGCCAATTCTCTTTTTAAATCTAACATAGGTATCATAAACTTCCTCCAAATTTTATTTTCTCTGCTCTTCTTTTGGATCTAAAATATCTCTTAACCCTTCACCTAATAGGTTATATCCAAGAACTGTAAGAAAGATAGCAACCCCAGGGAAAAATGATAACCACCACGCAAACATTATATTATCCTTTCCAACAGTAAGGATATTTCCCCAAGATGGTGTAGGGGGTTGAACCCCTAGCCCCAAAAAACTAAGAGCTGACTCAGTTAAAATGGCGCCAGCAATCCCTAAAGTCGCAGTAACAAAAATAGGGGTAAAAACATTGGGTAAAATATGCTTGATAAGTATTTTTCTCGTTTTTAAACCCAACAACCTTGCTGCTATTACATAATCTCTCTCCTTTACACTCATAACCTCAGCTCTTACCATTCTTGCTACACCCATCCAGCTTGTAAAGCCAATTACTATCATAACATTTATAAGGCTTGGTTTTAAAAAACCGATCACTGCTAAAATTAGAAAAAAAGATGGAAAACTTAACATCACATCAACAAAACGCATAACAATACTATCAACAATCCCACCGTAATAACCAGCAATAAGCCCTAATATTGTTCCAATAAAAATCGAAATACCTACAGAAATAAAACCCACTAACAATGAAACTCTGGCACCATAAACTATTCTACTAAAAACATCCCTACCAAGATCATCCGTACCAAAAAGATGCTCTTTGCTCGGAGGTAAAAAAATACCGTTTAAATTAATTTTATAAGGATCATGTGTGGCAATCCATGGAGCAAAAATTGCAATAAGAAAAAAACTAAAAACAATAGCTAATCCCAACCAAAAGAGTGTATTACCCTTTTTTACCATACCTAATCCTCGGGTCAACAATAGCATAGGTTATATCAGCTATGAGATTACCTATCAAAGTTAAAACAGCTCCTATTACTAAAATCCCCATAATTGTAGGATAATCACGCATCATTACGGATTGATAAAATAATTGCCCCATACCTGGCAATCCAAAAATCGATTCAAAAATTACACTCCCTCCTATCAAGCCAGGAATAGACAGCCCCAATATAGTAATGATAGGGAGTAATGCATTTTTTAATGCATGTTTAAACAGTATCCTTTTTTCGGGCAAACCTCTGCTTCTTGCAGCTTCTATAAATTCTTCATTTAAAACTTCAAGCATACTATTTCTAGCAAACCTTGATAAACCTGCTAACCCCCCAAACACAGAAATCCCTATAGGTAAAATAGTATGCTTTAAAATATCCCATATCTTTCCAAAAAATGTTAGTGATTCAAAATTGTAAGATTTTAGACCTGAAATAGGTAACCACCCTAAAATCACACCAAAATAGTACATGCAAAGAAGAGCCAGCCAAAATGTAGGTATGGCAAAACCTATAAATACAAAAAGAGTCACACCCCTATCAAAAAATGAATCTTTATAATAAGCTGATAAAACCCCCAAAGGCAAAGCAATAATGAAGATAAGCAACATAGCTGCAACATTTAAATAAATTGTAATCGGCAATCTTTCCTTTATTTTTTGCAATACAGGCTTCCTATCTAAAGCAAACGATTCACCAAAATCTAACTTAACAACCTTTTTTAACCAGTTCAAATATCTAATATGTAAAGGTTTATCAAGCTCGTACATTTTAATAAACTTAGCCCTTGCTGTTTCTGATATTTTCGGGTTCATCTGTGATAAAAATTGCACAGGATCACCTGGGGCTAAATTTATTACAATAAAACTTATTAATGTAATACCAATTAACATCGGGATCATTGATAATAATCTTTTAAAAATATACGCTAACATTTGAACTTATCTTGTAAAACGATACCTTTGTTCAGATTTAGGTACATACCAATCTATTAGGTTGTACATTATGCCAGCAGGGGCTGGCTCAACATTTCTAAACCGCTTATGCAATGCTATCAAAGCTTCAGGCACATATAAAAAAGTATATGGCTGCTCTTCTGCCAAAATCTCTTGTATCCTAAAATAATATGATCTCCTTTTGTTAATATCAAATTCTGTCCTTGCTTTTTCAATTAACTCATCAACTTCTTTATTCTGGTAGCATATAAAATTTAATTTTTTGTCTTTACAATTTGATGAATGCCACACATCATATAAATCAGGCTCCTGAGGGATAGTCCACCCCAATATTACCACCTGAAAATTCCTTTTATCAATATACTCACTAATAAATGTAGCCCACTCAAGAATCCTTATTTCAACTTTTACCCCTATTTTTTTCCAGCTCTGCTGAACTATTTCAGCAATTCTACTTCTTGAACTATTCCCCTGATTTGTCAAAATAGTTACTTTAAATTCTTTTCCACCCTTTTCTAGTACACCATCACCATCCACATCAATCCAGCCAGCCTCAGATAACAACTTTTTTGCTTTATTCAAATCGTATTCATACTTTTTTACATTGGGATTATACCAGATTGTCCCTGGTTTATAAGGTCCTGTTGCTTTAACGCCAAGTCCAAATAGTACACCCTTTATAATATCATCTTTAGGGGTCGCATAAGTCAAAGCCTGTCTTACTCTTTTATCCTGAAAAAAACTATTTTTCAAATTATACCCGATATATGAATAAGAGTTAGAAAGGTATTTGTATTTTTTATAATTCTTCTTAAATCTTGGATTATCCGTTTGTTTTGTAAACTGCAAAGGGGATAACCCCATCAAATCTATATTTTCATTTAAAAGTTCTAAAAACATCGCAGAAGTATCAGGTATGATACGATAAATATATCTTTCTATATGAGGTTTCCCTTCAAAATAATCCTCATTTGCAATCAATGTAATATGATCTTGTGCTTTCCATTCTAAAAATTTATATGCACCAGTACCTATTGGTTTACGCTGTAGTGGTGATTTTGTAATCTGCACCCCTTTTAAAAGATGTGCTGGTAAAATAGAAACTGTCCAGCTTGCTAAAGCTGGAGCATAAGCCTTTTTATAATAAACTTTTACTGTATAATTATCTGGTGTTTCTAACTTATCTATTAATCTAAAGTCAGCATCATAGGCCGTAGGGGTCTTATCATCTATGATAATTTCATATGTAAATTTTACATCTTCCGAAGTAAAAGGCTCGCCATCATGCCATTTTACCCCTTTTTTCAATTTAAAGGTAATCACTTTATTATCAGGAGAAACTTCCCAACTCTCTGCTAAATCACCAACTAAATTAAGATTCTTATCATACTTTAATAAACCATTATAAATTAATCCTGCAACTTCATGAGATGAAGAATCTGTAGCTAAAATAGGGATAAGATTACTTGCATCCCCAATACTACCTACAACTAAAGCATCGCCATCACTCAATTCATTGTTATTTCTAAAATTGTTTGCAATATCATTTTTATCGCTACTTTTATCCGCACTACAACTAATAATCAAAAAAAATAGAATATATAAAAATATATATTTCAAAATCCTCATTTGCTTTGAAGCGGTGCCTGAGGTAAATTATTGTTTTGATTTACAGGGGCTTGCACTGGTATATTATTCAATATACTTTCGCCTGTTCTATTTTTAGACATTATTGTAAGTGTTATTGAAGTAAAGAAAAACACTATCACCAAAATCGTAGTTATTTTGTTCATAACATTTGCAGGTGTAGCAGGCCCTAACCCTTCACCAGAACCTCCACCAAATGCAGAACCTAAGCTTGATTCTTTACCTGATTGTAATAAAACAGCTAAAATTAGTAAAATACTTACAAACACATGAATGGATATTATAATGCTATACATTTTACACCTCTTTATTCATAATATTTTAATATTTGGATAAAAGATTCAGCTTTTAAACTAGCGCCTCCAACTAGGGCTCCATCAATCTCTTCACTACTCATTAATTCTTTTATATTTTCTGGCTTTACACTACCACCATACATGATCCTGATATTTTTGGCCTTATCTTCATCATACAATTTTGCGATATGATTTCTAATGGACTTATGCATCTTTTCTGCATCATCTTTAGATGCTGTCTTTCCAGTTCCAATAGCCCACACAGGCTCATAAGCAATTACAACTTTTTCTATCATACTGTTATCCACACCTTTTAATCCAAGACTAATCTGTCTTAAGACTGTTTCTTCTTCACATTGAGCCTCTCTCTCACTTAACAGTTCACCAACACATAAAATCACATTTAACCCTTTATTTAGAGCTTGAATAACTTTTTTATTAATCATATCATCAGTTTCACCAAAAATATGTCTTCTTTCTGAATGACCTAAAATTACAAAATTGCACCCTGCACTAATTAACATATCTGCTGAAACTTCACCTGTATAAGCACCAGAATCTTCATAAAACATATTTTGTGCTGCCAAAATATGCTTTTCATTTAGATATTTTTTTATCTCATAAATAGAAACAAAAGGAGGTGCAAAACCATAATCAATTTTTTCCTGATCTATCTTGCTATTAACAATAGCTTTTACTAAATCAACACCTTCTTTAATATCTTTATTCATTTTCCAGTTGCCAACAATTAAAGGCTTTCTCATCTTTATCTTTTCTCCTCCTTTATTTCCACTGGCTTTTTACTAACCTCTTTACCCATATCGCAGGTTCCATTAAATTTTACACCATCCTCTATTACAAGTGATGGTGTCTTTATACTTCCACTCACAACTGCTGGCTTATACAACTCTACTTTATTTTTTGCAACAATATTTCCTTCAAAATAACCAGAAATTTTCACTACCCCAGCTTCAATATTTGCTTTAACTTTGCCTGTTTCTGCAATAACTAAGGTATCACTACTTTTTACATCACCCTCAAAAGTACCATCAATCCTTACTAAACCATCAAATAGTAATGTCCCTTCAAATTTCGTATTCTTTCCTAAAAAAGCATTAATTGAATTCCCTTCATTTTTCCCTTTTATCATATCTCGCCTCTCAAAATATTAATTATCCTACTTAAATCTTCATTATTATGAAATTTTATAACAATACTACCACCTTTTTTCTTTAATTGAATATCAACCTTTGTTTCAAATACCCCTTCCAACTCTTCTTCTAAGGCAGCTATAAAAATATCTTTTTTTATATTTTCTTTAGCAGTATTTCTCTTTTCATTTTTAAATTTTGAAATGAGTTTTTCAGTTTCTCTTACAGAAAGCCCCTTATCCAAAATTTCTTTTAATAATGATAATCTTTTATTAATATCTTCAACAGCAAGCAAGCATCTTGCATGCCCCTCAGTAATATAACCCTCTCTTAAGGCTTCTAAAGATTTTTCATCTAACGAGAGTAATCTTACTGTATTTGCAATTGCTGACCTACTTTTTCCGATGATAGCAGCAATCTGCTCTTGAGTATAACCGTATTTCTCTATCAAAAACTTATAAGCTTCTGCCAACTCTACAGGATTTAAAGACTCCCTCTGCACATTTTCAATCAAACCTATTTCCAGTCTATCTTTATCATTCTTTTTATCAACAACTATTGCAGGGATTTTCTTTAGCCCAGCCAAACCAGCTGCTCTCCATCTCCTTTCCCCAGCAATAATCATATAATTTTCATTCGATAACTTTTCCACTAAGATAGGTTGTAGAACCCCTTTTTGCTTAATAGAATCTGCTAATCCTAAAAGACTTTCTTTATCAAAAACTTTTCTTGGCTGATCAGGGTTTGGTTTTATATGGGTGATATCAATTTCTACAATTTTTTTCGTCAAATCCCTATCTCTATTTGTCGGAATTAATGACTCTAAACCTCTACCCAAAGGGTTTCTCTTTGTCATCTTCTACTTATCACCTCTTTTGCTAATTCAATATAACTTTCTGCACCTTTAGATCTAATATCATAAGATATAATTGGTAATCCATGGCTAGGTGCTTCGCTCAATTTAACATTTCTTGGTATAATTGTCTTAAACATATCTTCCCTAAAATATTCTCTAACCTGCCTATAAACTTCTTTAGATAAATTATTTCTTGGATCATACATTGTCAGCAAAATCCCTTCTAACTTTAAATCAGGATTTAAATTCTCCCTAATAAGTCTTACTGTGTTTAATAACTGACTTAACCCTTCTAAAGCATAATACTCACATTGTAAAGGGATCAAGACTGAATCAGCGGCAGTTAAAGAGTTGATCGTCAACAATCCAAGGGATGGTGGGCAATCTATTATAATAAAATCGTAATCACCCCTTTTAATATCTAAATGTCTTTTTAGCCTAGTTTCACGAGACAATACCGTAACAAGCTCAATTTCAGCAGCAGTCAAATCGATTTTGCTTGGGATTAAAGAAAGATTATTTATTTGCGTATCAAGTATAACATCTTCAATCTCTGCTTGTCCAACTATGATATCATAAACACTTTTTTCTAACTCATGAGGCAAAAAACCTAATCCACTTGTAGCATTTGCCTGTGGATCCATATCAACAATGAGCACCTTTGCTTCAGCAATGGCAAGAGCAGAAGACAAGTTAACTGCTGTGGTTGTTTTTCCCACTCCACCTTTTTGATTAGCAACTGCTATAATTTTACCCATAACTTTGTAGAATACTCCATAATTTTTCAAAAATCAACCCAATCAAATTCTCATATCCAAAAATTGAAACAGCTCAATTAAAGAAAATTTATAATTTTCATTTATCCAGTTCATCATAATCTTAAAAACCACTGAGGTAGCCTCAGCATCATACAAAGCTCTATGTCTTTTGAAGTTCGATTTTATTTTGACATTATATTTCTCAATAAGTGCATCAAGATTGTGGTATTTATCCAATAAATTCACCTTTCTTGAAATTGTTAATGTATCTAAAATAAAATCAAAAGGCTCTCTTATCATATACTCTTTTGAAATCCTTCTAAGAAAAGCCATATCCTTTTTTGCATTATGTGCAACAGGCACGCAACCTTTTGAATACTCAATAAATTTATAATAAGCTTCACATTCATCAGGGGCATTTACCACATCATCATCCGTTATACCATGTATATTTTTAGCCTTATCAGGGATTGGGATACCAGGATTTACTAAAATATGAAATTTATTTTTTCTATCAATTGCAAAACCTTTCTTTATTTTAACAGCACCAATCTCTACTATTCTATCACCATCAAAAGGGTTAACACCTGTTGATTCAATATCAAAAACACAATATTCTATTTCATCAATTTTTTTATCCAACAACTCAGCATACTCTAATATCATTATTTTTTAATAATCCTCATAATATCATTGTAAAAGGCAAAAAACATAAGTGATATTAATAATGCAAGCCCTACATACTGAGCTGCCATCCTTATTTTAAGACTGACTGGTCTTCTGATAATCATTTCGATCAGGTAAAACAATAAATGCCCCCCATCTAATACAGGTATCGGCAATAAATTTAATATGGCTAAGTTTATACTTATAACCGCCATAAAAGCTAACAAGCTTGAAAAACCAGCTTTAGCAGTTTCTGAAGCCATCTGAATAATCATTATTGGTCCACCAATATTATCTGCAGGTATAACTTTTTGGAATATTTTAATAATCCCCAAAATTGTTAACTTTGTTATTTCATAAGTTTTTTCAAAACCCAGATTTATAGCCTCTATTAAACCATACTTCACCTTTACATAACTTTCTTTTGGCATAATGCCTATTAGACCAACCTTTTGATCTTCGCCAAAAATGTTCTTAATCCTTTCAGCTTTCGGAGTAAGTTTTAATATAATAACTTTTCCTTCCCGTTCTACTTTGATTTCTACTGTCTGTTCAGCTTTCGGTTTAATTTTTTTACCAATATCTTCCCAAAATCTGACTTTTTCTCCATCAATTTCAACTATCTTATCTCCAGGTTTAAGTCCAGCTATTTGTGCTGGCATACCATCCTTTATCTCACCAACTATTGGAAGCAATTTTTCAACACCAAAAGTAAAAATTAAGGCAAAAACCAATACAGCTAACAAATAATTAAAAGCAGGCCCAGCAAATACTATAAGAAACCTTTTAAAAACAGGTTTATTCATAAAAGCTTTATCTTTTTCTTCAACAACTTCTTCTTCCTCATCAGGATTTTCCCCATACATTTTCACATATCCACCTAATGGTATTAAAGATAAGGCATATTCAGTTTCGCCTAACTTTTTAGAAAATATAACTGGCCCAAAACCTATAGAAAACCTAATTACTTTAACTCCAAAAATCTTTGCAAATACAAAATGCCCTAGTTCATGGATAAAAATTAAAACACCAAAAACTAAAATTGCAGATAAAAAGCTCATGAAAACCTCTTTTTAATTATATAATAAGTTTTTTCTCTCACATATCTATCAAACTCTACTATTTCTTCGATACTATTAACATCTTTAGGTTCGATTAGATTTAATACCTCTTCTATAATCTTAGCAATATCGATAAATTTTATATTTCTATTGAGAAAACTCTCTACTGCAATCTCATTAGCTCCATTTAAAGCAATAAAATAAGATGATTTATCATTTTTTAATATATCAAATGCAATCTTTAAACATGGGTATTTTGTAAAATCAGGCTTATCAAAAGTAAGTTTACTCAACCTATAAAAATCGATCCTTTTAGTTTTTAAATTTAACCTTTTAGGATAACTCAAAGCATAAGCAATGGGTATTTTCATATCTGGATAGCCTAATTGTGCGATATAGCTACCATCACAAAATAATACCATAGAATGTACAATACTTTCAGGATGGATAACAACATCCAATTTCTCTACAGGGACATCAAAAAGAAATCTTGCTTCAATTAGTTCTAACCCTTTATTCATCATAGTGGCAGAATCAACCGTAATCTTTTTACCCATCTTCCAATTTGGATGTTTCAAAGCCTCTTCTATTTCAACAAATTCCAATGAATCAACAGGTCTATTTCTAAAAGGTCCACCGCTAGCAGTTAATATAATTTTTTCCAAGTCCTCTGTTTGATGCCCCAGCATAGATTGAAAAATAGCAGAATGTTCACTATCTACAGGGATTATTTTGCAACCTGTTTTACTTGCAAGTTTGGTTAAAATCAAACCAGCTGTCACAAGTGATTCTTTATTAGCTAAAGCAACATCGATCCCCCGTTTTATAGAATGATATGTAGGGATCAATCCTGAAAAACCAACAGCAGCTGATAACACTATATCTACTTCTTCATTATCTATTATTCTTAAAAGCTCTTGCTCTCCAAATAATATTTCATCATTTTCAGGTTGCTTTCCAGTTAAAACGGCATATTTGGCATTAACCTGTAATTTAAAATTTAATAATTTTTCCTCATTTTTATAAGCTGATAAAAAAACTACTTCAAAATCATCCAAATATTCTTTTATAACATCAATTGCTTGGGAACCAATAGAACCAGTAGCCCCCACAATCCCAATTTTTTTCATCTTACCTCACAAAAAAATAAATATAGTAGTATAAAGTAGGTGCACCAAAAATTAAAGAGTCAATTCTATCAAGCATCCCACCATGCCCTGGAAAAATATTTCCACTGTCTTTAACACCTGATTTTCTTTTAAACATAGATTCTACCAAATCTCCTAACACACCAGCAGTAACTACCAATAAACCGCTAAAAAAAATATCTATTAAATTCATCTTAATAAAAAGAAGCCCATAAACAAAAGCTGCAAATATACCACCGACATAGCCAGCTATTAACCCTTCTATACTTTTTTTAGGACTAATCATTTCATACAATCTGTGTTTTCCAAATTTTATACCAAAAAAATATGCAAAAGTATCACTAACCCAAATAATGAAAAACAGATAAAAAACATAATGATAACCTTCATGCCTTAGAAGTTGAATATGAGACAAAAGAAAAGCTATATAAAATACTGATAAAAATGTAATGGCAATAGTTTTATATGTATCATCAAGAGGTTTTGAGCCTAAAAGTTTTAATACTAAAGTAAAAAAACAAATTATAAATATGGAGAATAGAAAGATATTAAGATCATTCAGATAAAATGCAAAAGGAATTAGAAAAGCACCCACAAAAGTTGGAACTTTTAGAAATTTAAACTCGCTCTTCTCAATTAAATTTGAAAACTCATATGTTGCTATTATTATTACCACTTCCAAAACTAAAAAAAAATAAAAATCATTAAAATAAATAACTGCTAAAATTAGCAAAGGGATCAAAAAGAGTGCTGTTACAACTCTTTTTGCTTTTTCACTCAAATGTCACCTCTTTCAATCTGCTCATCAGTCATACCAAACCTTCTGCTTCTATTAGCATAATCATTTAAAGCTTTATCAAATTCTTCCTCATTAAAATCTGGCCACAAAACATCTGTAAAATAAAGCTCTGCATAAGCTAGTCGCCACAACATAAAATTGCTTATTCTCATTTCACCACTTGTTCTTATCAACAAATCTACATCTGGTATTTCAGGGTTATATAAATATTTAACAAAAGAGTCTTCCTGCACCTCTTTTATATCACTCTTTATAATTTTATTTACAGCATCTACAATCTCAGATCTACCACCATAACTTAATGCAAGATTTAAAACCATACCTCTATTTTTCTCTGATTTTTCCATCAAATTCAAAAGTTTTGTTCTTGGTATTTCAGGGATTTGCTCCAATCTTCCTGAAACAACAATTTTTATATTATTTTCCATAATCTTATTAAATTCTTTATCGATAAATTCACTCAATATTTCCATTAACCCTTCTACTTCCTCTTTTGGCCTCAACCAATTTTCTGTAGAAAATGCAAAAAGGGATAAGTACTTAATCCCTTTTTTAGCTGCATAAGGTACTATTTTTTCGACAGCATTCATCCCTGCCTTGTGCCCAAATATACGGGGGAGGTTTCTTTTTTTAGCCCACCTCCCATTACCATCCATAATAATTGCTACATGCAAAGGGGTTTTATTTAAATTCATTAAATTTCCATAATCTCTTTTTCTTTCTTTTCTGTGATTTCATCAATCTTCTTTATATATTCATTAGTCATCTCTTGAATTTTATCTAAAGCCCTTTTTGCTTCATCTTCAGAAATCTCTTTATCTTTCTCAAGTTTTTTTACCTTCTCATTACCATACCTTCTTTCATTCCTGATAGCCACTCTTGCTTCTTCAGCCATTTTATTCACTAATTTAACAAGCTCTTTCCTTCTCTCCTCAGTTAAAGGTGGTATTGGAACCCTTATTAGCTTCCCATCGTTAGAAGGGTTTAGCCCTAAACCGCTATTCATAATTGCCTTTTCTATTACTGGAACCATATTTGGCTCCCATGGCTGGATAGTTATCAATCTTGGATCGGGAACCTGGATTGTTGCCACCTGAGGAATAGGGGTTGGAGTCCCATAATAATCCACTTTTATATTTTCAAAAAGTGCGGCTGAAGCCCTACCAGTCCTAACCCCTTTTAATTCTTCTTTGTAATACTCAACACTCTTTTCCATTTTCTTCTTAACTTCTTCAAAGATTTCATTAAGCATTTTCACCCTCCACTAAAGTTCCTACTTTTCTACCTAAAATTATATCTTTCAAATTACCTTTTCCAAAAAGATCAAAAACAATTATAGGTATCTTATTATCCATACACATACTTATTGCAGTAGAATCCATCACTTTCAAACCTTTAGTCAAAACATCAATATATTTTATCGAATCAAATTTTACTGCATCTTTATTTTTCATTGGGTCAGAATCATATACACCATCCACTTTTGTAGCTTTTATCACTACATCAGCATTAATTTCTGAAGCTCTTAAAGTAGCTGCTGTATCTGTAGTAAAATAAGGGTTACCGGTTCCAGCACCAAATATCACTACCCTACCTTTTTCAAGATGTCTAACAGCTCTCCTTCTTATAAAAGGCTCAGCAATCTGTCTCATCTCAATAGCCGTTTGCACTCTTGTTGGAATCCCCAAAGTTTCAAGTGCATTCTGTAATGCCAATGAATTTATTACTGTAGCAAGCATACCCATATAATCTGCTGATACTCTATCCATCCCTTTAGCAGATTCTGAAACACCTCTAAATATATTTCCACCACCAACCACAATCCCTATTTGAACCCCTAAATCATAAATCCCCTTTATCTCCTCAGCTATATACTTTACAACATCACCATCGATGCCAAAATTCTGCTTACCCATCAAAGCTTCACCACTAAGCTTTAAAAGCACTCTTTTATACTTAATATTGTTGTCCACTTTCACCCTCCAACTCTTTTACAGCTTTTAATGAAAAATTGAAAACAAAATCCCTTTTCACATAAGGTAGTTTCACCACATCTTGATATTCAATAGAATAAATTTTCTTAAAATTTTCCTCAATTATTTTAATATCTTTCATTTCAATAGGGATCTTTAAATCTTTAGCTTCTTCTAACAAATTCTTTTTTACACTATAATCTGGAAATCTTTTCTCACTATAGACCACATTTTCAAAAGCATTTTTGAAAATATAATATTTAACCCATGGTGTTGCAAAAAGAATTCCAACATAAATAACAAGAAAAAACAGTATTAATTTTATCAATAATCTAAACATAAATTCTCCTGTGTTAAATTACAATTTAACACATTTATCTTATAATTTTCAACACCCTATTTAATCTAACATCAAATCCGTTTCTTAAATCCCACGACCAGTAAATTATCCAAGCTTTCCCTTTTATCTTATCTTCTGAAACAAACCCCCAATATCTGCTATCATAACTTGTATCTCTATTATCACCCATTACAAAATAATATCCATCAGGAACTATAAAATTTTCTGTATTATCTCGAGGAGTAAAATTAGCGGGTAAAACGAAATTAGATTGAAAAAGAACATAAGGCTCATTTAACAGTTTATCGTTGATATAAACCTGTTTATTTATTATCTGAACCTTATCGCCAGGTAAACCAATAACCCTTTTTATAAAATCTTTATCTGGTTCTACTGGCCATTCAAAAACTATGATATCCCCTCTTTTTGGTTTGCCAAACTTATATGCCAATTTATTTACCAAAATATGATCGCCAATTAATAATGTATTCAACATAGATCCTGATGGGATTTTATAAGCTTGAAGAACAAACGCTCTAATAACCATCGCGATTACAAATGCTACAACCAAAGAATCAATAGTATCTTTTATTTTCCCTTTTTTTACATTTTCACTCATCTACTCTTCCCCCAACTTTAAAACAGCTAAGAAAGCCTCTTGAGGCACATCTACTTTCCCAATCTGCTTCATCCGTTTCTTACCCTCTTTTTGCTTTTCTAAAAGCTTTTTCTTTCTTGTAATATCACCACCGTAACATTTAGCAGTAACATTTTTCCTAAACGCTTTAACAGTGGATCTTGCAATAATTTTATTCCCTATTGCAGCCTGAATAGCCACATCAAACATCTGCCTTGGAATTAGCTCCTTTAATTTATCCACAAGCTCTCGCCCTTTATAATATGCACTATCTCTATGAACAATCACGCTTAAAGCATCAACCGGTTCTTTATTAATCAAAATATCCAACTTTACTAAATCACTCGCTTTATATCCAGAAAACTCATAATCAAAGGAAGCATAGCCTTTTGTCCTAGACTTTAGTTTATCGTAAAAATCTATTACCACCTCAGCAAGTGGAACCTCATATTCCAATATTACTCGTTGCTCAGAAATATAGTTAAAGTTTTTCTGTACCCCCCTCTTCTCCTGCAAAAGTTGAAGCACACCACCCAAATACTCTGAAGGGACAATAATTGTTGCTCTAATAAAAGGTTCTTCAATCTCTTCTATCTCCCCAATAGGTGGTAAAGCTGCAGGATTATCTATCTCAATTACATCACCACCTCTTTTCTTGACCCTATAAACAACTGTTGGTGCAGTAGTTATTAAATTTAAATCAAACTCTCTTTCTAACCTTTCCTGTACTATCTCCATATGTAGTAAGCCTAAAAAACCACACCTAAACCCAAAACCTAAAGCTGCCGAATTTTCTGGTTCAAATGTAATAGAGCTATCATTTAAAGAAAGTTTCTCAAGTGCATCTCTTAAATCTTCATAATCCTTTGTATCTACAGGATAAACACCACAAAAAACTACAGGTTTTACCTTTTTAAAACCTGGGAATGGCTGTTTTGTTGGCTTATCAGGATTTGTAATTGTGTCCCCTATATTTACATCTTTTAATTCTTTGATACCAGCAATAATAAACCCAACTTCTCCAGCAGATAATTCATCCACATCTGCAGGAAGCGGAGTAAATACTCCTACTTTATCTACCTCATACTCTTTCTTAGATGACATAAAAATGATTCGATCCCCTTTCTTAATCTTACCATCAATAACTCTCACAAGCGTAATAACACCTTGATAAGGGTCATACCAGGAATCAAAAATCATAGCTTTTAAAGGGCTATTTTTATCCCCTTTTGGCGGAGGGATTTTTTTAACAACAGATTCCAAAATCTCTTTTGTTCCTATCCCCTCTTTAGCACTGGCCAAAATTGCTTCTGAAGCATCAATACCTATGACATCTTCTATCTCCTGTTTTATTCTATCAGCGTCAGCATTGGGTAGATCTATTTTATTTAACACAGGTATTAGTTCTAAATCATGTTCTAATGCTAAATAAACATTTGCAATTGTTTGAGCCTCTACACCTTGAGATGCATCTACTACCAATAATGCACCTTCACAAGCTGCAAGACTTCTAGATACTTCATAAGTAAAATCCACATGGCCTGGGGTATCAATAAGATTTAATTGATACCTGTTACCATCATCTGCTTGATAATAGAGTCTTACTGTTTGAGCCTTTATTGTGATACCACGCTCTCTTTCTATATCCATTTTATCTAAAACCTGGTCTTTCATTAATCTTTTATCAAGAGCTCCAGTATATTCAATCAACCTATCAGCCAAAGTCGATTTGCCATGATCTATATGTGCAATTATTGAAAAGTTTCTAATAAACTTCTGATCCATAAAAGACCAATCTCCATAACTAATTATATTTTTGTTCTACCAACACAGGTATAATTAAAACCTAAATCTCTCATCTTTTTAGGTTCATATATATTTCTCAAGTCAGCTAAATTGTGGCTTTTCATTAATTTTTTAATCCTTTCCATATCCAGTTTTCTAAACTGGTTCCACTCAGTAACTATCACTAGACAGTCTGAGTTTTCAACTGCACTATACTCATCCTGACAATACTCAATATTTTCCCCAAAAATTTTCTTAGCATTCTCCATAGCAATAGGATCATAAGCTTTTATCTTTGCTCCATATTTTAACAACTCTTTTATTATTACAATTGAAGGTGATTCCCTCATATCATCTGTATTAGGCTTGAAAGATAAGCCCAGAATAGTTATAACAAAACCTTCTAAAGCCCCTTTCTCTTTTTTTCTATTTAATAAACTCATTATCTTATCTACCATTAATAACTTCTGTTTTTCATTAGCTTCTATTGCAGCTTCAACAACGTTGATATTATAACCATACTCTTTTGCTATATGGCACAATGCCAAGGTATCCTTAGGGAAACAACTACCACCATACCCTGGACCAGGGTGTAAAAATTTTGGGCTAATCCTACCATCCATCCCCATTGCCTTAGCTACCTTGTGCACATCAGCTCCAACTAAATCGCATAAATTAGCAATTTCATTTATAAATGTTATTTTAAGAGCTAAAAATGCATTAGAGGCATATTTTATCATTTCTGCAGTTTCTATATTTGTTACGACAAAAGGCGCTTCCCCAAGATAGTGTGCACTGTAAATATCCTTCATTATAGCTACAGCTTCATCACTTTCCGCACCAATGACAATCCTATCAGGTCTCATAAAATCATTAACTGCAGCTCCCTCTCTCAAAAATTCAGGATTGCTTACAACATCAAACCTGAATTTATCACCTACAATATCTTTAATTATCTTTTTTACCCTTTGACCTGTCCACACTGGAACAGTGCTTTTATTCACCACTACTTTATAACCGTTCATATTTTTAGCAATATCCCTTGCCACATTTTCCACATAGGTCAAATCTGCACTTCCATCCTCTTTGGGAGGTGTTCCAACTGCTATAAATATCACAAGATTGTTTCTTACAGCTTCAGCAAGATCAGTAGTAAATTTTAACCTACCTGCTTTCCTGTTCTTTTCTACAATAACATCTAAACCTGGTTCATAAATAGGGATTTTCCCATTATTTAGCATCTCTATTTTTTCTTTATCTATATCAACACAAGTAACAAACATCCCAAACTCTGCTAAACACGCTCCAGTCACTAAACCCACATATCCAGTGCCAACAACTGCTATTCTCACATAATCCTCCAAATTATATTGTTTATAAATTAGCAAAGATCGTTAAAAACAAGTCCAGAATCTAATTTTGGATAAAAATATGTAGATTTCTGGGGCATAACAAGCCCATTTTCAGCTATCTCTTTTATTACTTCAATATCTACACCTTTTAAGAAAAAGGCTACAATATTTTCCCTTTCCTTTTCAATCTTCTCAATTTGAGCCATGTTTTGGACAAAGTATATCCCCTCTTTTTTTAATAGCTTCTCCTCAGTAAACCCTAAAATAGGTTTTAGTATCGTCTCTTCAAGAACATAAGCATCCACTTTTCTATATATTGGGTGCAATTTCTCGTATTCTTCTACACTTAATCTTAACAACTTAAAATCACCTTTATAATAAAGGACAAAAGCAGGATAATCACTTTCACTTTGCTTTTTTATACCTTCTTCATAACTATTTACATTTTCCACTGTGTAAGATGTTTTTATTTTTTCTAAAAGCTCATCCAAGTTTCCATTATATTCTACAACTCTGTGAGTTGGAAATACTTTTAATCCTTCATCATAAAAATTTACAAACATCATCATTACAAAATCATAAGGCTTTATATCATCAGGGGAATCTCCATTTAGCTCTCTCATATACTCTCTATATTTCAAAGCAGTCTCATACCTATGATGGCCATCCGCAATATATATTTTCTTATTCTTCATAAAATCTTCTATAGTCTTCTTAATCTCTCCATCATCAATTAACCATAAGCTATTCTTCACCTTTTCATCATTAACAGCTGAAGCTACAGGCATCTCTTTCTTTATAGAAGAAAATATTTTATCAAGAAATCTTTCTTCATCTATATACAAACCAAAAATTTGACTAAAATTTGCCTTTGCTGCCTTCATAAGATTAAATCTGTCCATCTTTGGACCTGATAGAGTTTTTTCATGAGGGAAAACATTGCCTTTTCCATAATCTTCAAGTTTTAACAAGCCAATAAATCCAGTACGCACATATTTTTTCCCATCATATTCATATTCCTGTTCATAAAGATAGAAAACAGGTTCAGGATCTTTTATTAAAATCTTTTCTTTTTTCCAATCATTATATTTTTTGGCAGCTTCCTCATAATTACCATCAGGTAAAATTAGATTTACTACATTATATGGTGATCTCAGCTTTAAAACTTCTTTCTGTTCATTACTAATCACATCGTAAGGTGGTGCAATAACTTGCTTTAATAGAGTTTTTTCTAAATTGTATCTAACACCCTTAAAAGGTTTCACCATTACCACGACAACCTCCTCATTTTAAAACAATTTTAGCAAATTTCTTCTTACCTACCTTTAATACAAACTCATCTTCCTCCATTACCCTATAAACATCTTCAACCCTTTCATTGTTTACATAGATACCACCTTGAGAAGCAAGTCTTCTTATCTCACTATTTGAAGAAACAAAATTTATCCTCTTTATAATTTCTATTAATTTTAACCCTTTTTCTACCTGATACTCTTGCAAATCATCAGGGATCTCTTTTTTACTAAAAAGTTTTTCAAATTTTTCCCTTGCTTCCTTAGCTTCTATAGAACCATGAAATCTTGTTACAATTTCTGCAGCCAACATCTTCTTTGCTTCCATAGGATGAAGCACACCTTTTTCTATATCCTGTTTCATATTATTGATTTCTTCTTCAGTCTTATCTGATAAAAGTAAATAATATCTAAACATTAACTCATCAGATATAGACATGATTTTACTAAACATTGTAAAAGGATCCTCTGTGATACCTACATAATTACCAAGAGACTTACTCATTTTTTGAACACCATCAAGCCCTTCTAAAATAGGCATTGTTATGGCAATCTGAGGCTCTTGCCCATAATCTCTCTGTAATTCTCTACCAACCAATAAGTTAAATTTCTGATCTGTTCCACCTAACTCCACATCAGCTCTCAATGCAACAGAATCATAACCTTGAACCAGTGGATATAAAAACTCATGTATGCTAATCGGTTTATTTGATGAATATCTCTTAGCAAAATCATCCCTTTCTAACATTCTTGCAACAGTATATTTTGAAGCTAACTTAATCATATCATAAGATGTCATTTGATCCATCCAGGAGCTATTAAAAGCAACCTCTGTTTTATCAGGATCTAATATCTTAAAAACCTGCTCTTTATATGTTTCAGCGTTTTTTAACACTTCTTCCCTTGTTAATGCTTTTCTCGTTTCTGATTTGCCAGTTGGATCACCTATCATACCAGTAAAATCACCTATTAGAAATATTACATGATGGCCTAAATCTTGAAAATGTTTTAATTTTTGAATTAATACTGTGTGTCCTAAATGAAGATCGGGCGCTGTAGGATCAAAACCAGCTTTTACTCTAAGAGGTTTACCCTCTTTTAATGACCTTTCCAACTTTTTTCTTAATTCTTCTTCAACAATAATCTCTTCTGTGCCTCGTTTTATCAATTTCAGCTGCTCATCTACAGTCAACAAAACAACCTCCTTTTAAAGAATCATTTTTAAATAACTCTGTATAATCTCTTCACCATAAAAAATGTATATAATTGAAGCCAAAGATATAAATGGACCAAAGGGTATTGGATAATCTCTCCTTTTATAAATATGTATAAAAAACAAACCAATAACTGCACCCAAAAATGAACTGATAAACAATATAAAAAAAAGTGGTTTGTATCCTAAAAATGTACCAATCATCGCAAAAAGCTTTATATCTCCACCACCCATCCCTTCCTTACCAGTAACAAGCTTATATACAAAACCTGGTATAAAAAGCAACAAAAAACCAATAATTCCACCAATTATACTAATTAACAGGCTCTTTTCTATAAAACCAAAAATTAAACCAACTGGTATCCCACCTAAAGATAGCTCATCTGGAATAATCCCTGTCTCAAAGTTATCATCTAAAGCAGTATTTAAGTCTATAATACCAGCACACAAAAGCAATCCACATAAAATAAAATACTTAACAAACAGAATACTCATCCCATACTTTACATAAAGCCAAACTGTTATAACTGCGGTAATAATTTCAACAAATGGGTATTGAAACGATATTTTCAATCCACAATTTCTACACCGACCATTTAGAAGTATATAACTTATTACAGGGATATTATCATACCATCTAACTTCTTGACCACATTTTGGACATGCAGAACCAGGAAATACGATGGACTTTCCATAAGGTAATCTATTTATTACAACATTGAAAAAACTTCCAAAAATCAAACCTAAAAGGGAAAATATTAGATAATCCATTTTTAGTTATTCTCTTTTAAAGAAACCTCTATAGCAAAAAATTCTTTATCAACTTCGAAAATAACAGCTATACACGGGACATTACTAGGTCTTTTTATTTTATGCCCTTTTCCTGTTACCACATTTGGTATAGAAATTTTAAACTTTAAACCTTTATCGGTAAAAATCTTTTTTGCTCCACCAGCAATCATATTGATCAACTCACCCACAGCATCAACCACATCATCATCAATTTCACTCTTTTCCTCACCTATAAATTTCGAAACAACTTTTAAAGCCAAAGATTCTGGAAAACTTATTACAACAGAACCTATAGCTTGCCCAGTCAAACCAATTATACCAGATATATCATAGGATGGGTTGTCCCCTTTTTTTAGTTCAACAGTTTTTTTAGATGGTTTTATACCCATCATTGTTTCAAAAACTGAGAAAGTAGATTCGATAAAAGGATTTATATGCTCAGCCTTCATTTTCACCCCTTATACCAACAATAATCATCTTATTTTTATCTGCAAATTTAATACACTCTTCTTTATCAATTATAAATGTCTTCCCAGCCTCTAAAGCCAATACTTTACCTTTATTATCTTTTATATTCTTTAATGTGTCAATACCTACTGTTGGTACATCAAATCTAAAATCTTGAAAAGGTTTTGCAACTTTCACCACCACAGCGTCCTTTTTAGCATAATTACACCCTCTTTTTATCGCTTCATCGGTGCCTTCAATAGCCTCAACAGCCATTACAGCCATATTCTTCACAACAACAGTCTGTCCAATATCAACCCTTCCCAGTTCTTTAGCAATATTAAAACCAAATCTTATATCATCCCACTCATCTTTGTTAGGCTTTAATTTTGTCAACCCCCCCTCTTCTATAAGTAGATTTTTTAAAATCTCGGTTTGTTCCAATACCTTTATCCCTCTCTCTTCTAACAACTCCACAATTTTCAACATTATTGTGTCATCTTTTCTATCTTTCAAACTCATTAAAAGTTTTATAGAAAACATATCAAACTTTAAATTACTATATAAAAGCGATTTATTAATCTTTCCTGCAAACAAAACTGATTCAACCTTTTCCTTTTCCAGGGTATCCAAAACTTTTTTCGCCTGACCTACACTAAATTTGTAAATTTTATCTGAAGCATCAGATAAATCTATATTTATCTCCTCATTAAATGCTATCGTAATTACTTCATGACCCAAATCTTTCAAATTATTTATTGCTATTAAAGGTAATTTCCCATAACCAGCTAATACGGCTGTTTTCATTATCTACCTGTTGTTTAACATCTCATCAATTTTTAAAGCCACTTCCAATGATTTTAATTCATGCTCCACTGAAACAACTCTACAAGCTCTATTATCAATACATTTTATAAAATTTTTTATTTCCAGCTTAAGAGGGTTGTCTTTATACACAAAAAGTCTTTCTAATATATATTCATTTTTGTAAGTTAACTCTTTATTACCAAAAATATGTTGGCTTGTTCCCTGTCTATAAATATTTATATCTTGATTTGTGTAATCTAAGAAAATAAACGCATCCTTTTGAGCTATACTCATTGTCCTATCTTTCTTCTGATTTACTCTACTAACAATTATGTTAGCTACAGTCCCTTTTTTAAATTTCAAATTAACTGAGGCATAATCAACA
Source organism: Deferribacter thermophilus (assembly GCF_049472675.1). Classification (NCBI taxonomy): domain Bacteria; kingdom Pseudomonadati; phylum Deferribacterota; class Deferribacteres; order Deferribacterales; family Deferribacteraceae; genus Deferribacter; species Deferribacter thermophilus. Next base: position 62,446 of record NZ_JAPNXM010000005.1, read on the forward strand.
AGTTTAGAATATACAGAAGCACCTTGCGCTTGAATATCAACAACTTCATCTTCTAAAATGTTTAATATAATATCTATATCATGAATCATCAAATCTAATATTATACTATCATTTTTCATCCTTTCAGCAAAAGGGCCTACTCTTCTCGATTCTATTAAGTATGGATTGTTTACGATTTTCTTTAATTCCATAACTGCTCCATTAAACCGCTCCACATGACCGATATTCAATACCAAATCCTTTTTCATTGCAATATCAAATAACTCTTTTGCCTGTTCAAGGTTAGTAGTTATAGGTTTTTCAACCAATACATGTTTACCAGCCAATAGACACTCTTTTGCAACTTCGTAGTGATACTTTGTGGGAACAGCAATGGTAACTGCTTCTACAGTATCAAGCATTTCTCTATAATCCAAATACCCCCTAACACCAGTTAATTTTGATTGTTTATTAAGCTCTTCTTCATTTATATCACAAATACCCATCAGCTTTACTTCAGGGATTTCATCATATAGATTTAAATGGTATTTCCCCATTCTTCCAAGTCCAATGAGCCCCATTTTAATCATAACTATCTCCTAGTAATACCTCTTTTTGAGTATTTCATAAACTCAACAAACTCTCTACCCTCACTACTATTTACTACTTTTTCCATCTCTATTATTGCTTCTTCCTTGGTATATTTTTTATCAAGAAATATTTTCAAAAGCTTTTTAAGTTCATTTCTCACTTCTAAACCGATACCTCTTCTTCTCAAACCAATTACATTTAGTCCATGGATAACAGCTGGATTACCTTCAACAAGGGTAAAAGGTGGCACATCTAAAGTAATTCTACTCATCCCCCCTATCATAGCAAGTTTCCCAATTCTTACAAACTGATGAACAGCAACTAATCCAGAAATTACTGCCATGTCCCCCACATGAATATGTCCAGCCAAGCCTGAATAACTTGTTAAAATAACATTATTACCAATCTTACAATCGTGAGCTATATGCGAACTTGCCATGATAAAACAATTATCACCAATCTCTGTTACCCAGTCCTCTTTTGTAGATGCTCTATGAATAGTAACAAATTCTCTGATAATGCAATTTTTCCCAATAATAAGCTTAGTATCTTCCCCTTTATAACTGATATCCTGAGGAGCACCACCAAGATGCGCATTTGGTGAAATAATTGTCCCCTCTTTTATCTCTGTATTAGATTCTATTACAGTCCCAAAACCTATCTTTACATTATCATGAATAACGCAATTTTTACCGATGTAAACATTGGGACCTATTTCGGCTTTTGATGAAATTTCTGAGCTTTTATCAATTATAGCTGTTTTGTGAATCATTTTTGCACCATAGCCATAAATTCTGCTTCACACGCTATAACATCATCAACTTTAGCAACCCCCTTTAACTTCCAAACATCTTTTTTTCTCTTAACCACAGTTACCTCTAAAATTAATTGATCACCAGGAACAACAGGTTTTCTAAACTTTGCATTATCTATTGACATAAAATAAACTTTTGCATCTTTCTTCTCTTCTTCAGAGTAAAATTGAAATGCCAATATACCACCAGCCTGAGCCAAAGCTTCAATAATCAAAACACCAGGCATTACAGGATTTGCTGGAAAATGCCCTAAAAAAAACTCCTCATTCATAGTAACATTTTTTAACGCTTTTATTTTCAAATCATCTATTTCTAATACTCTATCAACTAATAAGAAAGGGTATCTGTGAGGTAAAATATCTTTAATTTTGTTTATATCCATACTACTCCCCCTCTAAATTTTTTAAATATTTATCAATATTTTTCAAAATCACATTCAATTTTAACCATTTTTTATGATCCATTATTGGGCTTCCTGAATATACGCCAGGCTTTTTAACATTGCCAGGTACACCAGCTCTTGATGCTATAATTGTGCCAGCAGGAATTTTAACATGGTCAGCAACCCCTGATTGACCACCAATTATAACAAAATCACCAATCTCACTACTTCCTGCAATACCAGCCTGAGCTACGATTATACAGTGCTTACCTATTTTTACATTGTGCCCAACCTGAACTAAATTATCTATTTTCGTGCCAAAGCCTATTATTGTATCTCCCAATGTTCCTCTATCTATTGTACAGTTAGCACCTATTTCCACATGGCTTTCAATGATTACACTTCCAACCTGCTTTATTTTCTGATGACCAGAAGGTGTATTTACATAACCAAAACCATCACTACCAATAACAGTTCCAGAATGAATAATTACATTATCCTCAATTTTTACATCTGAATAGATAGTCACATTTGAGTATATCTTACAATTTTTTCCAATCTTTACATTATTTCCAATTTTAACACCATCTCCAATATATGTATTACAGCCAATCTCTGTACCATCACCTATTTTTGTAAAATCTCCTATATATACAGGTTTTTCAATCTTTACTCCACCGATAACAGCAGTCTTTGAGATCTCATGCTCTATCTCTTCATCTGGATAAAAAAGGTCTATAACTATTTTTATTGCTTGTTTTAAGTCTTTTACAAATAAGTGAGGGAGATTTACATCCTTACCTTTTAATTTTTCATCTAAAATGGCAGCAACAAACCCCTTTGAAGAATCAAGCTGCCTGAGATAACCTTCTTTTCCTACAAAGGTTATACTTTGTGGCTTTGGGAAATCAATCGCTGCCACATTGAGAATATCTACATCTTCACCGTTAAAATCACAATTTAATTTTTTAGCTATTTCACTTAGCTTCATTTTGATTTGCATGCCATTCTTTGTTATATCTTTCAACAACAAGATTTGTTATATCCACTTTGTCAGAATTGTACAATACACCTGATTCTCTTACCTCTAAAATAATATCATATTTTAGTTCTTTCCCAAGCTTTTCAACAACTTCCTTTAAATCGGTAGCTATTTTTGAAATAAATTCTTGCTCTTTCTTCTTAAGCTCTTCGTTAGAATCAGCTACAAATCTTTTCAAATCTTTTAATTTTTTCTGATAATCATCTAATTTTGCTTGTTTTGCATCTTCAGATAATAGTGAGCTTTGATTATTAATCTCTTCTTGCATCCTCTTAAGTTCGTTTTGTTTTTCATTAATCTCTTGCTGCTTTGCACTATAAAGCTTCTTCATCTCTTCAACAGCTGCTTTACCAGCATCACATTCATCAAGAGCTTTCTGCATATTTACAACCGCTATCTTTAGCTCAGCATAAGCTGAACCAATAAAAACAAAAAAAATAGCCAAAAATAATATTCCAAACTTCTTCTTCATCATAAAAAATTCCTCCTTTATGTTAATTTAAAACATTCCTCCAATTGAAAAATCCCACCTATCAGCGGACTCACCAGATTTTCTATCCAATTTTTTCCCATATTCTAATCTTAAAGGGCCTATTGGACTAAACCATCTAAAACCAAAACCTGCCGATTTTCTTAAGTCATAAGAGAAATAATCTTCCCCATTATCATACACCTGACCTGCATCAAAAAACACAACCCCCTTTAAATTAGCTGCTTCAGATATAGGAAATGTAACCTCAGCATTAAATAGAACATATTTATCACCACCATACTCATAACCTGTCTCATCCTTAGGTGAAATATCCCCATATTTAAAACCTCTCACACTATACATCCCACCTAATCTATATCTTTCATCAACTGGCAATGGATCATTATTTAAAGATTTTAAATAACCGATCTCTCCATGAAGCATACCTACAAATTTCCAGAAAAGAGGGAAGTATTGGGAAGTTTCAAAACCCATTTTAACAAAATTGTTATCACCACCTAATATACCGCCTGCATATTTTACAAATATTTTTGATCTGTTCCCCTTTGATGGATCTATTGGACTATCAAGAGTACTCCAAACCAAAGAAGGTGTAAAACTTATTGTGGTTGTTTCACCTTCCTGATCTTTTATATATTGTGAGGCCGTATCATCAATATCATAAATCTTAATTTTATCATAAGCAAATCTATAATATGCATATAGTTTTCGATTTATAATTGAATGCCCTAATCTTAAAGCTCCACCTTTTGATTTTTTTGTATACTCATAATAGCTTCTCTTAAGATTGTAAAGATCAAACCCAAAAGTAATAGGTCTATCAAACAACCAAGGGTTTGTAAAACTTAAAGTATAATCGGTTCTTTTTGATGAAAATTCTGATTTAAGACTTAATTTATATCCCAGCCCCCAAAAGTTATTTTGAGATAATTGAATTGTACCTACAAACCCATCAAGTGTAGAATAACCAGCTCCTAAACTGAACATCCCAGTTGGTTTCTCTTTTACATTGAGCTTTAAATTTATTTTGTCCTTATCAAAAGGATCCTCAATTAGATTAACTTCTTCGAAATACCCTGTATTTTCTATATGCCTTTTAGAGGATTTAATTTTTTTACTGTTATAAATTTCCCCTTCATGAATATCAAACTCTCTCCTAATAACCCTATCCCTTGTTTTAGTATTTCCACTAATTATGATTTCATGAATATGTACTAAAACATTTTCTTCTACTTTATAAAGGATATCCACTACCTTTTCATCATCATCAATAACAGTATCTGGTTCAATATTCGCAAAAGCATACCCTATTTCAGTAAATGCATCAGTTAAAGATTCTATATCTTTTCTAAATTTTTCACTGGAAAAGATATCCCCCTCTTTAAGAAGAACCCTTTTTCTAAGCTCCTTTTCGCTTCGGTGTATATTTCCACTAAAAGAAATTTTTCTTACTTTATATTGATTACCCTCTTCAATCCTAAATGTCACAACTATTTTTGTTTTATCATCATTCAATTCAACTTCAGGCTCAGCCACCTTTACTCGCATATAGCCGTTATTAAGATACTTTGCTCTGATCCTTTCCCTATCTAATTCCAGTTCATCCCTTTTTAATTTACCACTACCTGTCAGCCACGACCAAAACCCTTTTTCAGAAGTCTCAATTACCTTTTTAAGCTCTTTATCCGTATATATCTTATTACCATAAAAATTAATTTTGACCACTTTGGCTTCTTTCCCTTCATCTATAGTAAAAATAAGGTCAACACTATTATCTTTTCTTTCTTCTAAATCATAATCTATTTTTATATTATAAAAATTCTCATCTTCATACTTTTTTCTGATTTCTGCAATACTCTGCTCAATCTTTGCTTTATCAAAGGGATCTCCTTCATGAATTATTAAGATCTCCTTTAAAGTTTCCTCTCTGATTTCATCATTACCTTCAATATATATCTTATTTATAAAAGGCTTTTCTTTTACAAAATAGGTCAAAACGATTTTATCTTCTACAGCTGATAAATCAGCTTTTATATCCAGAAAATAGCCTGTTTTATAAAGCTCCTTAATAGTTTCGTCTATCTTTTTCAAATCAAAAACATCACCAGGTTTAACCGTATATTTTTTGATAGTTTCTAATGGTACCCTTTTGTTCCCTTCAATTAGAACATTATCTATCAATACTTCAGCAAAAACAAACTTTATAAAAAATACAATAAAGAAAATAAAAATTATTTTTTTAGTCATTCAATGCCTCAATCAATTTTTTAATCCTATTAGATTCCAATTTAGCAAGATTTTTATTAGCTATTAATCTTGCTGTTGACTCCATCACAGTGACTATCTCCTTTAGGCCATTTTTTCTTAAAGTCTCACCAGTTGACACCAAGTCAACAATTAAATCTGATAAGCCTACAATTGGCGCCAATTCTATTGATCCATACAGTTTAATAATTTCTACAAACAAACCATTTTCAAAAAAATACCTTTTGGTAATATTTGGATATTTTGTGGCAATTTTCAAATTATGGGTAAAATCACCCATCCAATCTTTTGGACCAGCTACACATAATCTACAATAACCGAATTTTAAGTCTAAAAACTCATACACATCAGGGCATAACTCCTCCAAAACATCTTTACCTACCACTCCAATATGGCAAGCCCCATTTTCAACATAAGTTGGCACATCCATATTCCTTACTACCATAAATCTTAACTTATTATTTTTATCTTCAAAAATTAATTTTCTTGAATTTAAATCGATACAGTCATCAGCTAAGCCTTTATTAACTAAAAGCTCAATAGTATCATTAGCCATTCTACCTTTAGGTAGAGCAATATTAATAAAACCATCATTCCCCATTTTCAACTCTCTTTATTTTTGCACCTAGCTTATTTAATTTTTCATCAAACTTCTCATAACCTCTATCAAGATGATAAATCCTATGTACATGAGTTTCACCATCAGCAATCAAACCAGCTAAAACCAATGAAGCGCTAGCTCTTAAATCTGAAGCCATAACATGGGCACCGCTTAATCTCTCTACACCTCTTACTATGGCTGATCTATCTTTTAGTCTAATATCTGCTCCCATCCTTTTAAGTTCAGCTACATGCATAAAACGATTTTCAAATATATTTTCTGTAATAACTGATACCCCTTTAGCCACTGTCATCAAAGCCATAAATTGAGCTTGTAAGTCTGTAGGGAATCCAGGATAAACCTGAGTTGTGATATCTGCAGCATCAAGCCTTTTATCTGCCGATACCCTAATAACATTTTCTCCCAATACCTCAATATTTATACCAATTTCTAAAAACTTATCTATGACCGTAGTAAGGCAGTCAATTGGTACACCTTTTAATAATATATCCCCCTTTGTTATTGCTGCAGCACAAATCAAAGTGGCAGCTTCTATCCTGTCATTCATCACTTTATAATCTGTGGCTATTAAATTATCGCTACCATAAATTTTCACTGTTTTAGTTCCCAAACCTTCTATTTTCACACCCATCTTCATAAGAAAATTTCCCAAATCCACTACTTCTGGTTCAATAGCTGCATTATAAATAGTAGTGACACCTTTTGCACCAGCAGCTGCCATCATGATATTTTCAGTCCCTGTAACTGTCACAAGGTCAAAATATATATCAGTTCCGATCAATTTTTCACACTCAGCGACAATATAGCCATGCTCAATCTCAATTTTTGCACCCATTAATTTTAGTGCTTTAATATGCTGATCCACAGGACGCTCACCAATTGCACAACCCCCAGGTAACGATACACGAGCTCTTTTCCTCTTTGCAAGTAGTGGCCCCAATACAAGAATACTTGCTCGCATTGTCTTAACAAGCTCATAAGGTGCCTCAAAAGCATCTCCGCCACTATTTCTTAAAACCAGCTGATTATTTCTTAAATCTGTTTCAATGTTTAAAAGATTAAGAAGCTTACATAAAGTTCTGACATCTCTTAAATCTGGCACATTTTCTAAAGTGTATCCCCCCTCTGCTAAAATTGTGGCAGCCATTATAGGCAACGATGCATTTTTAGAACCACTTACACTGACCTCACCAGTAAGCCTATTTCCACCTTCAATGACTAATTTCTCCAAATCAAAACCCTCTCTTTCCCTGACAAATCTCTAACAAACTCAAAATCCTTATCCTTAAAAATCTCTTTTATCTTATCTAACTTATCCCACGGTATTTCAAAAAAAATAATTCCACCTTTTTTACATAATTTAGGTAATTTACTCAACAGCTTTTTATAAAATAACAAACCCTCATCTTCTGCAAACAGGGCTTGCTCTGGCTCATAAAGGATAGAATCCTCAAAATTACTTGATCTGTCAACATACGGGGGGTTACATGTAATAAAGTCAAAAGTTATCCCACCTTTAAACAACCTCTCAATATTTAAAACATCAAAGTTCAAAAAACTCAATTTATCTTCAACAGAATGCTTTATACTATTAAATCTAGCTATCTTCAAGGCATTTATAGAAATATCTACCCCTACCCCTTTTATCTTTTTTTTGCTGTTTTTGATTATCGAAATGGGAATACAGCCTGAACCTGTACACAAATCAAGCATAAACCCTTTATTGTACCTCTTTAGCACTTCTTCTACTAACACTTCTGTTTCATATCTTGGAATTAAAACAGCTTCATCCACATAAAACTCTAATCCATAAAAATACCTTTTTTTAGTTATATAATTTACAGGATACTTTTTACCAATCTTTTCAAAAACTTTAGATACATCAGTATCATAAATATATAACTCATCCATCTTAAATGGAATCTCTTCATATTTAATATTGAAAATATATGAAATAAGCTCTTTTATTTGAGAAATTGAAAGATGTTTAAAATTATTTTGTAAAAAGTTGATATAATCTCTTACCCTATAATAGCCCCCAACTATTAGGGACATTATTTTATAATCCGATCTCTTTTAGCTTTTCTGCTTGGTCATAAGCAATCAAAGCATCTATTATTTCATCCAACTCCCCTTCCATTACTTGATCAAGATTGTAAAGCGTCAAATTTATCCTGTGATCTGTAACTCTATTTTGAGGGAAATTATAGGTTCTAATTCTCTCACTTCTATCACCTGAACCAACTTGAAGTTTTCTATTTGAAGCAATTTCTTCTTGCTGCTTTCTTATCTCCATCTCTAAAATCTTCGCCTTCAAAAGCTTCATCGCTTTCTCTTTATTTTTTATCTGGCTTCTTTCATCCTGACAAGAAACTACTATCCCAGTTGGGATATGAGTTATTCTTACTGCAGAATCTGTAGTATTTACATGCTGGCCACCTGCACCACTTGCTCTGAATACATCAATTCTAAGATCTGATGGGTCAATCTCCACTTCTACATCATCAGCTTCAGGCAAAACAGCTACTGTGCATGCTGAGGTATGTATTCTACCTCCTGACTCCGTAACAGGAATCCTCTGCACTCTATGACCACCACCCTCAAACTTTAATCTACTATACGCACCTTTCCCTTTGACTAAAAGTATTACTTCTTTATATCCACCCACACCTGTATCGTTGTAATCCACTATTTCAGTTTTCCACCCTTTTTTTTCTGCATACCTCATATACATTCTCAATAAGTCTGCAGCAAAAAGTGTCGCCTCATCACCACCTGTCCCTGCTCTTATCTCCAAATAGATATTTTTTTCATCATAGGGGTCTTTTGGTATTAATAATATCTTTAATTCATTTTCTAATTTTTCAAGCTTCTCTTTCCCCTCCTCTAATTCCATCTCAGCCAGCTCTTTTAGCTCTTTATCTCCAGAAGTCAAAATTTGCTTTGCTTCCTCAATATCATTTTCGACCTTTTTATATTCTTTATACTTTTCTACTATTGGTTTTAAATCCGCATGCTCCTTTGCAAGTTGCTGATATAATTTATTGTCACTCATTATTGATGGATCAGCTAACTTCTCAGTTAATATTTCATATTTCTCCACCACTTCATCTAATTTATGAAACATAAATCAACCCCTCATCATCCATCTCTTTATCCAATGCAAGTTTAAGAGATATCAAAGCCACTTCAATCTGTTCTTCATCAGGTTCTTTAGTTGTCAATTTTTGCAGCCATAAACCAGGCTTAATCAAGATTTTTACTATTATATTATTACTAAACTTATCACTCAACTTTAAAATTTCATAAGAGAGACCAGCAATTAAAGGGATAAAAACTATTCTAGATAATAATTTTATCATAAAGTGCGCATCCTTTGGAATTATAGAAAAAACAAGAATACTCACTATCATCACTATTAACAGAAAGCTTGTTCCACATCTTGGATGAAATCTGCTCATCTGCTTTGCATTTTCCACACTCAACTCTTTCCCACTCTCATAGGTATAAATAGCCTTATGTTCTGCACCGTGGTATTCAAAAACTCTCCTAATATCCTTAAAAAACGATATAAAATAGATATACAACAAAAAGAAAATAACTCTAATAACACCATCTACAGCGTTGTAAGCCAAAAAAGATCTATCTAATAATGGTAATAAATGCTTTAGCAAATCAGTAATAAATAATGGCAAAAAAATAAATAATCCAATCCCCAATAACAAACCCGTAATAAGGCTAAAAAACATCTCTTTTTTGCTTATTTTTTCACTACCTTCACCAAATGCATGATAGGCTGAAAAGTTTAAAGCACTAATACCTAATATAAGTGCATTATATAAAGCGATTAAGCCTCTTAAAATGGGTTTTTTAAATAGCGGTTTATTATCAATAGAAATATCTTTCTTTTTGACAACAATCTTACCATCTTCTCTTCTAACAGCAATTACAAATTTACCAGGGGCTCGCATCATAACCCCTTCTATTACAGCCTGACCACCTACATCTAAACTTTTTTTATTCACTTTGACCTCATAGACAAACGATGAATTTATTAGAAAAAAGTTCTAATTCAACCTATCGTATCTTCTTAAAAGTTCCTCATATCTTTTTCTTACTTCAGATGCTTTACCACAAGTAAAATCACCCTCTTTGCACTTGTCTGTAACACAATTTGGCCCAGCATATTTAAAAATAGCTGGAGCTACTTTAAGGCATTCCTCAAGCATCATTTCAGCCATTCTACGTATTTCCCATTGAGCCCTATTACAACATCTAACATTAAAAAAATGTAATAACTCTCTTGCATTCATAGTAATTATGATTTTAGTTTCACATGCATTTGGTAAAACATACCTAGCATCTTCAGCAGGAACACCTAAATCTATTAATTTATCATAAACATTGGAAATATTCTCCATTAATTTGACAAACTCTTTTTCAGCTTCGGAGTTTGAAGCAATCGAATCAGGTAAAACATACTCAAAACCATCTTTGTGTTTTACATACCTTTGAGAACGCTGAGAATAGCTAGCTATTCTATGTCTAACAAGCTGGTGAGTTAGTGTTCTTGATACACCCTCAACACCAAAAGTAAATGACACATGCTCTAAAACAGAATGATGACCAATTCTAACAATCTTTTCAATAAAACTTTCCTGCTCACCTCTTTCAATTTTCCTCTGTAAGTCATCTATTGTAGCATCAGAAGCATAACATAGTTTAGCGGCTAAAGCAGCAGTAAGCTCTGGTTCTGCTGTGTATTTAAGCAATTTTACATTAATTTTTGTTTTTTTTAGCATAGACTTTTACTTATTAATATTTTCCTGATAATTTCCGTATTTTTTCATAAATTTTTCTACTCTACCAGCTGTATCAACAAACTTCTGTTTCCCTGTAAAAAATGGATGACATGCAGAACAAATCGCAATACCTGTTTTTTTGGCAGTTGATAAGGCTTTTATCTCATTACCACAAGCACACTTAAAAACTACCTCTTTTACCTCTGGATGAATCCCTTTTTTCATCTATATCCTCCATCATTTATTTTTCGAAAAGCTCTAATTAACACAATTTATTCAAATTTGTAAAGTAAAATTATTTACTCATTGACTCCAAAAACTCCTTATTTGTTTTTGTCCCTTTAATTTTATCAAGTAAAAATTCCATTGCATCAACAGAATTCATATTGCTCAAAAACCTTCTAAGTATCCAGACCTTATTGAGCTCCTCTTTTGTAAGTAAGAGTTCTTCTCTTCTAGTTCCAGACTTGTTAATATCAATAGCTGGAAAAATCCTTCTTTCTGCAAGTTTTCTATCAAGATGAAGCTCCATATTTCCAGTGCCCTTAAATTCTTCATAAATTACTTCATCCATTCTTGAACCAGTATCAATTAAAGCAGTTGCAATGATAGTTAAAGAGCCACCCTCTTCTATGTTTCTTGCAGCACCAAAAAACCTTTTAGGTTTATGTAGTGCATTAGCATCAACACCACCGCTTAACACTTTTCCACTTGGTGGTTCAATGGAGTTATAAGCTCTCGCAAGCCTAGTAATACTATCTAAAAGGATACACACATCGTTACCATGCTCCACCAATCTTTTAGCTTTATTCAGCACCATTTCAGCCACATGGACATGTCTATAAGCTGGCTCATCAAAGGTAGAACTAACCACCTCTGCCTGAACAGACCTTTGCATATCGGTCACTTCTTCTGGCCTTTCATCGATCAAAAGAATTATTAAATAGATCTCAGGATGATTTTTTGTGATACTATTTGCAATCGATTTTAACAGCATCGTTTTTCCAGCTTTAGGTGGAGCTACTATTAACCCCCTTTGCCCTTTACCAACAGGAGCCAAAAGATTCATAATCCTTGTATCATAAGCTGTAGGGAATGCTTCTAAATTAATCCTTTCATCAGGAAAAAGTGGAGTTAGGTTTTCAAACAGGTTCCTTTGCCTTCTAGGCTCCTCCCAATTTACCTTCTCAACTTTTAGTAAGGCAAAATATTTTTCATTATCCTTTGGTGGTCTAATCTCTCCCTGAATAGTGTCGCCACTTCTTAGCCCTAACCTTTTAATTTGAGCTGGTGAAACATATATATCATCTGGTCCAGGCAAGTAATTAGCATCCGGAGACCTAAGAAAACCAAAACCATCAGGTAAAACCTCTAATACCCCTTCACCATATATTTGCCCATTCTTTTCACTGGCAGCTTTGAGTATTTCAAATATAAGCTCCTGTTTGAGGAGATTGTCTGCATGCTCAATATCAAATTCGTTAGCAATCGCCACAAGATCTTCAATAGGCTTTTTTTTCAATTCCGATAAATTCACAGTTCACCCCTTTAATGATTCATCTAATGATTATTATTTGAAAAATTAATTATTCTTTTTTGATTTCATCTACTATGAAAAATCCTGTGTAATGTTTCTTTAAGCGGAAATTAATAACATTATTTTTTAATGTCAAGCTTTTTTTTAAAAAAGGGGGAAGCCCCCTATTTATCTCTCTTAATACTATAAACAAAAGAGCTTGCTATACCAATAGAAGAATAAGTACCCACTATGATGCCAATCAATAGAGCGAATGAAAAGTTTTTAATAATTTCACTACCAAATACATAAAGAGCTAATACAGCAAGAAATGTGGTAAAAGATGTAAGCAAAGTTCTACTTAAGGTTTCATTTATACTCTGATTTATTAAATTTAACAAACTTACTTTAGAAGCACTCCCTTTTAGTCTTTCTCTAATTCTATCATACACCACTATTGTATCATTTAAAGAATAACCAACTATTGTCAACACCGCTGCAACAATTGGCAAATTAATCTCTCTTGATGTTATAGAAAACACCCCTAAAGTGATTATTACATCATGAAAAAGTGCTAAAACAGCACCTATAGAAAATATAAACTCAAATCTTACTGCTACATAGATTAAAATACCGATAAGCGCGTAAATCACAGCCATTGTAGCTTTTTTCTGCAGTTCACTACCAACCTGAGGTCCAACCTGTTCTACCCTTTCCACAATAAAATTATTATTTTTAAAGCTATTGCTTAATGCACTTTTTACATCATTAGCTACTGCATTTAAATCATTATCAGTTTTTTCAACTCTTATTAAAACTTCTCTTTCATCTCCAAAATTCTGAATAACCACATCCCCTAAGTTTAATTTCTTTATATTCTCCCTTAAAACATCTAACGAAGGTGGATTATCAAACCTCACCTGTATTACAGAACCCCCTGCAAAATCTATCCCCAGATTGAACCCTTTTGTAAAGATTATAACCAAACTTAACAAAACAATAATACCAGATATCAAGAAAAATAGCTTAGACTTACCCATAAAATCAATTTTTGTTCCAGGCTTTATAATCTCAAACATCTTCAGCTCCTTAAATACTCAACTTCACATTTTTCTTGGATTCGTATATTTGTAAAAAGATTGTTCTACTAACAAAAATAGCAGTAAACATAGATGTCAAAATACCTATTGATAAAGTCACAGCAAAACCTTTTACCGGCCCTGTTCCAAACTGAAATAATACCACAGCAGCAATCAAAGTGGTTATATTAGCATCCAAAATAGTGGACATAGCTTTTTCAAAACCAGCCTCAATTGCGCTTAATGCAGTTCTACCAAGCCTTAGCTCTTCTCTAATTCGTTCAAAAATTAAGACATTAGCATCCACAGACATACCAATTGTCAAAATCAATCCTGCAATACCTGGAAGTGTCAAAGTGGCTTTAAATAAAGCCATAACACCTAAAATTATCACTAAATTTAATATCAAGGCAATATCTGCAATTACACCAGAAAGCTTGTAATAAACGGCCATAAAAACTACAACCAAGAGTAATCCTATAATTGATGCCTTTATACCTTTTTCTATTGAATCTTTACCCAAAGAAGGACCTACAGTTCTATTTTCAAGTATTTTAACAGGTGCAGGCAAACTCCCAGCTCGTAAAACTATAGCTAAGTCCTTAGCTTCTTCCATTGTAAAGTTACCAGTAATTTGAGCTTCACCACCCATGATAGCTTCTCTAATTACTGGTGCTGAATATACATTGTTATCTAATACAATTGCCAGCCTTTTACCCACATTATTTTTAGTAATTTCTCCAAACAATTTTGCTCCAGCACTATCAAACTTAATCAACACATAAGGCTCATTAAATTGACTAGAAATCCTCACTTCTGCATCTACAAGGTAATCACCAGTTAAAACAGCATCCCTTTTAAGAGCGTAAGGGGTATTTTCTACTATTTTCCCTGTTCTTTTATCTATCACTTTTTTATAAAGAACGATATCATCAAAGGGGATATTACCAGATGAAATATCAGAAGCAGTAACTGCATCATCAACCAAATAAAATTTAAGCTGTGCAGTCTTACCAATTAGCTTTATAGCTCTTTCTGGATCAGTAATCCCCGGAAGCTGAACCAAAATATTTCTATTACCCTGCCTTTGAATAACAGGCTCTGTAACTCCAAACTGGTCAATCCTATTTCTAATAACTTGAGCTGCCTGCTCTACCGCATAATCTTTTATCTTCTCAACTTCTTTTGGATCAAGCTTAAACTCTAACAGAAACTCATTTTTAGAAATACTTGATTCCTTTAAAAAAGGGTAATTATTTTCAATAATTTTTTTTGCATTATCTATTGAATCATCCTTTAGAGCAACAACTAATTTATCTTTATCTTTTTTCACATAAGCATAAGATATCTTTTCACTACGCAAATCCTTCTTGACCTGAGTGACAAGGGTATCAAGTTTTGCATCCACTGCTTTATCAACTTCTACCCCTAACAAAACATACATCCCACCTCGTAAATCCAACCCAAGCTTTATCTTCTCATTTAAAGGATATAGTGAAATCAAAGCTCCAACAATTACAATAAAGATAATAGCCCATCTAAGTTTATATTTCATAACCCCACTACCTCTTTTTTATTTATTTTCTGCTCCTCCAGTAACTTTTGACGCTACAGCATTTTTTACCACTTTGATTTTAACACCATTTGCAATTTCCACTAAAAATGTATTTTGATCCAAAATCTTATCTATTTTTCCATAGATACCGCCTGAAGTAATTATCTCATCTCCAGCTTTTAAGGATTCTAACATTTGTTGATGCTGTTTCTGTCTTTTTTGCTGTGGTCTAATAAGCAAAAAATAAAATATTACAAAGATCAATATTAAAGGTAAAAAAGCAGCTATCGGATTCTGCCCTGCTGGTTGCTGCCCAGCCGCATAAGCTATTGATTCAAACATTATCTCCTCCTATTTTAAACATTTCTAATTTTTCTCGCTTAAATTTTTTAAAACAACCACTCTTTATAGCATTTCTTATCTCTTTTACAAGAGAAATATAAAAATGTAAATTATGAATTGTATTAAGCCTCAGTGCTAATATTTCACCTGCCTTATATAAATGTCTCAAATAACCTCTTGAAAAATTCCTGCAAGTATAACAGTTACAGTTTGGATCAATTGGTTTATCAGACAGTTTCCACTCTTGCCTTTTAATATGGAGCTTACCATAACTTGTAAAAAGTAAACCATTCCTAGCATTTCTTGTGGGCATGACACAGTCAAACATATCTATCCCACGCTCAACACATTCTAAAATATCCTCAGGTGTCCCAACCCCCATAAGATATCTCGGTCTATTTTCAGGTAAAAAATCTGTAGTAAAATCCGTAATATCATACATAAGTATATTTTCTTCCCCTACACTTAAACCACCTATCGCGTAACCATCAAAACCTATCTCAACTATCTGTTCAGCACTTACCCTTCTTAACTCCTTATATACCCCTCCCTGCACAATCCCAAATAGAGCCTGCCAGCTATTTATCTTTGCATTCTTACATCTAATTGCCCATTTTCTCGTTAATTCTATAGACTTTTTTACATAATCTTTTTCACAAGGGTATGGAACGCACTCATCCAATACCATCATAATATCTGAACCAAGGTTTGACTGTATCTCAATGGACTTTTCAGGAGTTAAAAAAATCTTTCTTCCATCAAGATGTGATCTAAATGTAACCCCTTCCTCGTTTATATCTTTTAACTCTGACAAACTAAAAACCTGAAAACCACCACTATCTGTTAAAATCGGCCTATCCCAATTTATAAACTTATGAAGCCCTCCAAAATATTTTACAACATCATCCCCTGGTCTAAGATGAAGATGATATGTATTTCCCAATATAATCTGAGCTCCAATATCCTTTAATTCATCTGGAGTAACTGTTTTTACAGAACCCACAGTACCAACTGGCATAAAAATAGGTGTTTCTACTCTCCCATGAATAGTCTCAAAATACCCAAACCTCGCCTTACTCTCCTTATCCTTACCCTCTAATACAAATCTAAACAAACCATCACCTCTACATTATAAACATTGCATCACCATAACTAAAAAACCTAAAACGAGACTCCACTGCATACCTATAAGCTTTTTTCATCAAATCATAACCACCAAAAGCACACACAAGTATAAAAAGTGTAGACTTTGGAAGGTGAAAATTTGTTATTAACATATCCACCATTTTAAATTTATACCCTTCTTTTATAAAAAGATCTGTGTAAGCATTTTCTGCAGGCATTAACTTTCCATCATTATTTGTTGAGGATTCAAGTGCTCTAACTACTGTTGTTCCTACTGCGACAAGCTTTTTCCCCTGTAGTTTTAAAAAATTTATTCTCTCTGCAACTGACTTATCTATAGAATATGATTCTTTATGCATTTTATGGTCTTCAATATACTCCGATTTAACAGGTCTAAAGGTTCCAAGCCCTACATTTAGTGTTATTTCAAATATTTCAACACCTTTTTTTCTCAAAGCATCAAACAACTCATCTGTAAAATGTAAGCCAGCTGCAGGAGCTGCAACTGAACCTACCTTTTTAGAAAACACTGTATTATAACGCTCTTTATCAATCTCTTTATCTTCCCTTTTTATATACGGAGGAAGAGGGACATGCCCATATCTTTCCATCATTTGAAAAGGGTCATTTTCCAAAAAATCAACATATACCAACCCTTCATCATCTCTACTCGATACAAAAATCTTATAATTTTCTATATATAAATACCCTTCTTTTTTCCACTTACCTCCAAGAAGTGCTTTAAATCTTTTATCATCGATCTGTTCCAACAAAAAAAGTTCTACTGTTTTACCACTTTCTTTTTTTGCATAAAATCTGGCATTTAAAACTTTTGTATTATTAACAACAAGAAACATATTTTCATCAAAAAAATCAATTATATCCTTAAATTTCTTATCCAGCAGTCTTTGCTCTTTTCTATCTACTATCAATAATCTTGACTCATCCCTTTTTTCTGCTGGATATTGAGCAATAAGACTTTCATCAAAATCAAAGTTGTATCTTTCAATACTAGTTTTACTCATTAAACATGTTGCTCAATAAATTTTTTTACAACAGATACATCATTTGGCATATCATAAACCCTTTTCTCTTTATCAAATAGTTTTTGAATTCTGTCAGGGATTACAGGCTCTTTATTAATAGCTTTTTTAACTGCATCAATAAATTTTGCTGGATGAGCAGTTGAAAGACAGATAAATTTTTCTTCATATTTATCTTTTAGTTTTAGAGCACCATCCACACCACATGCTGTGTGAGGATCCAAAATGTAACCTTTTTTATGATACACACTATTAATCACTTTTAAGGTCTCAGAGTTATCAGTGGTAGTAGAATCAAAATCTTGATGAACCTTTTTTAGTTCTTCAGTAGAAAACTTGATAAACCTTTCTCTCCTTAAATTTTCCATTGAAGCTTTTACTTTGTCTGCATCCTCATCATATAAATAAAATAGATATCTTTCAAAATTACTTGCAATCTGAATATCCATCGAAGGTGAGTATGTTTGTACAACACCCTTTATGCTATAATCACCATACTGAACAAACCTGTGCAATATATTATTCTCATTAGTTGCTATGACCAATTTGTTCACTGGTAGCCCCATCATCTTTGCGTAAAAACCTGCTAAAATATTCCCAAAATTCCCTGTAGGAACAATGAAATTTATTTTATCAAGCCTTTCACTCTCTTTTGTCTGCAAGTAGGCATAAAAATAATAAACAATTTGAGCTAAGACCCTTGCCCAATTTATAGAATTAATTGATCCGAGACTATACTTTCTCTTAAAATCCAGATCAGAAAAAATTTCTTTTACAATATACTGACAATCATCAAAAGTCCCATCTACAGCAAGATTAAACACATTCTCATCAAGAACTGTTGTCATTTGAAGCTCTTGAATTTTACTCACACGCCCTTTTGGATGCAAAATAAATATCTTTACCCCTTTTTTACCCCTTACTCCATATATGGCAGCGCTACCCGTATCACCACTAGTAGCCCCAATTATATTTAAATTTTCCCCTTTTTCTCCTAATACATATTCAAACAAATTCCCTAAAAATTGTAATGCCACATCTTTAAAAGCTAATGTTGGGCCATGAAAAAGCTCTAAAAGATAAAAATCATCAAGATCTACTAAAGGAACTATTTTCGATGTATCAAAAGTTTTATAACTTTCATCAATTAATCTTTTCAAAACCTCTTTATCGATATCCCCAACAAATTTACTCATAATATAAAAAGCAACATCTTGATAATTTTTATCTTTTAGAGCCATCAAATCATCTTGGGTAATAGAAGGGATACTCTCAGGGATTAATAAACCACCATCATCAGCAAGCCCCATCAAAACTGCTTCTTTAAAGCTAATACCCTTAATTAAACCTCTTGTACTTTTATACTTCATAATACACCTCAAAAATTAAATAAAAGAGGGGAGAAGCTCACCCCTCCCTTATACTAATTCTATTTGTGAGAAGAAGTAACCAATTTCAAATGCGGCTGTCTCAGGCGCATCAGAACCATGAACCGCATTGTTGTCAATATTTTTTCCAAACTCTTTTCTCAAAGTTCCTTCCTCTGCATCAGCTGGGTTTGTCGCACCCATCAATTTTCTCCAATCCTTAATAGCATTCTCTTTCTCTAAAACCATTACAATAGATGGGCCAGAGCTCATAAAATCTGTCAGAGCTTCAAAAAAGGGTTTTTCTTTATGAACATAATAAAACCCCTTTGCAACCTCTTTTGTCATCCATATTTTTTTCATCCCAACTATTTTAAAACCTTCATCTTCAATTCTCTGAATAATTTTACCTGACACACCCATCTTAACTGCATCAGGTTTTATAATAGCAAGTGTTCTTTCTACAGCCATACTTTTTACCTCCTGTTATAATTTGAGAGTGTATAAATATCAGTTTTCTTGAAAAAATCAACTTTTTAAGAAAAAAAGTATAAATTTATTGCATATAAATATAATTTTGTATATCTTTCTTGCTCTGGAGGCATTATGGGAATTATCAAAGGGAGTTTGACCTTTTTTAGATTAGGCTATCAAAACGAATTTAATCTTTCTATAACAGAAATTGCAGAAAAACTAAAAGAATACTCTTTTGAAAATCTTTATGATGAACTAAGAGCTGTAAACTATGGTTTTACACCATTTTTATACCCTACAGCAGAAAATTTTGATGAAGCAGAAATATTTTTCAATGAATATATGCTTTTTACTGTTAGAATCGATGAAAAAAAGATTAACTCAAATTTTTTTAACATAGAGTTAGAAAAAAAGAAAAAGGAGCTTTTATCCCAATCAAACAAAGAAAAATTAACAAAATCTGATATCGATTTCCTTAAAAACTCTGTTACAAAAACATTACTTAATTCCACTACCCCTTCTACCACAATTGTTGAAGTGATTTTAGACTCTAATAACAACTTCGTTTATATAAACAAGCTTAACTCCAAAATTTTTGATGCTCTATCTCATCTCTTCAGAATTGCTTTTGATATAAATCTTTACAGAGAATCATTTGCAGAAATACTTAAGCGTAATTTAAGAGATTTATCAATATTGGATAATTTACTAAACAGCTTGCCCACAACAATATAATAAAGGGGGGATTTTTGAGCAAAGAAGTAAAAAAAGATATCTCTTTTCTTGAAAACGAATATCTCACCTATTTATTAATAGAATATTTTTTAGGTAATAACACAATCCAAGTTAATGACCTGCTTCTAAGTTTTAATCTAACTAACTCAATATATCTTGAAGATATTGACCATCAAGAAAAAGTGAACATAATTAGTGATAACTTATCAGAAAACAAAGAGCTGATTACATCACTGAAAAACTCAAAAAAGGTATCTCAACTTACACTAAAACTATCTTCTCAACACATAGAAATCGAAGCCACATTCAAAACAAAACCCCTTAGAATAACAGGGATAAAAGCCCCGACCACTAAAAGTGAAGATTTGAGCGACAATGTCTTAGAAAGAATTTTATATCTAAAATTAGTTTATGAATTCTTCGATAAAACTCTTTTATACTTTGCAAAAATCCGCACAACTGATGAGTGGCATAACAAAATAAAACAGTTCCGCAATAAAATTTCTCATTAAATTTATTTACAATTTATTCAAAACTTATGCTATAATTAATTATGCATTTAGTTAGTTTATTAGAAGAATTATATAATATAGATATCTCAAAACTGTTTATATTTTCCCACAATAATATTCTAATCTCTTATATAAAAAGAAATGAATCTGACTTTTTCAGTGAGGTGGAAATAGAAAATTATAGATTGGAACTATTTTACAACTCTCCCGAAAAATTAAATGACAATCAGATAAACCAGATTAAATTGATTTTACTTTCATGTGCAACTACTTTTAATAGCACAGCAATTATCGATGTTACATACTTACTTGAAAGTATTTTAAGTGATCAAAGTATTGAAAAAACATTAGACAATACTCTATTAAAACTCATTACAGAGGATGACATCTTTAGCGCAGGTTTATATCTCTTTAATAGTAAACTTTTCCAATTAAGAGGGTTACTTTATCAATCCAAAACCAAAACTTTAATGAAAGGTATAAATTTTAAAAAAGAAATTATTGAGCTTAAAGAAAGGAATAATTTTAGTGATATACTCTTTTTTGAACAGATAAAAGAAGTGGATGAATTAAACAATGAATTATTCCCATATAAAAATTATGGTATTGGTATTTATACAAACAAAGGGCCTTTGGGTTTATTAGTAATTTCTACTAAAGAAGCAGAGCTATCTAAGATTAACAATCTGCTTGTTATATATTCAAAAATCTTAGCAATAACTTTTAGTTTTAAGTCTTTAATCCAAAGGTATAAATTTGCTGTCAACGATTTAGATTTCTTTAAAAATAATCTCTTCTACAATAATAACTTGATAAATTTAGGTAAACTTACTGCATCTATTGCCCATGAGTTGAAAAACCCATTGGTTTCTATTGGCGGATTCACGGAAAGGGTCATCAAATTAAACACCGATGAAAGACTAAATACTTATCTAAAAATCATAAAAAATGAAGTAAACAGGATGGAACAACTCATAAACGATCTATTGTTATACTCAAAATCACTCAAATTATCTGTTGATGAAATTAATATTTTAAGTTTAGTTGAAGAAGTCTTAACAATACTTTATGAAAAAATTAAAGAAAAAGAAGCTGAAGTAAAACTACATATCAACAACACAGAAACTTTAAATGTTGATAAATCGAAAATTATGCAAGTATTAGTCAATATTATCAAAAATAGTCTTGATGCTTTTAGTGATACAAAAAACAATATTATTGAAATAAGATCTTTCGATAACGAAAAATATAAAATTTTAGAGATAACAGATAATGCTGGAGGGATACCCACATCCGAACTACCTAAAATTTTTACCCCTTTTTATACCACCAAAGAGAATGGGACTGGTCTTGGTTTACCTATTTGCAAAAAAATAATGGAAGCACATGGAGGTGATATAAAAATATTCTCTGAAAATAACCAAACTAAAATACAATTATTTTTTAAAAAAGAGGTGCAATATGAAGAAAATACTTATTATTGATGATGACCCCAATATAAGAAGCTTTTATCGAGAATTTTTAGAAGAAAACGGTTTTACTGTTATTGAAGCTGAAAATGGCTTTGAAGGGGTAAAAATCTTTAGAGAAGAATCTCCTAACCTGATTTTATTAGATATCAATATGCCAGAAAAAAGTGGGCTTGATATTTTAAAAGAGATAAAAAAGAGAAATGATAAAGTCCCTATATTTCTGTTAACGGCTCATGAAGATTATAAAAGAGATTTTTCAGCTCTATATGCCGATGAATATTTTGTAAAAAATAAAAACCCAGAAATTATTTTAAAAAGGATAAATAAATATTTAGAGTCATAAAAAGCTGGTATCAATAATGATACCAGCCTCCTTTTTATAGATATGTCAAAATATCAGCTGCTACAGCTTCTGGAGCTAACCCAATGAGCTCAAAAATTTGATCAGGTTTGCCAGAATATGAGTAATTTTTAACACCAAACTTTATAAGTTTTATACCATAACCTCTTTCAGCAATATAGTCTGCTAAAATGGAACCTAAGCCTGTATTAATATTATGGTCTTCATAAGTAATCCAAATTTTACTATCTTTAAATTTTTCCAAAACCTCTTCATCCAATTTAAAAGGTGTCGATACATTTAAAACTGCAAGATTTTTATTGGCAGATTTTACAATCTCATGCACTTTAATGGCACGAGACAACATAGAACCATAACTAAACAAAGGTATTTCCCCATCTCTAACTATGTCTATTTTTCCATATTTAAACTCATAATCTTCACCAAAAAAAGGGTTTCCATTCTCATCTGAAATAATAGGTGTTTTTGACCTACCCATAGCTATTAAAAAGTTCCCATACTCTTTAGCTGCATATCTGACAGTCCTATCTGTTTGATTTGGATCAGCAGGAACAATCACTTTAAAGCCATAAAGATTCCTCATTGCACCAATATAATCAATACATTGGTGAGTTTTGCCATCCTCTCCCACATCTATACCCACATGAGTTGTAACAACCTTTAAGTTTGTATCATTTATATCATTTAATCGTTGCTGGTTAAAAGTCTCATCAATACCAAATACTCCAAAATCTGCAAAAAAAGGGACCACCCCATTTACACTTGCAGCTCCAGCACAAACTGCCGTATGATGCTCCTGAATCCCTGCTTCATAAAAATTTTCTGCAAACTCTTTTGCCACCTTATCAGTTTTTACTGAACCTGCCAGATCACAATCAAAAACTATTACCTGAGTTTTATTGTTTGCCATATTTATCTGAACAAGCTCAGTGATGGCATTTCCAAAAGCACTCCTATTGTCCATAGAGATATCTATTCCATAAGTTTTAGAAAATCCCGTATCTACACTAACATCGTATCTAAAAATTTCATGCGCTGACTCATCAAAAACAAACTGTTTTCTCATCTCTTTGTACTTCTCAAGATCATTTTCAAGTCCCAGCTCTTTTAGGGCAGCATCAAGTTGTTCTTCACTCAAAGGCTTTCCATGATAAACCTCTTTATTCTCCATAAAAGAGACACCTTTACCCATCACAGTTTTTGCTAATATCAAAACTGGCCTTGCTATCTTTTTAGCTTGATAAATTGCATCAGCAATCTCTTTGATATTGTGCCCATCTATTTCAAGGACTGCCCAACCAGAAGCAATATATTCATCCTTTATATTTTGAGGCATAACCTCATTTATATCACCGCTAATCTGCAATTTATTATAATCCACAAAAGCTATCAAGTTATCTAAATTATATTTAACAGCAAACCTTCTTGCCTCGCTAATTTGTCCTTTTTGCTGCTCACCATCCCCCATAAAGCAGTAAACATCATACTGGACACCTAAATGCTTTGCCGCAAGAGCCATCCCGCAGGCTGCTGACAAACCTTGGCCTAAATTACCTGTAGTCCATTCTACACCTGGCACCATTCTCTCGATATGCCCCTCAAAGATACTCCCAGCCAATCTAAAATAAGCAATTGCCTCATCAATATCAAAAAACCCATTTCTACCAAGTGCAGAATAAACACCTGGAGAAGTATGTCCATGAGAAACAATTACTCTATCTCTATCCAAACTTCTATAATTTTCAGGTGAAATATTAGCTATTTTATATACTGTCAAATACATATCAATAGATGACATTGAACCACCAGGGTGACCACTCCCTGCCAAAGTTGTCATTTTCAAAATATCGCCACGACACAAAACAGCAAGCTTTTCTAATTCTTTTATTTCAGCTTCGCTAAGTTTTTTCATTATACACTCCGACTATATAAATTTTGTTTTCGCACTATTAACAAACTAACATAACATTGTCAATTTATCTTTTATTTCAAATTCTATTGAATTTTTATATCAAAAATATAAAATACAAAAAAATTAATATGAGGTTAACAATGAAAAAAATAATCTTTTTACTTTTCACTTTTTTCCTAATTTTATTTTTAGGATGTTCACAGAAAACAGCCACATTAGAAAAATCTATCGATAAATCTTTACAGAAAAACCCATACGAAATAATTAAAGTAATCCTTGATAAAAATTCTCCTACTAACGACTACAAATATTATAAAACTTATCATTCTGATGATAACAGATTATTAGCCTTTACATGGGTGCATAAAAAATTGGACAAATTTTATATAAAAACTCTCGAGCTTTATGACAATAATCATACAACTAAAATTAATAAATTTTTTGGTGCAAATTATGTAAAAGTCATTAATGGAAATATTTACAGCTGTTATGGGACTTCTTTGAAAGAACCTGTAATAACAAAAAATGGGGTAAAAGTTGACTGGTACCTTTTCGATAGAGGAGAATGCAAGCAAACATTTAATATAAAAGTAAAAAATAATGACGATGCTACAAAGCTTGCTGATGCTTTACAGTCAATTATAAACCTTTATCCAGATAAGAAAAACCGTTTTGATTCATATAGAAAACCTGAGACAAAAGATGATAAAGAGAATAACAGATGTAGTGTTGATAAAATCATAAAGATGAAAGAGATAGGCTTAACCACTGAAGAGATAAAAAAGATTTGTGAATAAGTTATCATAGATGACAGCACTTTTTGCTATTTTCATCAAGACAGTTTTACCTATCTTTATCATTATTGCTTTTGCTTATATTTATAACAAAATAAAAAACATTGATTTTAAATACATTACCGATGTCACACTTACTATTTTTGCTCCCATATTTGTATTTCATTCACTAATGTCTCATAAAATTGAAACACACACCCTATATAAGCCTTTTATTTTTATGATTATTCTTATTAGTATGCTAATATTGATTGCTTCAATTACTTTTAAAATACATAACTTTGATGATAAATACAAAATACCTTTCATACTCTCAGTATCCATGATCAACGTGGGAAACTTTGGGCTTCCATTGATTAGTTTCGCCTATGGTGAAAAAGGGGTTTTATATTCGATTATATACTTTGTAGTATTTAATATACCTCTTTCCACTTTGGCAATTATGCTCTCCTCAAACGAAAAAAACCTCCTTTTGGCCATTAAAGATGTTATAAAAATCCCCTTAATACACGCATTTATACTAGCAATAATCTTTTCTGAGCTAAAAATTACTCTACCAGACTTTATAGAAAAACCTTTTAGCTTGATGTCAAACGCCACAATCCCATTACTGATTTTTATATTAGGGCTTCAACTATCAAAAATTAGTATCTCATCAAAACTATTAAAACCTGCTTTACTTTCCGTATCTTTAAGATTAATTGCTTCTCCAATAATTGCTATTTTAATAGCTAAAATTTTAAATATTAATGGTGTTGAAAAACAGGTAGCTATTGTTCAAACATCAGCTCCTAGCGCTCTCTTGCCCCTTATGTACGCTATAAAATTTAATAAATCCCCAGAGTTTTTATCTACAACAATACTTTTATCTACAATACTTTCTGGAATAACTCTCCCTGTACTAATTTCATGTTTGACTTAAAAAGCAATTTCTCTATTATAAAGAAAATGAATGATGCGCAAATTTATCAAAAAAAGAGGTGATTCATGCCAAAAGTATATGCAATTTCTATTAGTGAAAGAAAAGGGACAAAAAAACATAATATAGAAACTGCAGAAATCAAAGCAAACCACGGGATTGTAAATGATGCACATGCTGGTGATTGGCATAGACAAATAAGCTTTTTAGCCAAAGAAAGTATTGAAAAGATGCAAAATTTAGGTCTTAAGGTAAAAAGTGGAGATTTTGCCGAAAATATCACCACAGAAGGGATTGAGCTGTGTAAAATGAAGGTAGGTGAAAGACTTAAAATAAACAATATTGAATTCGTAATCTCTCAAATAGGTAAAATCTGTCACCATAGATGTGCTATTTATTATCAAGCAGGTGATTGTATAATGCCAAAAGAGGGGATTTTTGCCGTAGTAAAAAATGATGGGAAAATAAGTGTAGGTGATCCAATCGAAAAGCTACCTAAAGATGGTTTTAGCGCAGCTATTATAACGCTCAGTGATAAAGGTAGCAAAGGGGAAAGGGAAGATATAACTGGGCTTAAAATAAAAGAATATATTGAGAAAAATTTAGCTACATCGTTTATCAGATACGAAATGATACCTGACGAAAAGGATATATTAGAAAATATGCTTGTTGATTTTGCCGATTTACAGCAGTTTGACTTAATCATAACCAATGGCTCTACTGGTGTATCGCCAAGAGATATTGCACCTGATGTTACAAAAAAGGTTATAGAGAAAGAATTACCAGGATTTTCAGAAGCAATGCGAATGAAAAGCTTTGAAAAAACACCTCATGCTCTAATCTCAAGAGCATTATGTGGAATAAGGAGAAATTCTTTGATTATCAACCTACCAGGAAGCCCAAAAGGTGCAATGGAAAATCTCGAAACCATTTTCCCAGCGATACCACATACAATAAAAAAATTGCAAGGGGATACAGAGGACTGTGCAACAAACTAAAAGGCCATATTTTTTAGTCATAGATGGGATAGATGGCTCAGGAAAATCTACTCAATGCAAATTACTTAGCAATTATTTATCTACAAAAAAGGTGGATTTTATCCTTACAAAAGAGCCTGGCGGAACTGAAGTTGGAAATATTTTAAGAAATATTCTTATCTCTTCAGAATACAATATTGAGCCAGAAACTGAGCTTCTACTTTATTCGGCTGACAGATTAGAACACCAGAAAAAAGTTATTGAGCCAGCTTTAGAAAATAATAAAATTATAATATGTGATCGTTTTATTTCCTCAACTTATGCTTACCAAGTCTTTGGTAGAGGTTTAAATATTGATACATTAAAACTTTTAGAAAAACTTACCGTTTTTTACTGGCCAAACTTAACAATTTTAATCGATATTCCCATAAAAATAGCTTTAGAAAGGGCTATAAAAAGATTAAAAGAATACGAAAAAATAGACAGCGAAGGTAAATTTGAAAAAGAAGGGCTCAATTTTTACAAAAAGGTTAGAGATGGTTTTATCTGGTACAGTAAAAATTATAAAAATGTCATAATATTAGATGGAAACAAAGATATAGAAAGTTTATCTAAGGAAATAATTTCTTTGGTAAAAAAAGAGTTATGTTTATAGGCCACAAACACCTAAAAGACTATTTTAAAATAATAAAAGAAAGAGAGACATTTCATAATGCTTATATTTTTACTGGTAATGAAGGGGTAGGGAAAAAACTATTTGCTCTAAATTTAGCTAAATCTGTACATTGCTTAAATGACAAATACTTTGAAGAGTGCCATTGTAACAGTTGTCTACAGATAAATGAAAACATCTATCCTGATGTAATACTTTTACAAGAGGATGAGCTATCTATCGATAATATTAGAGAATTAAGTGAAAAAGCATTCCTCTCATCTTTTTCAGGCAAAAGAAAATTTTTTATACTTGATAACTTCCACAAGATAAAACGAGAAGCTGCAAATGCAATGCTCAAAACTTTAGAAGAACCACCCATCGATACAACTTTTATTTTAATAACACATAATTACGATATGGTTTTACCTACAATAAGATCTAGATGCATCAAAATTGTCTTTCATAGACTTTCAAAAGAGGAACTAACTCAAATTAACAAAGATGTAGATACTTTTGAGCCATTCATAGATATTTTAAACTGTGAACTATTTGATATCATAAATGAAATTAATAAAATCAATGATAGAGATGAATTTTCTACAATTTTAGAAAATACTTTCAAATATTCTAAAAAACTTGCTTTAGAAAAAGAAAATATTAAATTAGGCAGTTTTAGCGATTATCTACTGGATATTTTGAAAAGTGTTGACTATAATATCAATCTTGATATAGCAAAAGGGTATTTAATTACAAAAATTATCGAGGTTAAAAGTGATTGAAATAAATGCTACTGGCGTTGCCTTTAAAAGGGCTGGTAAAATATATGATTTTTTAACAAATGATGTTATTGCAAAAAGAGGTGATTTTGTAGTTGTTGAATCGGAAAAAGGTGAAGACATAGCTACGGTTATAATCCCAGATAGAAAAATCCAAATAGAAGATATCTCTGTAATGAAAAAAGTTTTAAGGCTTGCAAACAGTGATGATTTAACTCAATTAGCTCAAAACAGAAGAGATGAAATTAAAGCATTAGAAATTTGTAAGCAATTTGTAAAAAAGCATAAACACGAAATGAAACTCCTCAAAGCAGAATACACATTAGATAGAAAAAGGCTCACATTCTATTTTACAGCAGATGGTAGAATCGATTTTAGAGAGTTGGTTAAAGATTTGGCAAGAGTATTCAGAACAAGGATAGAGATGAGACAGGTTGGGGTTAGAGACGCGACAAAGATTTTAGGCGGAATAGGGGTTTGTGGGAGAGAGCTCTGCTGTTCATCTTTTTTAAGGACATTTCAGAATATATCTATCAAAATGGCTAAAGACCAAAATCTTATACTAAACCCTTCAAAGATATCTGGTGTATGCAGTAGATTAATGTGCTGTCTAATGTATGAAACCTATGAAGAAGAGTTACAAGAAGGCGAATTTATAGAGTTTGAAGATATAGTGGATGAAGAAAGTGGAGGAAAGATATGAATAATAAAACCTTTTATGTTACCACCCCAATATATTATGTAAATGATGTACCTCATATTGGTCATGCATACACCACAGTCGCTGCAGATGTTTTGGCTAGGTATAAAAGGCTTTGTGGTTATGATGTATTTTTCCTCACAGGCACTGATGAGCATGGACAAAAAATTGAACAAGCTGCACAAAAAAAAGGGGTAACCCCTAAAGAGCTTGCTGACACTGTTGTTGAAAGATTCAAAAGTTTGTGGGTAAAGCTAAATATATCCAATGACAAGTTTATAAGAACTACCGATGAAGAGCACAAAAAAGCTGTACAAAAAATCTTTAAAAAAATGCAAGAAAATGGTGACATTTATTTGGGAGAATACGAAGGGTGGTATTGCACCCCTTGCGAAACATACTGGACAGAAACTCAACTTTTAGATGGCAACCATTGCCCATCCTGTGGTAGAGAAACACATAAATTAAAAGAACCTAGCTACTTCTTTAGGATGTCAAAATATCAGGATGAATTATTGAAATACATCGAAGAAAATCCCGATTTTATACAGCCACCATCAAGAAAAAACGAGATTGTATCATTTATAAAAGAGGGGTTAAAAGATTTATCTGTAAGTAGAGTATCATTTAAATGGGGTATCCCTGTTCCTGGAGACGAAAACCATGTAATTTATGTTTGGATAGATGCTTTGACAAACTACATTTCTGCAATTGGTTATTTAGATGAAACAGAACAGTTTAAAAAATACTGGCCAGCAGATGTCCACCTTGTAGGAAAAGATATTCTCAGATTCCATACAGTTTACTGGCCTACTATGCTTATGAGTGCAGGGCTACCACTACCTAAAAAAGTTTTTGCCCATGGATGGTGGACAGTAGAAGGTCAAAAAATGAGTAAATCTCTTGGCAATGCCATTGACCCTAACTGGCTTGTGGACACCTTCGGTGTTGATGCTATTAGATACTTTTTGTTAAGAGAAGTCCCTTTTGGACTTGATGGTGACTTTTCCTTTAAGGCACTAATACATAGAATAAATGGTGATCTTGCCAACGATTTGGGTAATCTTTTAAATAGAACACTAGGTATGATAAAAAGATATTTTGATGGTGTTATCCCCGCATATAAAGAAGAGGATGAATCTGACAGAGAACTGTTGGCAAAGATTGAAGAAGTTTTTGAAGAGGTTGATAAACATCTAAATAATATAGCTTTCAATAAAGCTTTGATAGCCATTTGGCAGCTTGTATCCGAACTAAACAAATATATAGACAAAAATGCACCATGGATGTTAGCAAAAGATGAATCAAAAAGGGATAGATTAGAATCTGTTTTGTATCTTGTGCTTGATGGTATAAGGATACTTTCTCTGCTTATCTATCCATTTATGCCTGATACAGCAAAGGAAATCAGAAGACAGCTCAATTTAGATATCGATTTACATAAAAGTAATTTTGATGAACTTAAAAAGGTAAAACAACTAAAATCTGGTATTAAGATTGGAGAAGTAAAGCAGTTATTCCCCCGCATTGATGAAAAAGAATTCTTAGAGAAAATTTCTAAAGAAAACGAAAAGACAATGCCTGAACCATCAGTAGAGGAAATAACTATCGATCATTTTTCAAAAGTTGTAATAAAAGCAGGCAAAATATTAGAAGCTGAAAAAATTGTAAAATCTGAAAAACTTCTTAAACTCAAAGTTGATTTGGGAAATAATGATATAAGACAGATTGTAGCAGGTGTTGCAAAAAGTTATAATCCAGAGGATTTAAAAGGGAAAACAGTGGCTGTTGTATCAAATTTAAAACCAGCTAAACTGATGGGGGTAAAATCTGAAGGGATGATTTTAGCTGCCTGGGTTGGGGATCGACATGTCGTAGTAGAGTTACCAGATGATGTTCCTGCAGGAAGTATTATAAAATGAAGGACTTAGAAACACATTTAAAAATATTGCGTGAGAATGGGGCTTTTTTTACTGATACCCATTCTCATATTCATTTTGAACCATTATGCTCAAACCTAAAAGCAGTTTTTGATAATTGTAAAAAAAATAGTATTCACAGAATTATAAACATAGGGATAAATTATACAGACTCTTTAAAAGCTTTGGATATTGCAAAAAATTACCCCTTTGTTTATGCATCAATTGGTGTTCATCCACATGATTCAAACGATTTTAATCTAAAAGAGTTGTCACTTTTTGAAAAATTAGCAAAAAATGAAAAGGTAATAGCAATTGGTGAAATAGGGCTTGATTATTATAGAAATTATGCCCCAAAAGATGTCCAGCAAAGCGTTTTTAGGATTTTCCTTGATTTAGCTATATCATTAAACAAACCGATCATTATACATAATAGAGATGCTTCAGATGATTTGATAAAAATCTTAAATGAAATGAATAAAGGGCAAAAATTAAAAGGGATTATTCACTGTTTCAATGGTGATAAAAAAATAATGCGTTGGGCATTAGATAACGGTTTTTTGATATCTGTTGCAGGGAATATCACTTATAAAAAAGCAACAGAAATCCAGGAAGCTGTAAAAGAAGTACCTATTGAACATCTTTTAGTGGAAACAGATTCACCCTATTTAGCACCCATTCCAAAAAGAGGTAAAACAAACGAGCCATCTTTTACAATTTATACTGCAATCTATATTTCAAAATTACTTGATATAGACCTAATCTCATTAGCAAAACAGACAGAATCAAATATAGCGCGACTATTTGGAGAACTTAATGCCTTATAAACTATTAATTGTCGAAGATGACACAGAAACATTGTTAGGATTAAAAAACTATTTTGAAAAAAAAGGGTTTACCGTTGATATAGTTGATAATGGTAAAGACGCCTATACCATGATTCAAGACAATAATTATTCACTTGTGATTACTGATATAAATATGCCATTTATGGATGGCTTAAATTTTTTAAGCAAAATAAGAAATATCGATGAAGAAATTCCTGTAATTGTAATCACAGCTTTCTCAAATATTGACAATCTTGTTTTATCTTTTGATCTTGGTGCAGTTGATTTTATTGAAAAACCGTTTGACCCTGACGATTTGTTAACAAAAGTTCGGGAAATTTTAAATAATCATTAATTAAT
Organism: Deferribacter thermophilus; assembly: GCF_049472675.1. Taxonomy (NCBI): domain Bacteria; kingdom Pseudomonadati; phylum Deferribacterota; class Deferribacteres; order Deferribacterales; family Deferribacteraceae; genus Deferribacter; species Deferribacter thermophilus. The sequence continues at coordinate 94,857 of NZ_JAPNXM010000005.1, forward strand.
ATTTACTATCCGTTATGTTGTGATATAATTATATAATGAAACTCTTATCAGTGAAATTTATCACTTTATAGAGCTTTAGTAGAAAAATTTTATTTTGATTTAGGAGGATGTTATGAAAAAGAAGACCTTAACTACCATCTTCACAATCATTTTGATATTTTCGTTGATTTCGAGTTCCTATGCTTTAAGCCAAAGGGACGGGAAAAGGAAGTTTAAAAGGTACTGTCACAAAGAATGTCACGATGGTGACAAAAAAGGGATACCTGTCATCACTCCATCAACCTACACGATAGAGCAGTGGAAATATTTTTTCCAAGACAATATGAAGAGACTTAGAAGCTTTCACAAAAATGGAGAGCTTGATAATCTAAAACTCAAAGAAAAACATTGGAAAAACATGGAAGCTTTTTTGACAAACCATGGATTAGGTTCCTTTGAGCCTGAAAGCTGTACCAATTAAAATAAAAAAGGGGCTGTTTTTGACAGCCCCTTTATGCTTTATAAGCACTACCAAGAACATTTATATTTTTATGTTTATACATTTTCACAAGTTCTTCTCTTGCAGGCTTTAAATATTTTCTTGGGTCAAACTCTTTTGGATTGTTCCACAAAAACTCTCTAACTTTTGCAGTAAAAGCAAGTCTTCCATCACTATCAATATTTATTTTACATACAGCGCTTGTTGCAGCTTTTCTAAGCTGGTCTTCAGGTACACCCACAGCCCCCTCTAAATTTCCGCCATACTTATTTATCAACTCTACATATTCAGGTATTACAGATGAAGCTCCATGCAAAACTATAGGAAAACCTGGCAATCTTCTTTCAATCTCCTCTAAAATATCAAATCTAAGAGGTGGTATAGGCTCACCAGGTTTTACTTTAAATTTATAAGCACCATGAGATGTACCAATAGAAATTGCAAGGGAATCAACCCCTGTCCTTTCCACAAACTCTTCTACCTCATCGGGATTTGTATAGTGAGATTTCTCTGCTTGAACATCCTCTTCTATTCCAGCTAAAACTCCCAATTCACCTTCTACAGTCACATCAAACTGATGAGCATATTCCACCACTTTTCTTGTAAGCTCAATATTTTCCTCAAAAGGTAAATGAGAACCATCTATCATTACAGAAGAAAACCCATTATCTACACAAGCCTTACACAACTCAAAACTATCACCATGATCAAGATGTAATGCTATAGGGATTTCATATCCAAGCTCTTTAGCATACTCCACAGCACCCATAGCCATATACCTTAACATAGTTGCATTCGCATACTGTCTTGCCCCTTTTGAGACCTGCAATATCACAGGTGATCTTGTTTCTACACAAGCTTGAATTATAGCCTGTAACTGCTCTAAATTGTTGAAATTATAAGCAGGGATAGCATATTTACCTTCCATCGCTTTTTTAAACATCTCTCTTGTGTTAACAAGCCCTAACTCTTTGTAACTAATCCCCATAAGCTCCTCCTTAGTCATTTATTTTATTCAAAATTTCATCAACAGAGTGGAAGACTCCAAACTCTGTAATAAATCCACAAATAAGATTTGAAGGTGTCACATCAAATGCAGGGTTATAAACATTTACATTTTCTGGAGCAATCAATTTATCACCAATTTTTCTAACCTCATCAGGATTTCTATGCTCAATTACAATATCATCACCACATTCTATACTAAAATCAAAAGTTGAAATCGGAGTAGCAATATAAAGTGGGATATCATGGAAATATGCTAAGACAGCCAGCTGATAAGTGCCAATTTTGTTTGCAGTATCACCATTTTTGGCTATTCTATCAGCACCCACAATTATTTTATCTATCTTCTTTTGCTTCATCAAAAAACCAGGCATATTATCACAAATAAGAGTGCAGGGGATCCCCTCTTCCATCAATTCAAAAGCTGTTAATCTTGCACCCTGCAAATAAGGCCTTGTCTCATCTACATACACATGTATATTCAAACCTGCCTCTTTTGCCGCCCTAAATACCCCAAGAGCTGTGCCATATCCAGCAGTAGCAAGAGCTCCAGCATTACAGTGAGTAAGGATGTTATCACCATCTTTAATAACCTGTAACCCACTTTTGCCAATCATTCTGTTATACTCGATATCCCTTTTAAAAAGCTTTACTGCGCTTTTTTCAACAAAATCTATATCACCTTCTGCATACTCATAGGTAGCTTTCATCTTATCAAGAGCCCATTTAAGATTTACCGCAGTCGGTCTTGTATTGAGTAGTAGATTATAAATTTCATCTATATTTTTCCCCTCTTTGAGCCCTAAAACCACACCAAAAGCAGCGGTAACACCAATAGCAGGAGCACCTCTTACAACCATATCCTTTATAGCATTTGCCACATCTTCTGCAGTATTGCACTCAACATACCTTTTTTCATGAGGTAAGATTCTCTGATCAAGAAGTTTTAATACTCCATTTCCCCAAACAATAGGCTCAACCATAATAACCCCTAAACAAACATATTCAAATGCATTTTCAAATCATCTATCTTCATCTTAGCCATATCAACATTCTCACTACTACAACCAGGGATCACATAAGCATAATATTTTAAATTAAACCCCTCTGCTATTTTCTTAAGCCAGTTTGTAGCAAGGCTTGCGTGATCCCTATTTTGAGCTCCCTGAGTCATCACAAAAAACATTTTTGCAGCATTTTTAAATTTGCTTACCCTGTTAGCATCCTTTAAACAGTACCACCTATCAAGAAACAGTTTCAGTTGACCACTGATAAAGCCGTAATAATTTGGAGAAATAACAATTAACAGATCAGCATCTACAAGCTCAGGTAAAATATCTTTCAAATCATCGTTAACCACACAAAAAGTATTGTTCTTTCTGCAGCTATAACAGGATTGACACCCTTTGAAAGTTAAGTCGTTTAGATTGATAAGATTAGCTTCAGGATATTTTTCTAACAAACTGTTTGCAACAAAGGCAGAATTACCTTTTTTTCTTGGACTTCCATTGATTATAAAAACCTTCATTGTATCTCCCTCAAAATATCGTTTGCTGCAATAATACCTGATGCATTTGCCTGGATAATCCCCCTTGTAATACCTGCTCCGTCACCTACACAATATAGATTTTCAATATTTTGAGACCTCATATTTTTATCAACCCTGATACGCAATGAGTAAAATTTGACCTCTACCCCATACATCAATGTATTTGGATCAGCCATACCAGGCATTACAGTATCAAGCTGCAACATAGTTTCCTTTAAATCTGTTAAGTACCTATAAGGCAAGACAAAAGACAGATCACCTGGCATAGCACTTTTTAGAGTAGGGACAACAAAGTTTTTTTCAATTCGCTTAACAGTTGACCTTCTACCTCTAAGAAGATCTCCAAACCTCTGAACTATAACATTTCCACCACTTAGCATATTTGCAAGATTGGCAATGTATCTACCATATTTAACGGGTTCTTTAAAAGGCTCTGTAAACTTTGTAGAAACAAGTAGTGCAAAATTGGTATTATTACTCTTTTTATTTTTATAAGAATGCCCATTTACCGTTAAAATATCACCATCATTTCTCTCTATGGCCACAAAACCACCAGGATTTACACAAAATGTTCTAACTTCATCTTCAAACTCTGTAGTGTAATATTTAATCTTAAACTCGTATAAATAGTTAGTAAAATGGTCAGTGACAGCCCTTGGGACCTCAACCCTAACCCCGATATCCACAGGGTTTATATCAGAATCTATCCCATACTTTTCTGCTATCTCCTGCATCCAAGCATTACCACTTCTGCCCACTGCGATAATCACTTTGTCATAATATTTTTTTGAATCATCGGCTAAAACAATACCCTTTATTTTACCACTTTCTACAATCAAATCTTTAACTGGTGTATTGCAATATACATTTATATTTTCCTCTTTTTCAAAAAGCTCATAAATCCTTTTTATAGCAAGCAAACAGTTGTCTGTGCCAAGATGTCTGATTTTTGCAGCATACAATCTCAATTTATTTCTGCTACACTGATATTCCAAATCTTTTATCTTTTCATAATCACTTTTTGTATCAATCTCTGTCACACCACTAAACTTTACCCATATATCATCAGCCTCATCTATCAATTTTTCAAGCTCAGCTTCTGAAATATAATCGGTGAGCCAGCCGCCAAACTCTGTTGTTAAAGTAAGCTTGCCGTCTGAAAAAGCTCCAGCACCACCGAATCCGCTCATTACCTCTTTTCTTGTCCTTTCAAGAATACTTTTACCTTTCTCATAAATATCTACAGAGATGTTTTTATTCTGTATCAGCTTATAAGCAGCAAACATCCCTGCGCTACCAGCACCTATTATGGCTACTTTCACCATTTCCCCCTAAATTTTCATGATTTTTGCATCAAAATTTTTGCCTTCAATCTCCAATATAGCATAAGAATTAAAATCTGTATATCGATTATTTGTGGGGCTACCAGGATTTAAAAAATGAACATCGCCAAGAACGCCCCAAAAAGGCTTATGGGTATGGCCATAAACAATTAAATCTACACCTTCAAATTGATAAAGCAACCTATTTTCTAAACCAAAAGGTGCACCATCCCCATGTACCAAACCAACCTTTACCTCATCAAATTTAATAACTCTCTTTTTTGGCATCAAAGTCTCATCAAAAAATGGATCCATATTCCCTTTTACTGCATACACATTTGGGTTAATATGCTCAATCTGATGAATCGGCTTATAGCCAACTACATCCCCAGCATGCAAGATTGCATCACAACGATTAAACTCTTCAATTAAGGATGAGGGCAATTTGTCTATATCGTCAGTATGTGTATCAGAAATAACCAAAATCCTCATAATAGCCTCCACAAAAGAAATACACTTTTTACCGCATTTATCAACAAAAAATTGAAATTATGTTTATTTAATGTATAATTTCTAAGGGGTTATAGATGAAACATATTTTATTAGCAGTAATAGGGATTTCACCTCAAATAATTACCGAGACAATCTACAAACTTTACAAAGATGGTATTATTATATCAGAAGTTTATGTCATCACCACTTTACAGGGGCGTAGAGAGATATTGGAAAAACTCCTTGATAATAGATTTAGTAAACTAAAGCAGTTGGAAGAACTGCTTAACATTAGTATAAAATTTGATGATTCTCACATATTTATTCCTGAGGTTGATGGCAAACCTCTTGCTGACATCAAAGACAATGTAGAAAACAGTGTAATGGCAAAGACAATATTCGAAATCACAGAAAAGCTCGCAGAAGATAAAAAATGTGTTATTCATGCTTCAATTGCTGGTGGAAGAAAAACAATGGGGGCATACCTTTATCTTGCCATGCAACTTTTTGGAAGAGAACAGGATAGATGTTATCATATACTCACTGACGAGCTGGCAGAAAAATCAAAAGAGTTCTTTTTCCCTGAAAAGAAAAAAATCAAATCTTTTATAAATGGTAATGAAGTGATTGTAAATGCAGAGGATAGAGCGCTTTATCTTGCCGAAGTGCCATTAATCCCTTTTAAAAATAATCTTTCGAAAAAGCATTATGAACAATTCCTCAGCAAAGTTGATGCTATTTTAGAACAAAAAGTTGTAAAATACCTCACCTGCAATTTAGAAAAAAATATTATAATCTGGGACAAAACAACAATAAAGCTCACCCCAGCACAATGTGCATTATATTATCTTTTTTTAGAAAAAAGGAAAAAGTCTCAATGTGAAGAAGACTGTAAAGGTTGTCCAGAATGCTCTCACCACATTTTATTTTTAAGTAGTGAAACCGAATATGATTATTTTTTAGAAAAATTAAAGCAGGCTTACGGTGGAGAAAAAGGTAAGTTTTTCACTTTTTTAGAAAAAAAGGAACGCAAAGAATATTTTGCTGACCAATACCTCAGACAATATATCTCAAGGATAAACAGCACTATCTATAAAATTACTGCAAATGACTTAATCCAAATAAATAATTTGAGTAAAATCATCCAGGAAGAATCATCTAGATTTTTAATAACTTATCCAAAAAATAAAATTCTTATTTAGAATTCACTTTAGGCATCATCTCCACAAGCAAGTATGCATAACTCAATATTGAGTTTATAGAATCTTCTCTACTTTTCACACATATTACTCCCATAAACTTTGCTTGGGAGGTGCGAGATGCAAAACAAAAGATTAGACTATGAAAAATTATTTTTGTTAGAGTACGGATTTACATTTTATCCATCTATTTATAGGTTATTATTGTTCAATAATTTTGAAATGACTGCTGATATGTTAAAAAAGTTAAAGTACGCTTTTGTTGCTGTATTTCTTTTAATCTTAGTGATATCACCTATGAGCTCTTATGCAAAAACGGTTATGGGCTTTGATATTGGTAATCAAAATTATAGTGATGTAATGAAATATCTGGATAAGAATAATGCAAGATATGAAAAATACTATTACAAAGGGTATTCTGACTTAAAATATTTAAAAATTTTCAACTACAAACTATTCGAAAAATATGGAACTGTCTCTGAAGCATGGTTAGATTTTGATCCTGATGATAAACTTTACAAGCTAACCGTCAGCTGGAAAGATGACAACGGTGTTTTTAATCTTTTAAAAGACGCTTTAGATGCAAAATATAAAAAGCTGTCAAACTCTGGCTCAATGTTCCTGAAAACAGTAACTTATTCAGATGGAGATATAAAAATCACTTTAGAACAAAATACTTTTGGCTTTGTCCCAATTACTACGCTTACTTACACATATACTCCTTCAATCTCAGCTGTGGAAAAAATGCAAGAGCTAATTAAAGAGGATATTAAAAAGAAAAATGCAAAAAAGGCCGCTTCTGATTTATAATTGCTGCCAAATGGCAGCTTTTTTTTATATAAATTGAGGATGTTGCACAACAATAATTACTTAAACACCTCAGATTGCTTCGCTACGCTCGCAATGACAGCATTTTTGGGTCATTGCGAGGCAACAAAAGTTGCCGAAGCAATCTCAAAACTATAGTGATATCAGAAGATTGTTCCATTGTGCAACAGCCTCTTATTATAATTACCAATATGTTATCTATGCTCTATATTCTCAAAAATATTTCCTTTGCAACAAAAAATTAAATATCCAGCATAGCCAATATCAACAGCAACAAAACTGTATCAATATTTGACAAAAACATATTATATAATGTATGGATACCCTATACCTTAAATACAGTTATAGTAAATTGAAATTATGGAGGCTATATGAAAAAAGCGGGAATAATTTTATCACATACACTTACTGAAGAACAAACTGATTATTTAAAAAAAGTTATGGGAGCAGGTGAGATAGTTTATTTCCCAGATGAGTTAAAAAGCAAATGGCAAAATATACCACCAGAGCTTGATAACCTTGATGAATACTTGCAAATATTTTTTGATTGGATAATCAAATCCTTTGAAAATGGTGATATTTTAGTTATTCAGGGTGATTATGGTGCAACCTACAAATTAGTAAATTTTGCAAAATCAAATGGTATTATTGCCGTATATGCCACAACAAAAAGGGAAGCGATAGAAAGAAAAAATGAGGATGGAACCATAACTCTGGAAAGGGTTTTTAAATTTGTCAGATTTAGAGAGTATTGAGACAAGATAGAGCCACCAAAAGGTGGCTATTATTTATTTGCTAATACAATAGCTAAAACAATTGATAACACATATATCACAGAACCATAACCTATTTTGACAGTAAAATTATTAGCTATATTAAACATTCTCACAAACATCTCCAACTGTGATTCCCCTAAAATAGTAATATACGCACATAACACCAAAGAAAACAACCCTATGATTAATGACCATGTAGTAAAAAAGGGGAATTCTTTTTTGTAGATTTTTGTAATAATAATTATTAATAATATTAAAGGAAACAGTGGGTATAAATAACTTACCCCCTTAATGTGAGTAAAATTGACATAATACCCTTCTTTTGATATTGCCACTGGCAAAAAAGAAGCAAAAAATCCCAAAAAACTACTAACTGCAGCTAATACTTTCTCTTTCATCATATCCCCCCATAGATGTTTAAAAAAAATCATAAACAGTTTTTAAAGTTTTTCAGTAATATCAATATTGAGATTAAATATTTATTTATTAAATTACTAATAATAAATCAATAACAAATTATATATAAAAAATACCTCACTCATTGTAAAATTTGATAAATAAAAAGCAATCTCAAAAACTACTTATTTTCAACACCTTATACAGCATTTTAATTCTCTCAAATAAAATATCTTCTAAAAAATGGCAAACGGTAAAGCGTAGATCGATAATCGATTAAGTCGGAGCTTGCCCAGCTACTGCTCCAAACAAAACATCTTACTAAAAGACCTTATAAAAAGATAACTACAAAAATGTAAACACCCTCAAATCAGTTGCTGGGTCCCATCCGAATGGGATTTCCTTCTGGATGCTTATCACATTTTTTATTTAATTGTCAAGCACCTACAAAGCCATTTTGTAAAACCCACTGCACATTTTTAGTTTTCCACAACTTTTTCACAGGGGGGGTTCGCACCCTTTTTGTTTTATTTTGATAAAATTTTAATTCAATCACTCAACATGTCTTTTGTTGCTCTCTGCACATCTTTGTATGACACATCAAATGCTTTCAATTCTGACGGACTATTTTGTGTAAAATAGGTTACCTGTCTACCATCTTGTATAGCTGCAATTATCAACGCAGAAGTTACAGCAGATGTCCCTCCTGAAATATTTATCATTATATCCATATCTGTATATCCTTCTCTCAGCACATTCTTAATACAATATTCAATCCCAGATAAAACATCTGCATAATCATTAAAATCTAAAACATTGCTAAATTCTAACTTAAATTCTCTTTTTATTTTTTTCTTTAATAAATTAACTAATTCTTCAAAATCCGATTTTTCTTTTTCACTTTTATCGCTAACAAGGAAAAAGGCTTTTTCAAGTGTATCTTTGTTAAAACGAATTAACTCTAAAGGTAATGCCCAGTTAATATATCGGTCATTATTTGTTAATTTATCTTGTTTAATATCTATTTTATCAATCCTATCTTTTAACGCATTAATGATTTCGACCTTATTACCATTTAATTTTGACAAAGCCATAATTAGTACTTTTGAAGGTTGTGGATCTATATTTTTTCGAGGTTTATTATTTTCATATTTCTTAGAAATACTATTAAGGTATAATAGGGCTAAAAGAAACAATGCCTCTAACGATAAAATACCATTTAATATTCTTCCTTCTTTAAAATAATCACCGCTCCAACTTAAAAAAATCAATGAAAAAATAAACACAAAAATAATCTCAATTCCACTCCCTTGACCTGTCAATATCCTAATAATATTTTTAGAAATTCTCTGATCCGGATATTTATACAAGATATATATCAAAAATGTTATTATAAGAACAAATAACAAAATTGCTAATACTTCCAGAATACTTATTTTTTTCAGATCTAAATATTTGTTTATATAATTATTAATAAAATCTGAATAGTTAAATATTAAATTTATGAACATAAATAATGATATATAAATTATAATTTTTCTCTCACTTTTTAGTAAATTAAACATTTTTCTAATCATCTATCACCCCAAATAAAATCTTGTAAAAATTTTATAAAATTATAATATCTAATTCATGAAAAATCAAATAAACTATAAATTAAAAGAACTACCTTTTTATGAAGCGCTTAAAGGTCTATGTGAATATGAGTTTTATTTTGTGGGTGGATTTGTTAGAGATGTATTACTTGGCAAAAAGGCAAAAGATGTAGATTTAGTCCCTTTTGGCATAGATTACAAAGATTTTGCATGGCTTTTAAAAAAGAAATTACAAGCAACATCTGTCCCTTTTAAAGATAATATAAGGTTAATTTTAAAAGATTTTGTAATCGATGTGTCAAAGCCTCGAGGAAAAAATATTATTGAAGATCTTCAAAAAAGGGATTTTACAATAAATAATCTTGCTACTGACATAAAAGGGAATATTATCGGAGATACCAATGAGTTAAAAAATAAGGTCATCAAATATGTTTATGAAGATGTTTTCAATGATGATCCCGTCAGGATTTTACGAGCTTTTAGATTTGTATCTCAACTTGAATTTGATATTGAAAATGAAACCTTTGAAAAAATCTTTCGAGAAAAATACCTGTTGAAAAATGCCCCTTTTGAAAGAGTTTATGATGAGCTAATTAAACTTTTAAAAGGTAAATCAAACTTTAAAGCCTTAAAATTAATGCAGCATAGTGAAGTGTTATTTACCCTTTTTCCAGAATTTAAAAAAATAGAAGGTCTCCCTCAAGGGAAATACCACCAGGACTGCGCACTAACTCACACTTTTAGAGTCGTTGAAAAAACAAGATTAATTACTGACAAATTAAACAAAGATGATGAAACAAAAACTATTTTGCTGTTATCTGCACTTTTTCACGATGTGGGTAAAGCTGTAGCTGGCGAAAAAAATAATTATAAAAACTTTGTGGGGCATGAAGAAGAAAGCGCAAAAATTGCTGAAAAATATTTAAAAAAATTCCCTATTAATAAAAAGAACTTAAAAGAAGTTTTACATCTTATAAAGAACCATACCAAAATTAGAATATATGCATCAGAAAAAGCAAAGGATAACACACTGAAAAAATTTATATATAACAATGCTGAACTTATTGAGGAAATTATACTTTTTACACTTGCTGATAACCTTTCAAAAGGGCAAAATATCAACGATATTTATGAAACAATCATAAGAATCAGAAAACTATCTAAAGAGCTTGATTGGAACAAAAAAGAGTTAATCAATGGAAACACTTTAATTGAATTAAACATCCCTGACAAAACAAAATACGCCACAATCTTAAAAGATGTTCACGAAAAACTTGTAATTGGGATACTCAAAACAAAAGAAGAAGCGATAAAATACATTTTAGATAGGTATTTAAAATAAAAAAGCGCCCCACAATGGGACGCAGAATATCTATTCCTCAGGGATACCCATCTTTTTTAAAAATATCTCAAGTGGGCAAAAATTTGTAAAACCTGATTGAAACAGGTTTAAACCCACAAACAGCGTAAAAGCAAACCACCACTTACTAACTGTCAAACCTAAAATTACACTAATGGTAACAAACAAACCTGGAATTATTCTCATTAATCTTTTAACTGACATAATTTATACCTCCTGTTTATTAAAATATTTCACCATAAACCTATGATAAAAATAGTAACTTAACGGTATAATAACGAGTGTCAAAATTGTTGACACTACCGCACCAGTAATCAAAGATACACCAAGCCCTGCAAAAATTGGGTCAGGCAGCATAAACAAAGCACCAGTAATAACTGCCACTGTGGTCAATACAACTGGCCTTGTTCTGATTGCACCTGCTTGCACCACAGCCTCTTTTATATCTTTCCCTTTTTCAAGTGCAGCTTCTGTAAAATCTATCAACAACACCGCATTTCTCACCATAATACCAGCAAGTGCAATAAATCCAATCATACTTGTTGCTGTGAAAAACTTACCAAAAATGAAATGCCCTGGTATAATCCCAAGCAAGCTGAGTGGAATAGGTATCATCATAATAATTGGTGTTGCAAAAGATTTAAACCATGCCACAAGCACAAAATACATAATCACAAGCACCGCAGCAAAAGCAAGCCCAAGGTCTCTAAACACTTCGTAAGTAATCTGCCATTCACCATCCCACTTTACACTTACATGGTCAGTTGTCTTAGGCTGATGAGTCCAGAGAAGTTTTACTGGCTCGCCGTTATAAGTAATATTTTTTATCTCCTTATTCATTTTCAAAATTGCATACACTGGGCTTTCCTCTTTACCTGCTACATCACCAGTCACATAAATAACAGGTTGTAAGTTTTTGTGATAAATTGCTTTCTCTTTTGTCTTCTCTTTGATATGCACAAGCTCGCTCAAAGGAACAGGCTTTCCTGCCATAGAAATCAAGTTTATATTTTTTATAGCACTTAAAATATTCCTTTCACTCTCAGGCAGTTTCAAAATTATATCCACATCTTCTCTATCAAACCCAGTATGGATAATACCAACTTTCATCCCTTTTAGAGCCATGTATAAAGTTTTAGATACCATCTCAGTGGAAATACCTGTCAAAGCAGCTTTTTCTTTATCCACATCAAACACATACTCTTTCATGTCATCTTCTACATACCAGTCAACATCCACAACTCCGTCAGTCTTCTCAAAAATCTCTTTTATTTTCTTAGCCACTTCCAACCTTGCCTTTTCATTTGGCCCATAAACTTCTGCTACAAGAGTAGATAGCACTGGCGGGCCAGGTGGAACCTCTGCTATTTTAACATTTGCATTATATTTCTTTGCAATTTCTTGAATTGGGCCACGAATCAGCTTTGCAAGATCATGACTCTTTAGTTTTCTTGCTGTTTTATCAACAAAATTTACCTGAATATCTGCTACATTGTTACCTCTTCTAAGGAAATAGTGTCTTACAAGACCATTGAAGTTGTAAGGTGCTGCAATACCAGCATAAATCTGATAGTTTTCTACCTCTTTTACTGTTGCAAGATAATTTCCTATTTCTGAGGCTACTTTTGTAGTCTCTTCTAATGGTGTCCCTTCTGGCATATCTATGATTACCTGTAATTCGTTTTTGTTATCAAAAGGGAGCATCTTCATTACTACAAGCTTGGTAGGTATAAACATGAAAGCACCTATAAATAAACCTATCATTACTACTGTTAACAACAATCTTAAAGACAATTTATCTATTAGAGGGATAAGCACTTTACTATAAATCTTATAAAGCTTTGTCTGTTTTACATACTCTTCTTCATCCACATCCCCTTCAACTTTTGTGTGCCCAGCAAGTAATTTATATGCAAGCCAAGGTGTAATAATCAGAGCTACAAGTAGTGAGAAAATCATAGCAAGGGATGCCCCAATTGGCATAGGTTTCATATAAGGCCCCATAAGCCCTCTAACAAATGCCATAGGGTAAATAGCTACGATAACTGTAATTGTAGCAAGGATAGTGGGGTTGCCCACTTCACCCACAGCAAGTATTGCCCGCTTAAGCAGATTTTTATTGGAAATCTTAAAATGCCTTTCCATATTTTCAACAACGATGATAGCATCATCCACCACAAGACCTGCAACAAATATAAGGGCAAAAAGTGTCACCCTGTTTAATGTATAGTCAAACATGTAATAAACAAAAAGTGTCAAAGCAAAAGTAACAGGCAGCGCCACAAATACTACAAAACCAGCTCTCCACCCCATTGTAAGAGTCATAACGATAATAACAGCAAGGATAGCTCCCAATAAGTGCTCAATGAGTGTTTTAACCTTCTCATAAGCTGTATCACCATAGTTTCTAGTAACTGTAACTTTCACATCATCAGGGATGATAGTTTTCTTCAATGTTTCAAGCTTATCTAAGATATTATCAGCTACTACAACTGAGTCGCTACCTTTTCTTTTTGAAATAGAAATTGTTACTGCATTATAAAGATTTGGTGATATCTTTTCATTAAAACCTATTAAAACATAGTTATCTGGCACATCTGGTGCATCACTTACTTTTGCAACATCTTTTAAATAAACAGGTTTGCCATTATAAACGCCTACTACAAGATTTTTAACATCTTCTACACTCTGGAAAAAACCACCCGCTCTAATATAAAATGTTTTGTTGTTGGCTGTAATTTCACCAGAGTTTAGAGACTGATTGGACATATTCAATGCGCCATAGAGTCTAAATAGGTCAAGATTATAAGATTTTAGAGCTGTAATATCTGGCTCAATTCTCACAACCCTTTTGTATCCACCAATTATAGAAGTTTCTGAAATATCAGGAATTTCTTTTAATCTATGCTCCACCTCAGCAGCTATCCTTCTAAGTGTATATGAATCATAATTTTCCGACCAAAGTGTCAAAGCAACCTGAGGGACATCATCAATAGACCTCTTCTTAATTATTGGCATCATTACGCCTTGAGGCATCCTGTCCATATTGTAATCAATCTTGGTTTTAAGCTTAGTAATACTTTCTTCTTCATCCTCACCCACTTTAAACCTGACAGTCACCATTCCCACATCATTCATCGCTGTCCCATAAACATATTCAACACCAGGGATTTCCCACATCAGCTTTTCAAGGGGCTCTACAACAACTTTTTCCACATCTTTTGCACCAGCTCCAGGATAAGGGACAAATATATCCACCATAGGAACCACTATCTGTGGCTCCTCCTCTTTTGGAGTCATAATCACAGAAACTATACCGATAAAAAGTGCTGCTATAATTAAAAGCGGTGTAATCTTTGAGCGCAAAAATGCCTTTGCTACCCTTTCAGCAATACCATACTTTAACTCTTCTATTTCTTCATCAACATCTATTTCACAGGCTTCCACTTTTTGATTTTTATCTTTTAACTCTTTATCTTTTTCCATCATTTACCCCTCCAGGATATCTCCTGCATTTAATTTATCAGCATTTTCGATAACGACTCTCTCACCAGGCTTGAGTCCACTAAGAATTTCTATTCCATCTTCAAATTTTCTACCTATTTTTACAATTCTGAGCTCTGCTTTACCATTTCTATCCACAAAAACTATTTCCAGTTGTCCTCGTTTAACAACTGCATTTTCTGGAACAACAATCAAATCATCCATATCACCTTTAACCTTCACTTTTGCATACATGCCAGGAACGCAAGCATCACAACCAGTAAGTTTAATTTTGAAATTTCTAGTCGCTGGATCAACATCAGGACTTATTTCCAACACTTTTGCACTATAACTTTTATTTATAGAAGGGATGAAAACATCTACATTATCACCCACTTTAATTTTATTTAAAGCCCCTTCATTTACAAAGGCATAAACAACTGTCTTTTTAGAGCCTATTTTCAAAAGAGGTGCACCAGGTGCTGCAAGATTGCCAATATCAGTTTTTTTCTCTAAAACGATTCCATCAAAAGGAGCTTTGATTTCTGTGTATGACAAATAAGTATTTACTTCTGATAGCGCAGCCAAAGCCTGCTCTTTTTTTATTTTCACTTGCTCATATTTCTCTTTTGCAAGATTTAAATTTTTCTCCGCAAGTTCTAAAGAAGCTTTTGCCATTTTGTATTTAGCTTCTACTTCGTCAAATTCTTGCTGACTTACACTTTCATTCTTTATCAAATTCTGAAACCTTTTATATGTTTTCTCCGCTAACTCATATCCAGCTTTTGCCTGATCATATTGCCTTTTTGCCATTTCAATGCCAAGTTCTGCTTGTTTTAAGCCATTTTCTGCTTCTTTGACTGATGCAAGAGCAAATCTCTTTTTATCTTCAAGCTCTTTGCTTTTAAGTTTTATTAACAAATCACCTTTTTTAAATGTTTCACCTTCTTGCACATAAATCTTTTCCACATACCCTACAACTTTTGGCATTAAAAATGTAGTAGTATCACTAAAAACTGTACCGCTAAAAGTATCCATATCAGCTATTTTCTTCTCGGAAACTGTAGAAATTTTCACATTAACCTTTTTTGGAGTATAAATACTCTCTCCCTTTTTAGCTTCTTTACCAGATGAACAGGATATAGCAAAAAAAGCTATCAAAACAAAAAGTGCATACAACTTTTTCATTATCTATCCTCCTAAATTTTTATTTTATCATACCTATTGCAAATAAAAGCCTAGCTTTTGCCACAATCAAATCATATTCTGCCATAAGTAAGCGAAGTTCTGCTTCTTTTACTTCTACCTCTCTATCGAGAAGCTCTGTAACTTTGGCTAACCCTTCTTTAAATCTGTTTTCTGTAATCTTTAAAGCTTCATAAGCTTTTTCCACCTGCAACTTTGAAGCTTCAAGCTTACTTTCCGAAGATTTTATAGAATAGTATGCTTCTTTTACCTCTGTTTTAATCTGATATTTTAAGTCTGCAATTTTATTTAGTAATGAAAAATAGTTTGACTTATTCTCTTTTATTTTATTGTAATCAGAAAACCCATTAAAAATATTGAGCTTTGCATAAGCTCCAATTGTAAAACCTGTCCCAGCATCACCAAAAATTTTGTCATCATTTTGCTTATAATTTGCAAATAATGCGACTTCTGGCAAAAAAGAACTCTTTGATTTTTTCACTTCATAGTCATTTATTTTTAAATAATGATTATATGCTTTCAGATCCTCTCTATTTGAAAGCGCTAAATCGATATATTCATTCAGATTTTTTTCTACATTTATATTTAAATCACTCCAGACTACATCAACATCTTCATCAATATTTAATAAACGCTGTAAATAGCTCTTTGACACTTCCACCTGCTTTTCGGCATCTTTAATAGCTGCTTCATTCATCAATAAGTAGCTTTCTGCTACTAATAAATCACTTTTGACTATCATACCATTTTTGTAAAAATCTTTTGCCATTTCATAATATTTTTTTGTTCTCTCATAAGATTTCTTTGTGACCTCTAAAGCTTTTTTGGATAATCCTACGGCGTAAAAAGAGCGATATGTGTTAAATAGGATATTATCTTTTACTCTTGATAATTTGTATTCACTCGCTTTTTCTAGCTCCTTTGCCTGCTTTATTCCAAAAAATATTTTACCATTCATAAAAATGGGCTGTATCAGTTCTATTTTTGTTTCAAAATTTGTAACATTTTCGGGGTTTTTTAATTGTGTTGCAAAATATTGCATATCAAATCTGCCTTGAGCCATTTTTGCAAAAGCAGCTGTTGCTGGCTCATCACTTCTCATATATGTTTCTGAAATATTTAATTTTGGTAAATATGCCCCGTAGGCTTGAAACTTTTTATATTTTGCCGCTTCAGCCTCTTTTTCATAAGCTTTGATAAGATTATTATTTTCAAGGGCATACTTTTTAGCCTCATCAATGGTAAACACTTTTGCGTAAATGTTGCTAACAATCAGAAACAAAAAGAAAACAACAAATAAATTTCTATTCATCATAACCCTCCATCAAAACTTCTACCATCTTCATAATTTTTTTATCACTAACTTTATAACAGATACTGCTACCATCCCTTTCACCCTGAACAATCCCTGCATTTTTTAATAAACCAAGGTGTCTGCTAATTACTGCCTGTGGAATATTTAAAATCTCTGACATTTTGGTAACATTACACTCTTTTTTACACAATCCATGAACTATCTTTAACCTCACTGGATGCCCCATAACCCTTAGCTTTTCCGAATAGATTTCGTAAACATCCATAAGCACACCTCCGTATATGCAAATATATAAATATTTATATATTTGTAATTGTCAATACTTATTTTTGATTTGAAATTTTTTAATATTTTCTTATTGATTTAGTAAAAATTGTATGTTAGAAGATTTCTCCCAAAACACACGCCCAAAAAACAGGTATCTGGCGCGTGTCAGCATAAGCTGATGCCACTACCTGGGGCGGAGGAATAACAAATAAGGAGGAAGTATGTCTTATATTTCAATCAAAAATCTGCTTGAAGCAGGTGTGCACTTTGGCCACCAAACAAAAAGATGGAACCCAAAGATGCAAAAATATGTCTTTGGGAAGAAAAACGGTATCTACATAATCGATCTTCAAAAAACTGCACAATGTTTCAATCAAGCTTACGAGTTTATCAGAGACATGGTAAAAAGTGGTGCTTCAGTGCTTTTTGTGGGCACCAAAAAACAGGCTCAAGAAGCTATTAAAGAAGCAGCAGAAAAATGTCAAAGCTTTTATGTTAACAACAGGTGGTTAGGTGGAACTTTAACAAACTTTAACACAATCAAAACTCGTATTCAAAGATTGAAAGAATTAGAAGAGATGTTTAACTCTAATTATATTAAAAACTACACTAAAAAAGAAGCTGCAAGACTTAAAAGGGAATATGAAAAATTAAAAAAGAATCTATATGGTATTAAAGATATGGAAGAAATTCCTGATATACTCTTTATTATTGATATTAAAAGGGAAATGAATGCGGTACTTGAAGCAAAAAAATTAGGTTTACCAATAGTTGCAATTGTAGATACAAACTGTGATCCTGATCTTGTAGATTTCCCAATACCTGGTAATGATGACGCTATCCGTGCCTGTCAATTAATTGCAAATAGAATAGCTGATGCTGTTTTAGAAGGTAAACAGCTTCGCGAAGAAGAACTTTTAGAAGAGGTTAGAGCAGCTAACCAGAATGAAGAGGATGATGACATCCCAGTAGATGAAATTGTAGAAAGTGAAGAATCAGAAACTGAAGAAAAAGAAGAAGCTAAGGAGGAGTAATAATGGCTCAAATTACTGCAGCATTAGTAAAAGAATTAAGAGAAAAAACTGGCGCAGGGATGATGGATTGTAAAAAAGCCCTGCAAGAAACAGATGGTGATATAGAAAAAGCTATCGAATATTTAAGGAAAAAAGGGCTTGCTGATGCAGCTAAAAAAGCCGGAAGAGTCGCTGCTGAAGGTTTAGTAGTTTCCTATATTCACGGCGGTGGCAGAATAGGGGTTCTTGTTGAAGTAAACTGTGAAACAGATTTCGTTGCAAGAACTGACGAATTTAAAGAGCTTTGTAATGATATAGCTATGCATATTTGTGCATCAAACCCTCTTTATGTATCTCAAGATGAAGTTCCTCAAGAAGTAATCGAAAAAGAAAAAGAAATTTATGTAGCCAAAGCTAAAGAGCAAGGAAAACCTGATCATATAATTGAAAAAATAGTTGAAGGGCAAATTAAAAAATATTTAGAAAGCATCTGTCTTTTGGATCAACCATTTGTAAAAAATCCAGATGTTACTGTTGGACAATATATCGCTGAAAAAATTGCTAAAATAGGTGAAAATATCAAAGTGAGAAGATTTGTGAGATATCAATTAGGTGAAGGTATCGAAAAAAAGCAGGAAAATTTTGTGGAAGAGGTAATGAAGCAAGTAAAAGGGAGCTAACTTATTGCCCAATAGAAGTTTCTTTCAATGTATTATCAAAGTTAAAAAAGCTGCAGTCTTAGCTGCAGCTTTTTTTATTTTATACTATAAAAAAGTAAGCCTAAATACTCTTTGATAATTTTAGAGATTATATACATATTTGATGGCGTGGGTAAAAAGTCTATAAAATTATATTTTTATCAATTTTTTTATCTACAAGCTTTGCGCAGCTATTTACACCAAGTTTATCAAATAAAATTTTACTCCTTAAAAGATGATAGCCAGAGGTTATAAGTAAAACTTTTTTATATCCATTATCAGTGATAATCCTCTTTACAAATTTGGCATTTTCAAAGGTATCCTTACTTTTATCATCTAAAAAAATTCTGCCGTCAAAACCCAATTTAATTAATTTTTTTCGCATAACCATTGCCTCAGGCTCTATTTTTTTAGAGACCCTACCACCAGAAAGTATTATCGGTTTATCAAATTCTTTCGCTATAATATACCCCTCTACTAACCTTTTTAAAGAATCCTCCTTGAGTTCACCACCTGCATAAACACCTCCACCTAAAATCACAATAGCATCAAAGTCATCACAATTACTATCTTCAAATTTAACTAAAAGTGGGTATAACAGCAGGTCTTTGGTGGGTGAGATAGAAATAAGATAGATTAAAACCGACAATAAAATAAAAATTTTTTTCAAAACTTTTTCTTTTGTAACCAAAAATAAAATAACAAAAAGTGAAATAAAAAAACCTGGGGGGATTATAAAATAGGTTATAAATTTTTTTATTACAAAAAACATAATTTATAAAACCCTTACTTCCTCCACACCTGGGATATTTTTTATCTTTGTAATCAATCTATTGAGCTGATTTTTATCAGTAACTTCCACACTAAAAACCTGCCTAGCTTTCCCCTTTGTAAATGGCTTCGCTACAAATTCAACAATATTTATCCCAAGCTCTTTTATAACATTTGCCACTTCACTCAACATACCAGGCCTATCCTCAGTAATTGAATCAATTTTAACGGACATCTTAAAGTTTTGATTTACATTCCACTCCACATCAATAATTCTATCCTCATCAATTGCCAGATTCTTAAAATTTTTACAGCTTTCTTTATGTACTACAATCCCTCTCCCCCTTGTAATATAACCCTTTATTTTATCACCTGGTAAAGGTTTACAGCACTGCCCTATCTTTATCATCATATCTTCAATACCATCTATAATAAAAGGATCCTTTCGGTGAGATCTCCTTTTAGTTTGTGTAGGTATTACTTCATCCTCTTTTGCAAAAAGATGTAAAACCTGCTTTGGAGAAAGTCTGCCATAACCCACAGATTTTATTATATCTTCATACGACCTTAAATTAAATTTTGTTAAAATTTTGTTTACATTCTCTTGATCTTTGACTATTTCATCAAAATTTAAATCGTGTTCTTTAAAAACCTTGTCCAACAACTGCTTCCCGACTTCAATCGCTTTATCTTCTTCTTTTTTCCTCAAATAACTTCTTATTCTCGTTTTTGCCCTATTAGTTTTGACAAAGTTTAACCAGTCCCTTCTTGGCTCTTGATTTGGGGATGTTAGAATCTCAACTTTTTCACCATTTTTCAGTTTATATTTTAAAGATACCATCCTCCCATCAACCTTTGCCCCAACACACCTGTGCCCCACTTCTGTATGGATGGCATAAGCAAAATCAATAGGTGTTGAACCAACAGGTAATTCTACAATATCACCATTAGGTGTAAAAACATATATCTGAATAGGTAAAATATCCTCTTTTAGAGCTTCTACAAACTCTTTTGGATCCTTTAAATCCTTTTGCTCTAACAATTGTCTAAGCCATACAAATGTAGTATCCTCTTTTGGATCAAAAACTTTCCCTTCTTTATATTTCCAATGAGCAGCAATCCCTTCCTCAGCAATTCTGTGCATTTCGTATGTTCTAATTTGAAATTCAACCCTCATCCCTTTAGGACCAATCACTGTAGTATGAAGTGACTGATACATATTCGATTTGGGCATCGCTATATAATCTTTAATCCTACCCTGAATAGGTTTCCATAAATTATGGATTATACCTAAAACAGCATAACATTCTCCAACAGTATTAACCAGTATTCTTAAAGCCAACAAATCGTATATCTCTTCGAAGGTCGTTTTTTTCCGTATCATCTTTGAATAAATACTGTAAAAATGTTTTGGCCTTCCAGTTACTTCTGCTTTAATCCCCTCTTTTTCGAGAGCATTCTTTACAATCTCAATTACTTCTTTTAAAAACTGCTCCCTTTCGCTTCTTTTTAGCTTAACCTTATTATAAATTTCATAATATGCCTCAGGATTTAAAATCCTAAAGGATAAATCTTCTAACTCCCATTTTATCCATGCTATCCCTAATCTGTGAGCTAAAGGGGCATAAATTTCTAAAGTCTCTTTAGCAATCCTTTTCTTTTTCTCATCAGAAAGAAAATTTATTGTTCGCATATTATGTAATCTATCAGCAAGCTTAATCACTATTACCCTGATATCCTTGGACATGGATATGAGCATTTTACGAAATGTTTCAGCTTGCTTTTCCTCATGTGATTTAAAATCAATTCTACCTATTTTAGAAACACCATCTACCAAAAATGCCACATCTTCTCCAAATAGATTTACAAGCTCCTCATAGGTGGCATCTGTATCTTCCAAAGTATCGTGCAATAATCCTGCAACAACTGTATCCAAATCCATATTCATTTCAGCCAAAATATATGCCACATTTAATGGATGAGAAAGATAAGGCTCTCCACTTTTGCGAAGCTGCCCTCTATGTTTTGTGGCAGCATAAACATAAGCTTTGTGCAACTTTTCTAAATTAGTTATACCATTTGCCGTTAATTTTTCCTGAATATCTAATAAGCGGACTGTTTTTTTATGTTCTGGCATTTTAGACCTTTTTGAAATCTTTCACCTTGAGTAAAATTGACCTATCACCAAACCATTGATTTATCTCAGGAGTGAATAAAATATCAAACACATCATTTTCTCTTAATAATTGTTTATACTCTTTCATACCATAACCTACAATTTCAAAAATATACCCATTTTTTTCAACAAACCCTCTTACATTTGCCCTATCTTTCCCAGTAAAGCCAAACTGCTGATATTTTCTAACCCCTTTCATACAAAAAACTGGTTCTGGATTACCCTGTCCAAAAGGTTTCATCTTCTCTATCCAGTTCATCAAATCCATGTTTATATCTTTAGGCTCTATTATGGAATCTATCATAATGGTAGGCTTTTCTGAACTATCAACTCTCCTCTTATTTACAATATCATGAAAACGCTTTTGTAGTGTTTTAATATCCTTTTCATAAAGTTGCAAGCCTGCAGCATACTTATGCCCACCAAATTTAAGGAATAGATCCGATAACTCTTTTAAACAATCATATAAATGAAAATCAGATATACTTCTTGCTGAGCCTTTTCCAATACCATTTTCAATGGATATAACTATCGTAGGTTTATTATATTTTTCAGCAACTCTTGAGGCTACAATACCTATTATACCAGGATGCCATTTATCCGAAAACAAAACCATGCCTGCGTATTTTTCTGCAAGCTTTAGCTTTTCAATCTTTGTAAAAGTATCATTTAAAATTCTTTTTTCCATCTCATGTCTAAATCTATTTTCAATATCTAACTCCTCAGCCAGCCATCTTGCTTCATTTTTATTCTTTGTTATCAAAAGTCTAACCCCTCTATCACTTTCTCCAAGCCTTCCAACAGCATTAATTCTTGGGGCTAAAACATACCCCACATGAGAAACCTCAATATTTGTATTCAACAATCCAGTAACCCTTTTTAACTCTTGTAAACCTACACGGACATCACGCTTTGATAAAACATGTAAACCGTGCTTTACAAAAATTCTATTTTCATCAACCATTGGCACAACATCTGCTATGGTACCTAAAGCAACAATATCTAAATATTTCTTTAAGTTTGGTATTTTATCTTTGAAATAGTTATTAATTGATAAATAGTATCTGAGCCCCATTATAAACTTAAAAGCAACACCTACACCAGCCAAACTTTTAAAATCGTATGTATCACCTTCCTGTAAGGGGTTTAAAATACAGTAAGCTTCAGGCAGTTCATCCAAAGGCTTATGATGATCTGTAATTATAACATCAAGGCCTATACTTTTTGCATATCTTATTTCATCCAGTGCAGTAATCCCACAATCAACAGTTATGATTAATCCCACATTTTTATGTTTTAACTCATCAATAGCATCTCTATTAAGACCATAC
This sequence comes from Deferribacter thermophilus, assembly GCF_049472675.1. Taxonomy (NCBI): domain Bacteria; kingdom Pseudomonadati; phylum Deferribacterota; class Deferribacteres; order Deferribacterales; family Deferribacteraceae; genus Deferribacter; species Deferribacter thermophilus. Next base: position 118,117 of record NZ_JAPNXM010000005.1, read on the forward strand.
CCTTCATCAATCCTATTGGGTATGTAATAAACAACATCAGCCCCTACCTCTTTTAAAAATAGATAAATAAGTGCTGTAGAAGTAACGCCATCAACATCATAATCACCATAAACGCATATTCTTTCACCTGCAATAATCGACTGATAAACTCTTCTAACAGCTTTTTCCATATCTTTCATATTAAAAGGGTTTTTTAAGCTTTGAAGAGGTGTATTAAAAAATGTATAAAGATCGTTTGATGTCAAAACCCCTCTTTTAAACAAAGTTACACCAATAGGCAACGGTAAACGCCATTTATCTATCAAATCAAAGAGGTTTTCTATATTTACCTCTTGGATTACCCACCTGTATTTATCAGTTTTTGCTACCTCTTTAAGCATAAAACCTCATTTAAAATCTTTATAAATTATGATATATAGTTTTGATAATTAAATCAACTATATTATATATCTGCTACTATCAAGATAAATTACAAATTTTTTATGAAACTTTTACTAATCTTTAATTCTCTTTATAAAAACCTCTTTAAACAGAATATCAATCTATTACTCATTCATACCACAGCACTTTTTATATTTTTTCCCACTACCACATGGGCATGGGTCATTTCTTCCAACCTTAGGGTTAACTCTTCTTATCGGTTTTTTCTTCTCTTCTTGTTGTTCACTATCTGAAAAGATATCCCTTCTCTCTTCTTTTATATTTTTATTCTCCTGTTTTAAATCTAATTCTTCTTCCTTTTCCACCTTTACATGTATCAAGAACTCTACAAATTCAAAAGATATTCTATTCATCATATCTGTAAATAAGTTATAAGACTCTCTCTTATATTCAATAAGAGGATCCTTTTGACCATAACCTCTTAATCCTACAGAATCTCTAAGATAATCCATATTTAAAAGATGTTCTTTCCATCTATTATCAAGTATATTGAGTAGCAGAAACCTTACAAAACCGTAATAATGTTCCCCTATTTCCTCTTTCTTTGCATTTATTTTTTCATTTACGCTATCAATTATCTGTTTCTTTATCTCATCAATATCTTTTTTAGAATAATTACCAGACAAATCTATTTGAATATCCAGAATCTGCTCCAATTTTTTTGAAAAACTTTCAAAATCTGGATGGTCTGGTGCATCAATAAAATCACTAATTAGAGTATCTATAACATTCTCTATATGCTCAGAAACAATTTCATCAAGATCTTTGCCCTCTAAAATAGTCCTTCTCAAAGTGTAAACCACTTGTCTTTGTTGATTCATCACATTGTCATATTCTAACAAATGTTTCCTTATCTCAAAATGCATTGCTTCCACTTTCTTTTGAGCGTTTTCAATAGCTCTTGAAATAAGTGGGTGTTCAATAGGTTCCCCTTCTTTCATCCCCAATTTATTCATTATGGCAGAAATTTTCTCTGAACCAAAGATACGCAAAAGATCATCTTCTAAACTCAAGAAAAATCTTGACGAACCTGGGTCTCCTTGTCTACCTGCTCTACCTCTTAACTGATTATCAATTCTTCTTGATTCATGCCTTTCTGTTCCTAAAATATGAAGACCACCAAGCTCTGCAACCCCAGGACCTAATTTGATATCTGTACCTCTACCCGCCATATTTGTAGCAATAGTAACAGCCTTTTTCTCACCAGCTTTTGCAACAATTTGTGCTTCTTTTTCATGATATTTTGCGTTTAAGACTTCATGAGGAATCCCTTTCTTCCTCAATAACTTACTTAAATACTCTGACTTTTCTATCGATGTAGTACCAACAAGCACCGGTCTTCCAATCGAATGCATCTCCACTATTTCTTGAACAATTGCTTCATATTTCTCCTTTGCAGTCCTATATATAACATCTGGATAATCTTTTCTTATCATAGGCTTATGCGTAGGAATCACAATTACATCAAGCCCATAAATTTCTCTAAACTCTTGAGCCTCTGTCTCTGCTGTACCAGTCATACCTGCAAGCTTTTCATACATTCTAAAATAATTTTGAAATGTGATAGAAGCTAAAGTCTGATTTTCACTTTCAATTTCAACACCCTCTTTCGCTTCTAAAGCCTGATGTAACCCTTCTGAAAATCTTCTACCAGGCATCAATCTACCTGTAAATTCATCTACAATAATAACTTTTCCATCCTGAACAACATAATCCACATCCCTTTTAAAAAGAGCATGTGCTTTTAACGCATTATTTACAAAATGCAGCGTATCAACATTTTTTACATCAAAGAGGTTATCAATATTAAGAGCCTGCTCGATTTTATTGATACCAGAATCTGTTAGCTTTACCGATCTACTTTTCTCATCTACTGTATAATCTTCATCTTTTTTTAACTGTCTAACCACTCTATCTATTTCATAATACTTATCTATCTTTTCATCTGTTGGGCCACTTATAATCAGAGGAGTTCTAGCCTCATCGATTAAAATACTATCCACCTCATCCACAATTGCATAATAAAGCTCTCTTTGTACATAATCTCTAATATCATATTTCATATTATCTCTTAAATAATCAAAACCAAACTCGTTGTTTGTTCCATAAGTAATGTCAGCCTGATAGGCTGTTTTTCTATCGCATTCTACAAGCCTTGTTGTAAATTTTTCCTTATTATCCCATTCTACAAGATAGGAAACCTCATGCTGAATAACACCGACAGTTAATCCTAAAAAAAGATATATAGAACCCATCCACTGAGCATCTCTTCTGGCTAAATAATCGTTTACAGTTACTAAATGAGCTCCTTTTCCAAGTAGCGCATTTAAGTAAAGTGGCAAAGTTGCAACAAGCGTTTTACCTTCCCCAGTTTTCATCTCAGCTATTTTACCTTTATGCAAGACATAACCACCCAATATCTGAACATCAAAATGTCTCATATTTAAAGTTCTTTTAGCCACTTCTCTTGTTACAGCAAATGCATCCACTAAAATATCATCAAGACTAGCTCCATCTTGTAATCTCGCTTTAAACTCAATTGTTTTTTTACTTAATTCTTCATTGCTTAAAGCCTGTATTTCAGGTTCTTTGGAATTTACAGCTTCTAAAATAGGCCTAATTTTTTTTAGATATCTATCATTATAAGAACCAAAAATCTTTTTAGCTAAAAATCCTATCATCTTGAACCCCTTTTAACATTTTCAATTTTTTCCAATCTCGCAGTAAGCCAATATATTAGCCCTAGAATTAATATTGATGCAAGAACAAAAATAGTCCCTTTATTTATTGCTTCATGTTTTAATGTTATAATCAATAAATCTCTTATAAATGCTATCAGAGCAACCCCTATAAAAATACTTATTTTAAATTTCCCCCCTTTTAATAGTTGTATTTCTGTATGCAAAAGTTCAATTAAAACCCAGAGAATTAACATTGAACCTAAAGCAGTTATCAGCAATTTACCACTTGAATGACTATATGCTTCTAATAACTCTGAAAAAAATAGATAAGCAGCATTGATTGTTAAAATAACGAGAAAAATAATCAATAAAGAGTTCATTACAAACATAAACCTTTCACTAAATGAAATAACCATATCTTTAAAAGAAAAAATAGATGTAAATTTCTTTATCTGTTCATTATGATAAGCCATACTCATTATTGCTGCATTCATGTCCAACGCTTTATGAACACTAATAAGTATCTCTTTTCTTTTATAATCATCATTGATTATAAAAAAGATCTTTTCATGAAACCATCTTCTCAAAAAACTAAACATCACATTGATAGCAGTTTCCTCTATTTTCAAATCAACATGTTTGTGGCTGGCATTTATCAAATATTGGAAATAATCATTTTTAAAATTTGCATCAAAAAACTTTTCATACCATAATTTAAGTTTTTCTCTATGAACAATAAACTTCTCTTTTTCTATACGCTCTGTAAAATCAAATTTTTTATTCATGTAATTATAAAAATCTTCTACAAACTCATTTTTAAACTTTATCATTTCATCTTTAATCGATCTAATATTTTCTCTATCCTTTTCGCTCAACTCATAAAGTGGAGTAATTTTTCGGATATTCATAGTTCCCCCAAAAATTCTATTTATTTTTATATATTTTGTTGTAAAATTTATATAGTAATTTATACTATTTAAGCAAGATATTATTTAATTAAGGGGATTTTAATGAGAACAGCAAAACTAACAAGGGAAACTAAAGAAACTCAAATTTTTTTAGAGTTACATCTTGATGGGAGTGGCAAATACGACATTGAGTTAGAGGTCGGCTTTTTAAAACACATGTTAGAACTTTTTTCTCATCACTCACAAATTGACCTTACTCTAAAAGCAAAAGGGGATACCTATATTGATTATCATCACCTTGTTGAAGATATTGGAATATTGTTGGGAAAATCGTTTTATCAAGCTTTGGGTGATAAAAAAGGGATAAAAAGATATGGTCATGCCGTAATTCCAATGGATGAAGCACTTATTGAAACAGCTGTTGATTTTTCTGGTAGATCATATCTAGTATACAATGTGGATTTTTTTACAGAAAAAATAGGTAATTTTCATACAGAGCTATTAGAAGAATTCTTCCAAGCTTTTACACAAAATGCTAAGGTAAATCTGCACATAATAAAGCGTTATGGGAAAAACTCACACCACATCGCAGAAGGGATTTTTAAGAGTCTCGCTAAAAGTATAAAAGAGGCAATAAAAGTTGAAGGTGATGCAATTTCATCAACAAAAGGGGTGTTAGAATAAAATGATAGCAATAATCGACTATAACTCAGGGAATGTTAGAAGTGTTCAAAAAGCTTTTGAGTATGTAGGCTTTGATGCCGTTATCACTAACGATAAAAATATTATAAATAATGCAACACATTTAGTACTACCTGGCGTTGGGGCATTTGGCGACTGTTATAAAAATCTACTAAATACCGATTTAATAGAAACACTCCATGATAATATTAAATCAGGCAAACCGTTTTTAGGGATTTGTGTAGGGATGCAACTACTTTTTGAAAAAAGCTTTGAGTTTGGGATACATGAAGGGTTAGGCTATTTTGATGGTAACATAAAAAAATTCCCTGAAGAAATTGTAAAAGAAGGGAAAAAAATCCCTCACATGGGGTGGAACAGTATTAATATTGTAGCAGATCACCCTATTTTAAAAGGTATTAAAAGTGGAGATTATTTTTATTTTGTTCACTCCTATTATGCTCCAATAAATGATAACACAATTGTAACTTGTAACTATGGAGTTGAATTTACTGCAGCAGTAGCTAAAAATAATATCGTAGGGGTACAGTTTCATCCTGAAAAAAGCGCTGAAAATGGCTTAAAAATTATAAAAAACTTTGGTGAATGGCAATGTTAATAATACCAGCAATCGATATACTAGAAGGTAAAGTAGTTAGATTAAAACAGGGGATAATGGAAGACGCAAAAAAGTATTATGATAACCCTCTTGATGTGGCAAAGATGTTTGAAGATTTAGGCGCAAAAAGGGTTCATATAGTTGATTTAGATGGAGCTAAAAAGGGTACAACAGTTAACTATAATATAATAGCAAAAATTGTCTCTAACACAAAATTGGAGGTTGAAGTTGGCGGAGGGATTCGTGATTTTAACAAAGCCAATGGTTATTTGGATCTTGGTGTTAACTTCATTATCATAGGCACTGCTGCTGTAAAGAATAAAGAATTTACAAAAGAGTTGCTCAAACTACATAATAATAAAGTTATTTTAGGTTTGGATTGTAAAGGCGAATTTATTGCTACTGATGGCTGGTATAAAAAGAGTGAAACAACTATTTATGATATCATAGACTTTTATAAAGATACAAACCCTCATGCAATTATCTATACTGATATAGAAAGGGATGGAATGCTAACCGGTCTTAATTTAGAAATGTTGAAAAAACTTACAAGTTATTCAAATATCCCTGTCATAGCTTCTGGAGGAGTAAAAGGGGGTGAAGATATAGAAAATCTCAAAGCAATACCTAATATATATGGGTGTATTATCGGTAAAGCTTTTTATGAAGGGAAAATTGACCTAAAAAAAGCATTTACATTACAAAATTAAGGAGCTGTTATGCATACTTTTTTAAAACTGGTAGCAACTGGGCTTAATGTTGGATTTATAACAGTTGCACCAGGAACATTTGGAACATTGGCGACAATACCATTAATAATTATTACTCTCAAATTATCTATATTTTGGAAATTTCTTATATTTATCACTCTATTAATTGTAGGAATTATTGCTAGCGAATATTATGAGCACTACTATGATAAAGGAGACCCCTCAGAAGTAGTTATTGATGAAATTGCTGCGTATTATCTTGTAATGATATTTACCCCTTATAATTTGCTAAACCTCTTTTTGAGTTTCATAATATTTAGGTTTTTTGATATACTAAAGCCCTACCCCATTAAAAACTTAGAAGATAATCTCAGTGGTGGCGTAGGGATTATGCTTGATGATATTGTTGCTGCTCTTTATACCATTATTGTAATGTTAATTTTGAGGATTTTTATATGAAATGCGCTATCTTCGCAATTGGAAACGAGATATTAGAAGGTAGCATTGTCGATACAAATTCAGCTTTTTTAGCTAAAAGCTTATCTGATTTGGGTTTTAATGTTTGTGAAATAAAAGCTTTACCAGATAACAAATCAATCCTTGTAGAAAATTTTAAAGATGCTTTAGAAACTTATAATCTAACAATAACTACAGGTGGTTTGGGCCCAACATTTGATGATCTTACTGCAGAAGCAGTAGCGATTGCTTCAAATAGGAATTTTGTTTTTTACGAAGAAGTTTATAAATCTATTGAAGAAAAACTAACATCTCGTGGGGTATCAGTGAAAGAAAGCCACAAAAGGCAAGCCTACTTACCAGATAACTGTCTACTTTTCAAAAATGACAAAGGCACTGCTTTCGGTTTTGGAGTAAATAAAGGGGGTAATTGGATAATTTCTCTACCAGGAATCCCTTATGAAATGCATCATATGTTTTTAAACTATGTAAAACCATTTATTTTAGATACTTTTAAATTAAAACAAATATATAAAAAAGACTTAAAGTTTACAGGGGTCCCAGAATCAGATGTAGATACCACAATTTTAGAGCTCAAAAAAGGGGAAGATCCAGAGGTTATCATCAATACATCTAAAGGGATGATTATTGTAAGAATTAGAAGCTTTAACAAAGAAGTTTTAAATGAATTTGTAAATAAACTAAAAGAAAAATTAGGCAATTATTACTTTGGCGAAGATGACGATACTTTAAAATCAGTAATCCTAAAAAAACTTATATACAACAATCTCACCCTCTCTACAGTTGAAAGCTGTACAGGTGGACTTATTGCAAAAAAGATTACTGATATTCCAGGCAGTTCAAAAGCATTTCTGGGTAGTATAATAGCCTATAGCAATGAAGTAAAAAATAAAATATTAAATGTTTCATATAATACACTCGAAAATTTTGGTGCTGTCAGTGCTGAGTGTTGTAAAGAGATGATATCAGGTTGTAGTAATATTTTTAATAGCGACATTGTTATTGCCACAACTGGTATAGCTGGACCAGATGGCGGATCGGATGAAAAACCTGTCGGAACTGTTTTTATAGGGATAAAATTCAAAAATAATATAGTTATCAACAAATACCATTTCAACGGAGACAGGGAAACTATCAGAGAAAGAACTGCTAATACAGCTTTTAGGTTATTACTGGAGCTTTTGAATGAAAGATAGTCTAAGGTTATTTATAGCTGTAAAATTTAGTAATCATATAAATAATATTGTTGAAAAAGCAACATTAGGTTTGGCAAACTATGCCACTTTAAAACCTGTAAAAAAAGAGAATATGCATGTAACATTAGCTTTTTTAGGAGAGCAAAAAAACAATAAGATTGATCAAATAATTTCATCTATAGAGAATATAGATTTTGGCCCAACCAAAGTAGAATTTAATAACTTTGCTTTTTTTGAAAGAAACGGTATCCCTGCAGTATTTTATCTAAAAGGGGAATCTGATACACTTTGTAGACTTGCAGAAGCTTTGAGAAACAACTTAAAAAATAATAAAATATATTACGATAAAAAGAAATTTATTATTCATCTCACAGGCGCTAGAATCAAAAAAATTCTTGACAAAAAAGGGTTATACGATTTTTGTTTAAAAATAAATGATCAAATGAAATCTATTTGTGATGAAATTCGTGAAATAATACTTTATAAAAGTACATTGACAAAAGAAGGGCCAATTTATTCACCAATTTATATAAAAAAATCTGCTTAGGAGGAATTATATTATGGATGAAAACAAAAGAAAAGCCTTAGAACTTGCTATGAGTAAAATCGAGAGAGATTTTGGTAAAGGTGCAGTAATGCGCCTTGGTGATAAAGCTATTGAAAAACCACCCGTAATACCAACTGGCGCGCTCTCTTTAGATTTAGCACTTGGGGTAGGGGGTATCCCAAGAGGCAGAATTACGGAAATATACGGAAGCGAATCTAGTGGTAAAACAACAATTGCTCTACATGTAATAGCAGAAGCACAAAAAATGGGTGGTGTAGCAGCTTTTATTGATGCAGAGCATGCTTTAGACCCAGTCTATGCTGAAAAAATAGGTGTTAATACAGATGAGCTTTTAATAAGCCAGCCAGATAGTGGTGAAGCTGCATTAGAGATTGCAGAAACCCTTGTTCGTAGTGGTGCAGTAGATGTAGTAGTAATAGACTCTGTGGCTGCACTTACTCCAAAAGCAGAAATAGAAGGGGACATGGGTGATGCCCATATGGGGCTACAGGCAAGACTCATGAGCCAAGCACTCAGAAAACTCACAGCAATTGTTAATAAATCTAAAACCGCTTTAATATTTATCAATCAAACAAGGCAAAAAATAGGTGTAATGTTTGGAAATCCAGAAACTACCACTGGTGGCAATGCTCTAAAATTTTATGCAACTATAAGGATTGAAGTTAGAAGAACCACATCATTAAAAGATAAAGATCAAGTTGTTGGCAACCAGGTTGTCTGCAAGGTAGTTAAAAATAAAGTAGCCCCCCCTTTCAAACAAGCAGAATTTGATATACTTTTCGGTGAAGGGATATCTAAAGAAGGGGTTTTAATAGATATGGGGATTAAAGAAGGGCTAATTAATAAAGCTGGAGCATGGTTTAGCTATAGTGATATTAGATTAGGACAAGGGAAAGAAAATGCAAGAGCATACTTGAAAGAAAACCCAGATATCGCAATAGAAATTGAAAATAAAATCAAAGCAAAATATGGTTTATTAGAAAATAATGAAGAGAGTGAGTCATGATACCATTAAATGAAGTTTTAAAAAAAGCTATAATTAAAAAAGCTTCCGATATCCATTTTAAACCTGGGAAACCACCTGTTTTTAGAATTGACGGTGAGTTAATGCCTCAACCAGAATTTGAAAAATTAACTCCTGATGACACACTCCAAACAATTGCAGCAATAATGCCAAATCAGATTAAAGCAAAATTTAAAGAGACAAGAGAAGCGGACTTTTCTTACAGTGCTAAAGGGCTTGGAAGATTTAGGGTAAATGCTTATGTACAAAGGGGTTCTGTATGTATTGTAATGAGATCAATCCCTATGGAAATACCAGATATTGATAAACTGAACCTTCCTGAAGTTATAAAAAAGATAGCATTAGAAGATAGAGGGTTAATATTAGTAACAGGGACTACAGGAAGTGGTAAATCTACTACTTTAGCATCAATGATTAAACATATAAATGAAAATAAAAGCGTAAATATTATTACTATTGAAGATCCTATAGAATTTTTACACAAAGATGTTAAAGCTATTATCTCTCAAAGGGAAGTGGGCACAGACACTAACTCTTTTTATGAAGCCTTAAAGCGTTCTTTGAGACAAGATCCAGATGTAATATTAGTGGGTGAAATGAGGGACTTAGAAACAATTGAAACTTCTATATTGGCAGCTGAAACAGGTCATTTGGTAATGTCAACACTTCATACAATTGATGCTCCAGAAACTGTAAACAGAATTATTTCTGTATTCCCGCCATATCATCAAAGACAAATCAGGATGCAACTAGCTTCTATTTTAAAGGCTGTAATATCGATGAGGCTAATACCTAGAGCCGATGGAAAGGGGAGGGTTCCTGCAGTGGAAATTATGATAAATACCCCGACTATTAGAGAATGTATTATAGATAAAGAAAAAACTCACCTTATTAATGATTATATTGAAAAAGGTAGAGATGTTTATGGCTCACAATCTTTTGATCAATCACTATTTGATTTATATACGAAGGGTCTGATTACATTTGATGAAGCAATAAGGAGAGCAAAAAGACCTGATGATTTCAAATTAAAGGTCAAAGGGTTTACAGGCGATACCGGTTTAGATTGGGACAATTCAGATGAAAAAAATGAGTGAATCACCTGAAAATTATATTTTAAATATATTAAATAGGAAAGATTATACTGAATTTGAGTTAACTCAAAAACTAAAATTAAAATTTAATCTATCAAATGAAGAAATAACCAGTTTAATAACAAAATTTAAAAATTTAAACTTTATTAATGATAAAAGATATAAATCTCGTTTTATAATCAATAAATTATTAAACAAAGAAGGCCCTTATCTTATAAAACAAAAATTAAACCAAAAAGGGATTGAGGTAGAAATAAGCGAAATTAACGAAATAGCAAACAAAGAAAATATATCAATTGAGCAAAATGCCAAAGAGCTTGTGGCAAAAAGATTATCAATTTACAAAAAAGAACCATACCCAAAATTAAAAAAAAAGTTTTTGAATTTTTAATTAGAAAGGGGTATGAATACGATCTTGCCAATAAAGTTATTATGGAGGTAATTGATGAAAGTAATTTTTCTTAAAGATGTAAAAGGGGTAGCAAAAGCTGGAGAGATAAAAAATGTATCAGATGGATATGCTAGGAATTTTTTACTTAAAAAGAATTTAGCCGTAGAAGCAACTCCAGCTAACATAAAAAAATTAGAAGAGAAAAAACTAAGGATGCAAGAAGCAGAACTTCAAAAACAACAAGATGCTGAAAATACCGCAAAAAAATTAAAAAGTGTTACTCTTACACTTTCAAAAAAAGCTGGTGAAAACGGTAAGCTTTTTGGTGCTGTAACTGCTGCAGAATTAGAAGAAGAGCTAAAGAAAAAAGGGGTTAATATCGATAAAAAACAGATAGATTTAAGTGAACCTATAAAACAGGTAGGTGAATACACTATAAAAGTTAATTTATACAAAGAGATAAAAGGTGAATTTAAGGTTGTTATAAATGCAGAAAACTAATCTACGAACCCCACCTCACAATTTAGAGGCAGAACAAGGGGTTTTAGCATCAATACTCATAGATGAAAAAGCGTTAGATAAAGTTATACATATACTACAGCCTGATGATTTTTATCACCCATCACATAAAATAATTTTTTCAACGCTTATGAAATTAGCACAAGAAAACAAACCGTTAGATATAGTCACTCTAATATCAAGATTAACAGATGAAAATAGGCTCGAATCTGCTGGTGGCATCGAATATATAAGCTCCTTAACCGATATAATTCCTAACTCTGCAAATGTTAGTTATTATGCTAACATTGTTAAAGACAAAGCACTACTTAGAAATCTCATTGAAGTTAGTAGCAAAATAAGCAGTAAAGCTTATGATTATACTGGTGATATTACCGAGTTTCTCGATGAAACAGAAAAAGAGATTTTTAAACTTGCTGAATATAAACTAAAAGGTGATATCAAATCAATTTCTGAGCTTATCTCAGAAAATTTTGAAATCTTACAAAAACTTTACGAAAAAAAAGCGGATATTACAGGGATCCCTTCTGGTTACACAGATCTTGATAGGTTAACAAATGGCTTTCAAGATTCTGATCTAATAATTGTTGCAGGAAGACCTGGAATGGGTAAAACTGCATTTGCTCTAAATATAGCATTAAATGCTGCATACAAGTTTGATAAGTCTGTTGCTATATTTTCACTTGAAATGTCTTCAAACCAGCTTGTCCAAAGGTTGCTCGCTACAGAATCTAAAATAGAGTTTTCAAAACTTAGAAGTGGTAGATTGAATATGGAAGAGTGGAACAGGTTAGCCTCAGTTGGTGGAGAGTTAAACGATTTAAAGCTGTTTATAGATGATACCCCAGGTATTTCCGTTATGGAACTTAGAGCAAAATGCCGTAGATTAAAAAAAGAACATGGACTTGATATGATTATTGTTGACTATTTACAGCTTATGTCCGGTGGTAACTCAGAATCAAGAGAACAGCAGATTTCAGAAATCTCTAGATCTCTAAAATCTTTAGCAAAAGAGCTTGATATACCTGTTATAGCTTTATCACAGCTTAATAGAAGCGTAGAAAATAGAAGTGACAAAAGACCTCAGCCTTCAGACTTGAGAGAATCTGGAGCAATTGAACAGGATGCAGACCTAATAATATTTTTATATCGAGATGAAGTTTATCATAAAGATAGTAAATATCAGGGGCTATGTGAAGTCATTATTGCAAAACACAGAAATGGTCCTACAGGTAGTATTTATCTAGCGTTTCTAAAAGAATATACACGCTTTGAAAATGCAGAACTTAGAAATGTATAATTTTTTATACACCTCATATAATAAAATGTTCAATTTTCTTTACACTCTAGAGTTAGTCAAAGATAAATTATTTATTAATAGTCAGTTACGATACTTATTTTTTAGTTTGACAATGGCATTAATATTGCTATATTTTATTGGGTTTTTGGAGGTTAATATACAATGTTTCAAACAACTATAAAAGATAAGTTGATTTTTAGTGGAAAAGGGCTTCATTCAGGTAAATTTGTAAAAGCAGTAGTTTATCCTGCATTACCAGATAATGGTATTACTATAAAAAGAGCAGATATACCTGGTTCTGAAATTGTGAAGCTTTCCCCTTATAATGTAACATCAACAGTTTTGGCTACGACTGTAAATTGTGGTTCTTATAAGATTTCCACAGTTGAGCATATATTATCTGCTGCATACGGCTTAGGTATAGATAATTTACATATTGATGTTTTTGGTGAAGAATTACCTATTTTAGATGGTAGTGCTTCAGCTTATGTGGAACAATTTCTAAAAGTTGGGATTAAACAACTTAAAAAGAAAAGAAAATATCTAAAGTTTACCAAAAGGATAAGGATTGAAAAAGGTGACAAATGGATAGAGCTCATACCATCTAGATTTTTCAAAGTAACCTTTAACATCCAATTTGATAATAAAATTATAAACGAACAAAAAAAGTTTATAAATCTGACTCCAGAAAGTTATGCTAAAGAAATTGCCAAAGCGAGGACTTTTGGCTTTAGAGACGAAGTAGAAATGCTCTGGAAAATGGGGCTTGCAAGAGGCGGATCTCTTGAAAACGCTATCGTAATAGATAAAGATAAGATTTTAAATGAAGATGGACTAAGATATGATGATGAGTTTGTAAGACACAAAATCCTTGATTTAATAGGAGATATATCACTGCTGGGGTACAGATTTTATGGACATATAAGAGCTTACAAATCTGGACACGAATTAAACAACCAATTTGCTAAAGCTCTTTTAGAAGCTAAAAACTGTTACAAAATAGTAGAATTGGGTGAAGATTATAATTACACACCTTATAAGACATTAGTTTTAGAACCACAGGGGACATAATTTATCTTGGGGCAATCGGCCCCACTTCTCTCTAACTTACAACTAAACTTTTTATCAAAACTATTCATGTAATTTTTTAAATTCTTTTGATTTAGTTATCTATTTATTACTTTATAGAAAATCTTGACTTAACCGATAAATAGTGTTACTGTTATCTTCAATAGTAACACCACAAAAAAAGGGGGAATTATGAAAAAGGTCTTTTTCACAATACTCGCTTTTGTTTCAATAAATGCTTATGCACATTTTCAGTTAATTTTACCAGAGAACGATACCATTACAAATATTAAAGAATATAACTTATTAATAAAATACATTTTTATGCACCCATTTGAACAAAACTATATGAATATGGAAAAACCTATTGATGCCGGATTTTTTTTAAATGGGAAAAAGTATTCTTTGTTAAAAAACCTAACAAACTATAAAATAGAAAATTTTAATGCATGGAAAACAAATTTTAGATTCAAAAGGCCTGGCGATTACATTTTCTATGTTATACCAAAACCTTATTTTGAGCCTGCAGAAGAAAAATTTATTCAGCATATAACCAAAGTAACTGTAAACGCTTTTGGCTTACAAAAAGGGTGGGATAAACCTGTGGGATTAAAAGCAGAAATTGTGCCTCTTACAAGACCTTACGGTTTATGGGTAGGAAATTGCTTTCGAGGAGTTGTTTTAAAAGATGGCAAGCCAGTACCAGATGCTGAAATTGAAGTGGAATTATATAATGACAAAGGGATAAAAGCTATAAGTGATCCTTTTATCACACAGGTAATAAAAGCTGATAAAAATGGTGTATTTACATATTCATTCCCATTTGCAGGGTGGTGGGGGTTCTCAGCTCTATTAGAAGGGGATAAACCCATTGAAAAAGATGGGAAAAAATACCCAGTGGAACTTGGAGCAGTTTATTGGCTAAAAGTTTATAAAGCAAAAAGTGAGTAAATATGCATATTGCAGATGGAGTTTTAAGTAAAACAATTGTTATTAGCTCAGATATTATAGCAGCTTTTCCTATAGCAATCTCTTTAATTAAAATAACCTATAAAGAAATACCAAAAACAGCCTTGCTTTCAACTATCTTTTTTATAGCATCCTTTATACATATACCCCTTGGTCCCACCTCAGTTCATCTTATTTTGAACGGATTATTAGGGATACTATTAGGCTTACACTCTTCATTAGCTATACTTGTTGCGCTTTTATTACAATTTATCCTTTTTGGTTATGGAGGGTTAACTACTCTTGGGATAAACACATTAATCATGTTTTCTGGAGCCCTAATTGCCTATCTAATTTATAGAGGTAATAATTTTACTGGTTTTCTATCTGGATTTTTATCTGTGTTTGTGTCCTCATTATTACTTGCAATCTCACTTTCTCTTAGTGGGAAAAACTTTTTTGAAATAGCGATCTTATCCTTTATTGCATATTTACCTATAATGTTAATCGAAGGTATCATCACAATGTTTACCTTAAACTACTTGCAAAAAATTGGAGTAAACGTAAAATGAAAAAAGTTTATTTACTAGTGTTGTTTTTGCTGTTTTCTCATATTAGTTATGCACACAAATTAAATGTTTTTGCCTATCTTGAAGATGGAAAAATAGTTATCTCTTCTTATTTTGTTGATGGAAACCCTTGTAAAAACTGCACTATTTCTATTTATAAAGATGAAAAAGTTGTTTTTCAAAGTATAACTGATAAAAATGGGGAATTAATTACAGAAAATAGTTGGGGGTTGCCTCTTAAAATAGTTTCAAATGAAAGTTTAGGGCATAAAGGGGAATTTTTATTATCTAATGAAGAAATAAATGATAAAAATATCTCAAACAACCAAAACCAAAAAAATATTGACTCTAAAAAAGTATCATTTTCAAAAGGATTTGTTGAAGAAATTGTTAAAAAAGAGATAGAAAAAGCATTAAAGCCTTATAAAATCTACATTGGCATTGCAACACTTTTTGGATTATTTGGAATATTAATGGTTTTTAAAAAACGATGAACTTTAATTGCTTACTACTAGCACTAATTTTTTATGCATTTACTCTGTCATTTGCTAATAACTTTTCATTTATACATTTGCTGCCAATTTTATTGTTATCGATTTTATATTTTAACAAGATAAATTTTTATAAGTTTTTTAAGAAATTAATAAAGCTCAATATATTCATAGCATTAATATCCCTTTCTCTAATTATTTTTCATAAAGATTATTTTTCAGCTATGCTGATATTTTATAGGGTAAATCTTATACTAATTTTCAATGTATTAACAACCAGCTCACTTACAAATGATGATATTTTTAAAAATTTAACTCAACTAAAACTGCCATGGAAAATTAAATCCCTCCTTATTTTTTCGTATAAATATATCGATATTTTACTAAAAGAAAAAGAGAAACTGGATGAAGCACTAAAAGTGCGCTATTTTCATGGGAAAACAAACCTAATCTCTTATAAAACCCTCGCTTTTATTCTTGGTGCATTAATAAATAGATCAATAAATAGAGCAAACCTTCTTCAGGATGCTTTAACAATGCGATATTTTAAAGGAAGATTCTATACTCTAACACCTAATAATATAAATTATAAAGACATTATAATTGTGCTTGCAACTATCACAATTTTTGTTTACGGTTTATATCCACTATGAGCTGCTCATTAAAATTGATTAATATAAGCTATAGAATTAATAGTGATTTTCTATTTAAAGATGTAAACCTTCATTTAAAACATAAAGATAAAATAGCAATTATTGGCCCAAATGGAGCTGGTAAAACAACTCTTTTAAAAATAATTTCAGGACTAAAAAAGGCGAACAGTGGATCTATTGAAATTTTTCATGAAAGAATAGTTTCTGAAAAAGAGTTCGAAAAAGTAAGAAAAAAGATAGGATTACTTTTTCAAAATCCCGATGACCAACTAATTTTTCCAAATGTTAAAGATGATATCGCCTTTGGACTTTTTAATCTTGGCTTTGATAAGGCTACAATACAAAAAAGGGTAGATAATGTTATCAAAACATTACATATCGAGCATTTAGCAGATAAAGTTACTTTTAAACTTTCAGGTGGAGAAAAAAAGCTTGTTGCATTAGCAGGGATTTTGGTATGCGAGCCTGAAATTTTACTTTTAGATGAACCATCAGCTGGATTAGATAATAAAAGTATGGAAAAAATAGGAGAAATCATCAAAAGTTTAGATAAAACTGTTTTAATAGTTTCTCATAACTTAGAATTTGTAAAGCAAATTACAGACAAAATTTTTCAATTAACTTCCAATGGATTAAAAGAGATACAATCTCTTTAATTATTGAATAAATAAAATAATTTATTATAATTCTAATATGACTAAACATATCACTTGTACAATAATTTTTTTCCTTTTAAGTTTACTTATAATCAACCCTGCTTATTCTTATGAAGATATTCACAATTCTTATGATAAATTATTAAAAAAAGTTGTATCAGATGGCCTTGTTAATTATAACCTACTTATAACTAATCAACAAATTTTAAACAATTATTTAAAACGCTTATACAGAATAAAAAAAGAAGAGTATGAAAAATGGGATGCAAACGATAAGCTGGCTTTCCTTATTAATCTTTATAATGCTGCTACATTAAAACTTATTATTGATAACTATCCTGTTAAATCTATTAAAGAAATCGGTGGTATATTTTCTAGTCCGTGGAAGAAAAAATTTATCACACTTTTTGGGAAAAAAGTATCTCTTGATTTTTTAGAACATCAAGTCATTAGAAAAGAATTTCATGAGCCAAGGATACATTTTGCTTTGGTTTGTGCATCAAAGGGGTGTCCACCCTTAAGAAATGAAGCATATAAAGGGGAATTGTTAGACAATCAGTTATCAGAACAAACAAAACAATATCTATCCTCTCCAAGAGGTTTGATTATTGATAAAAAGAAAAAGCTTGCTTATCTTGCTGCCATTTTCAAGTGGTATAAAGAAGATTTTGAAGATTTAATCGGTTTTATAAAAAAATATTCTGGGGTTGATATATCTAATTATAAAATAAAATGGCTAAAATATGACTGGAGTTTAAATGAAAAATAGGAGGTTTTATGCAAAAATTGCTCAGAGATTATGAGTATCATATTAACGACTTTGATTGGAAATTTACGAAAAGCGGGGATTTAAGGGAATACATTGAAACAGATAACTTGAAAGAATTATGGTTTCATACAGGAACTATCTGTAATCTAAATTGTCCAGTATGTTTTGAAGGCTCATCCCCTAAAAGTAACAGAATAGAACAACTATCACTTGAAGATATAAAACCTTATATTAAAGAAGCATTAGAAATCGGTGTAAAGCAGTTTTCTTTTACTGGTGGAGAGCCTTTTGTAAATAAAGATTTTATTAATATTCTTGATTATGCACTAAATTATAAAGATTGTCTTGTTCTTACAAACGCAACAGAACCTTTACTAAACAAATTAGACGAAATAAAAAAGTTTAAAAATAAACCATACAAATTAAAATTTAGAGTAAGTCTCGATTCTTTTGATGAAAATATCCACGACAAAATTAGAGGAAAAGGCAAATTTAGATTAACAATTGAAGCTATGAAAAAATTAATTAATTTAGGATTTGAAGTTTCTGTTGCCACTCAAAGTTTTCAAAATAATCAGTCCAATATATACGAAAATTTCCAAAAACTTTTCAAGCAGTATCAACTACCTGAATTTATTGATGTTATCCCCTTTGAAGATTTAAAAAAGCCACACCAACAAATAAAAACACCTGAAATTTCAAAAACTGAATTATATAAAGTAAAAACAGCTGAAGAGATATCAAACATCATGTGTTCCTTTAGCAGAATGGTTTTAAAGAAAAATGGACAAACCTATGTTTATGCTTGTACCTTGGTTGATGACGACGAAAGATATAACTTAGGAACAACTCTTCAAGAATCAGTTAATAAAAAAGTAGTTCTCAAACATCACAGATGTTATTTATGTTTTACAAACGGTATTTCTTGTAGTGAATTGCTTGATAAAAAAATTAGGTCAACCAAAAATATTCTAAAAGAATCACCAACCAAAGTAAATAGAAACAACATAAAAGAGTATTATGGTCAAATATTAAAAACTAAACAAGATTTAAAAACCAGTGCTTGTTGTTCTGCTGAAGCTGTACCTGAACACATAAAAGAGATCCTTCCTTTAATAGAAGAAGAGATTTTGGATAAGTTTTATGGTTGTGGCTCACCAATACCATTAGATATTAGTGGCTGCACAGTTATTGATCTGGGTTGTGGAACTGGCAGAGATAGTTATATAGTTTCAAAGTTAGTTGGTGAAAATGGTAAAGTAATTGGGATTGATATGACCGATGAACAAATCGGTATTGCTAAAAAATATTTAAATACTATGATGAGAAAATTCGGTTATCAGGAAAGCAACATTGAATTTATAAAAGGTTATATAGAAGAACTTGATATATTAGGAATTCCTGACAATTCTGTCGATGTGATAATTTCAAATTGTGTAATAAATCTTTCCTTTGATAAAGAAAAACTTTTAAAAGAGATTTTTAGAGTTTTAAAACCTGGTGGAGAACTTTATTTCTCTGATATTTTTGCTAACAGAAGGATACCAGAAGAGTTAAAAAATGATCCTGTGCTAATTGGTGAATGTTTGGCTGGTGCATTCTATACTGAAGATTTTAGACGAGCTGTGTCAAGATTGGGGTATCCAGATGTTAGGATTGTTTCCTCAAAAAAAATTGAGATTTTTAATCCAGAAATAAAAAGAAAGTTGGGGAGAATAGAGTTTTATTCTCAAACAGTTAGAGTTTTTAAAATAGACGACTTAGAAGATAGATGTGAGGACTATGGACAGATCGCAATCTATAAAGGGGCAATTCCAGAATCACCACATTACTTTGAATTAGATGACCATCATATTTTTGAAAAAGATTTACCAGTGAGAGTTTGTGGAAATACTGCATCTATTTTAACAAAAAGCAGATATTCAAAACATTTCAATGTAATTGGGGATAGGTCAAAACATTATGGTCTTTTTAACCTAAATCCATCAATAAAAACGGATACCAACGAAAGTAATGGTTGTGGTTGTTAAATGAAAAAATATGTTAAAGCTATTGTTGCTATCATAATAATTTTGACTTTAATATACGCTGGCAAAAAATTAGGACTAAGTGGAAAAGTAGGTGAATTTAGAGAGTGGATTGCCTCAAAAGGAAGTTTAGGCCCATTAATATTCATTTTTGTATATGCTGCTGCAACAGTAATGGCAATACCTGGTTCGGCGTTAACCATTTTGGCTGGAGCTATGTTTGGTTCTTTCATCGGAATAATCACAGTAATAATAGGTGCTACTCTTGGTGCATCTATTTGTTTCTTACTTTCCAGATATCTTGCAAGAGATCTAATTTCAAATATCTTTCAAAAAAATGAAAAATTTAAAAAATTAGACGATCTTACTGAAAAACATGGTGCAATAATAGTTGCAATAACTAGATTAGTGCCAATTTTCCCCTTTAATCTGCTCAATTATGGATTTGGCTTAACAAAAATCCCATTTAAAGTGTATGTTTTATGGTCATTTTTATGTATGTTGCCAGGTACTGTCCTATATGTGGTAGGAGTTGATGCTATCGTTACTGCTATTACTAAAGGTGAAATCCCATGGGTACTAATATTCATTATACTGGTCGTTTTTGTAATTCTGTTTTTCGTAGTAAAAAAAGCAAGAAAGAGGTTAAAAGATGAGCAAGTTTGATATATATCCAATAGACGAATTTAACCGAAAATTGTTAAATAATGTACATCCAGAAAATTGGGAAAACCCGACCCCAGCAAAAAAATATAATCTCGTGGTAATTGGTGCTGGAACAGCTGGGCTTATCTCATCCATCATAACGGCATCACTCGGAGGTAAGGTTGCCTTAATAGAAAAGGAACTGATGGGTGGAGATTGTCTAAATGTAGGATGCGTTCCCTCAAAAGCTATTTTAAAATCAGCTAAAATTGCTCACTATTTAAAAAATGCAAGTAAGTATGGCTTTGATAACAAAGAAATCTCATCAAACGATTTTCCCAAAGTAATGGAAAGAGTGAGAAAAATTAGAGCTCAAATCAGCAAAAATGATTCTGTTAAAAGATACACAGATCTTGGGGTTGATGTATTTTTGGGTACAGCCAAATTTTTAAATGAAAACCAAATCGAAGTTGATAACAAAGTCTTAAATTTCAAAAAAGCTATAATTGCTACTGGAGCAAAAGCTTATGTTCCTGATATACCAGGATTGAAAGAAAATGGTTATTTAACCAATGAAACAATTTTTAATTTAACCACACTTCCAAAACATCTACTTATTATTGGCGGAGGGCCAATAGGCTGTGAAATGGCTCAAGCTTTTAGAAGATTGGGTGCTAAAGTAACAATTGTGGAGTATTCTAGATTACTTGCCAGAGAAGATATTGAAGCATCAGAAATAATAAAAAAAGTATTTTTAAATGAAGGGATAAATATTTTAGAACATTCTCAAGTTATAAAAGTATCACAAACAAATAATGAGGACAAAATAATAACAGTCAAAAGACAAAATGAAACTGTTGAAATAGTTGCTGATTATATTTTAGTAGCAGCTGGCAGAGCACCCAATGTAAAAGATTTAAATCTTGAAGCAGCAGGCATAGAGTATGACGAAAGGTTTGGAATAAAGGTTAACGACTTTTTACAGACAAGCAATAAAAATATTTATGCTGCTGGCGATTGCTGTATGAAATGGAAATTTACTCACGCTGCTGATGCGGCAGCACAAATTGCAGTACAAAACGCCCTTTTTAAAGGGAAAAAAAGGTTAAGCTCTCTCATTATGCCCTGGTGCACTTACACTGATCCTGAAGTGGCTCATGTGGGGATGTATGAGGAAGAAGCATCAGAAAAAGGGGATCAAACAACTACCTATAAATTTGATATTTCTGAAAATGATAGAGCACAAACTGAAAGCGAAACCACAGGATTTGTGAAGGTGTTAGTAAAAAAGAATACAGACAAAATATTGGGAGCAACAATTGTATCCTCTCACGCAGGAGAAATGATTAATGAATTAACTTTTGCTATGGTAAACAATATAGGTTTAGGTAAGATAAATAATGTAATTCACCCTTACCCTACCCAATCAGAGGCTATCAAAAGGGTAGCAGGCTTATACAACAAAAGTAGATTAACCCCTTTCGTTGCAAAATTAATCGGTTGGTGGCTAAAATTTCAGAGAAGATGAGTTCTATAAATAACCAAAATGACAACTTAATACTTATCTTTACAAGATATCCAACTCCAGGAAAAACAAAAACCCGATTAATACCAGCATTAGGTGCTGAAAAAGCTGCTATTTTACAAAAACAAATGACTGAATTTGTAATAAAAGAGGTAAAAAAAGTTCACTGCCCCTTTATAATCTGCTACACAGGAGCAACTGAAAAAGAGATGAAAAAATGGCTTGGGGAAAATTTATATTATCTTGAGCAAAGAGGGGAGAATTTAGGGGAAAGATTAACAAGAGCATTTCACTATGGATTCAAACTTGGTTACAAAAAAATAGTAGCAATAGGGATAGATTGTATTGAGCTAAGAGCAAATATTTTACAAAAAGCTTTTGATTTGCTTGATAAAACAGATTGTGTCATAGGTCCTGCAGATGATGGTGGATACTACCTTATAGGAACTAAAAAGTATCAACCAGAACTTTTTGAAGACATCGATTGGGGAACTGAAAAAGTATTTAAACAAACTGTTAATAAAATAAAAAACTATAAGCTTCTGCCAAAATTAAAAGATATCGATTATCCAGAAGATATCCCTGAAAAAATTTCTGTAATTATACCCACACTAAATGAAGAAAAAAATATTCTTGAAACTATAAAAAATGTTAATAACGGATTTAATATCGAAATCATTATCGCTGATGGTGGTAGTACAGATAATACCTTGAAGCTTCTCAAAAACAAAAATGTAAAAATAGTAAAAACAAAAGCAAATAGAGCCATCCAAATGAACAAAGGGGGTTCAATTTCTACAGGCACAATTCTACTTTTTTTGCATGCAGATACCATTTTACCAAACAACTGGGATATATATGTTCGAAATTTTTTTAAGCAACACGGCGATAAATCACTTGGCTTTTTTAAATTTCAAATAAAAGAAAATTTTTATTTTAAGAAAATTATAGAGTTTGGAACAAACATTAGGTCAAATTTTTTCAAATTACCTTATGGGGATCAAGCTTTCTTTATAAAAAAAGATTTATTTATAAAAATAGGAGGATTCCCAGAAGTCCCTATTTTAGAAGATTATCTTTTTGTAACCTATTTTAAAAAATTTGGGAAAATACACCCTCTGAATATAGCGATTAAAACCTCAGGAAGAAGATGGTTGCAAAATGGGATTTTAAAGACAACAGTAATAAATCAATCTATTATTTTAGCATACAAAATGGGTTATAATTTAGAACTTTTAAAAAAAGCTTATAAGGCTGGCAAGAACCCTTTTTTCTATAAACCATAAGTACATAATGAAAAAAATCCAAAATAATCAAAGGTTGAAAATTAGTTTTTTCTCTTTTTACCCTTTTTCAATTTTTTATCCTCTTTGTATCGATCCTCGATACTACAGGCATCGATACCTCAGCCACCACCCTTTGAAAAACTCAAAAAGATTATAACCACTGCAAAAAGTATTAGACCGATATATTCACTTAGCCCCATTATCCACCTTCACTTTAAATTCGCTATTATTTATATTTAAAATAACATATGTTTTGTTTTTATCCATTAGATTTGAATCAGCAATGTAAAGTTCAAAACTTTCACCCTTTTCATCAAGATTTATATTAATTCTTTCTGAATTAATATATTTACCATTTCTAAAAATAGCTACCACTGGATAAATATCTGAAGGATTTAAATTCCAAATTATATTCAAAACCCCTTCAGAAACAACTTTTATATCCGATAATTCACCCCTAACATTCTTTATTTTTAATTTGATGAGTAAATCTTTTTTACCATCTTTTATAGGTTGATTTTTAAAACTGACAATATCTCTATCAGTCTTTGCAAACTTAGCATATATATCCGCAATCTGAGTATTTACATCATCATTGTAATTAACCACTTCAATTTTGGCGTTATCCAAATCAACCTCCCTTTCATTTTTTGAGAAAACTAACAAAAAATTTCCATTTGAAAAATTGCTCTTACTAATTTTAATCTCAATTTTTCCATCAGAAGGTTTAAATTTGCCAATAAAATCTCCAAGTTTGAAAACTTTTTCATCTCTATTTATTGTGTAAACCGAAACACTATTTTGGTTACTATATAGGAAAGAAATCTTTAGCTCATGTAAAAAATAATTATTAATCTGCGAGCAATTTATAAAAACTGAATTCAGATCGGAATTATCCAAAAGCTCAAATTCTATTGGGATATTTGAAGGGTCATTTATATTATTAACCTCACAAATTTCTTTTAAATTATAACTCTTATTTTTAAATTTTTTTAAAGCTACTCCTTCTATTTCACCTTTTTTCGTATTCATTTTCCAAAGACCTGCAACTTCACCATCTTTATTAACACTGCCTGAAACTGTTATCCTGCAATCACCAAATAATCCTTCTCCACAATTTAGAGAAAATCCAATGTTTTCGTCATTAAATATAAAATCATCAGCAAATATAGTCTCAACTTTTTCATTTTTTTTGGTAAAAACTAATTTTCTATCAAAATCCACAAACACATTCTCAACTAATTTGTTATTTTTTAATGAAATATAGAAAAACTTCTCTTTTTTATCTTCAATTTTCTCTTTTTCTAAATATACTTTAAGCTTCAAGATCTTAGATTCTTTTTTCCCTTGATTTAGATTAATAATAAAATCACCATTTTCATCTGTCTTTACTGTGTTAGCAACACTCTCCACTTTAACTTCAACATCTTTTATAGGGTTATCATGATAATCTAAAACTTGACCTTTAATAATAACATTATTACTTAACATATCCTTTAAAAAAACCGCTTTACTTTTTGTAATATATCCTGACTTGATAAATTTTAAATTTATACTTTCTGACAGATAATACTCCAGATTTTTTATGATAAACTCGTTGATACTCTTTTCAAAATACTCTGTAAAATCTACAAGTGCAAAGCCGTCATCAGAATATATTTTCACAACAAAGTTACTTCTTTGAAAAAGTAATGTATACTTTGCATTATAGCCATTCCCCCCTTTATTTGCAAAAATAACACCTTTATCCCCTACACCCACTTTTTGTTTAAAATCACTTGTTACACTTTTTAAAGAATCAAATATTTTAGAAGCAACAATAGCATTTTTGCAAAAATAAAGATTTACATCAGCCTCAAACATTTTTTTCCTTTTAATATCCAAAATAATATCCTCTTTATCACCAAAATATGTATATTTCTTATTAAAATTAAAGCATCCTGATTGATAATCTTTCACAAAAGCGGTGGTTATCCACTTTTTATCTCCACCTTCAAGCTCAGAAACATCAGGAAAAAGTGCTTTAATATAATCTGAGGGATCAGCAGCAAAAAGGTTTTTGAATAATAATAAAATCAACAAAACAACAATTTTTTTCATACAAACAATTCACCACATGCATAATTTCCTATAAAAAAGAACAATGAATCTCCCTCTTTTTTTAATATTACATTCACTTCTTTAATAGAAGATGGAATTTCCTTCTCATAAATTATCTTGATCTCTTTGATATACTTATCAAAAACTTCAAAAACAATATCCTCGATAAATTCAATATAAACAGCATTATTGAGATGTCTATTCCTATCAAAATCTCTATATCTTAATTTATAAATCTTCTCATAAACTTTTTCCCCTTTATCAAATACCTTAAATTTTAAAATATCTGTGTCAATAGAACTTACAGCTTCAGTAGTATATCTATCAACCATTTCTTTACTAACTCTTACAGGTCTTTTTTTATTAACATCAATTAACAACCATACACCACTACCAGCAACATATATTTTATTATTAACAATCATATTAAAATCTCTAAAAGCAAAATACCCTTTTGCACCTTTACTCCATGTAAAAAAATCATAATTGTCATACAAAACAGGATATTTGAAAATTTTTATATGCAACTTATGCAAAACCCAAGTTAGCCCATTTTCAATAAAAAAATCATTAGTATAACCAACACTATCAGAATGAAAAGTTGCAGATTTCTGCTGTAATCTGGCTATTGTGCTAAGAAAGGTTTTATTATTAAAATCAACATCATCGTAATTAATAGTTGAATTTATTTTGAATTTCATATTAAATTAATATATAATTATTTATCGTTTTGCAATAAAAAGGGATTAATTATGGATAATATTTATTTATATTTAACCGATGAAATCAAAAATGAAATAGATGAAGAACTTAACAAATTAAAAGAGGAATCAAACTCCAAGGCTGTTTTTCTTTTAGATAAAAATGGTCAAATTGTTTCGAGTAGTAAAAATACTGACCAGTATGATAAAGATTCCTTAGGAGCATTGGTTGCAGGAAATGTTGCTGCAACTGGTGGCCTTGCAAAACTTTTAGGTCAGCAAGAGTTTTCTATTCTTTTCCATGAAGGGGAAAATGAGCATATTCATATAAACCTTATTAATAAAAAATTCATTCTCGTTGTTATTTTTGATGAAAGTACATCTTTGGGATTAGTTAGATTGAGGGTTAAAAAGGCAATGAATGTTTTAATGAACATAATTAATAAAATAAAAGAAAACAGTTCAAACAATTTAGAAGAAATTTTAAAAGATATAAACGAAGAAGATATAGAAAAACTTTTTAAGGGTGATCAATAATGTCTTTTATAAACTATTCAACTAAAGAGATAAATTGTAAAATCGTATACTACGGCCCAGGTCTTTGTGGTAAAACTACAAATTTGCAATATATCTATCAAAAAACAGACCCCAAAATGCGGGGGAAAATGATTTCCTTAGCAACAGAAGTAGAAAGAACACTCTTTTTTGACTTTATGCCATTAAAGCTTGGTACAATCAAAGGTTTTAAATTAAGATTTCATCTTTATACCGTCCCTGGTCAAATCTTTTACGATGCTAGTAGAAAGCTTATCCTAAAAGGTGCTGATGGTGTCGTTTTTGTCGCCGACTCACAGGTAGATAGGATGGATGCCAACCTGGATAGCTTTGATAATCTCAGAGATAATTTAAAAGAGCATGGCTATGATCTTGATACTATTCCTCTGGTATTACAATATAATAAAAGGGATTTGCCAAATATTGTTCCTGTAGCTGAATTAGAAAAAGCGCTAAATTATAGAAATGTACCTTCTTTTGAAGCAATTGCTATTAAAGGTGTTGGTGTTTTCGACACACTAAAGGCGATTGTAAAAGAAATAATTTTTAAATTAAAAAGCTAAGTATCTGAAGATAAATGACAAAAGAGCTTATTATAAATTCAACTGTAAACGAAACCAGAGTTGCCATTTTGGAAAATGGCTCAGTATCTGAAATCTACATAGAAAGACATAATAAAAAAGGTGTAGCTGGTAATATCTATAAAGGTAAAGTTGTTAAAGTTTTACCTGGGATGCAATCCGCTTTCATTGATATTGGTCTTGATAAAGCCGCTTTTTTGCATGTGGCAGATCTTATAGCTGAAAACATAAATGAAGATTTATTAGTTCAAAACTTTGATGATGAACATTCTGACAAAGATGATAATGAAGAGCTAAACGGCAAACAACATTCCCCTATAGAAGATATTA
Source organism: Deferribacter thermophilus (assembly GCF_049472675.1). Taxonomy (NCBI): domain Bacteria; kingdom Pseudomonadati; phylum Deferribacterota; class Deferribacteres; order Deferribacterales; family Deferribacteraceae; genus Deferribacter; species Deferribacter thermophilus. The sequence continues at coordinate 145,630 of NZ_JAPNXM010000005.1, forward strand.
TTCAAGAAGGGCAAGAAATTGTTGTGCAGGTAGCAAAAGAACCAATAGGGCAAAAGGGTGCTAGACTTACCACCCACTTGACTATCCCAGGTAGATACCTTGTACTGATGCCTTACCATAACCATATTGGTGTTTCTAGAAAGATTGAAGATGAAGAAGAAAGAGAAAGACTAAAAGAGATTTTAGCAGAAATAAAACCAGAAAATATAGGATTAATAGCACGAACTGTTAGCGAAGGTTCATCAAAAAAAGATTTAGAATCTGATCTCGATTATCTACTTAGGATTTGGAATAAATTATCTGAAAAAATGGATAAATCTCATGCTCCAGAATTAATTTACAAAGATTTAGAACTTTTATACAGAACCCTGAGAGATCTCGTAACAAATGACATTTCAAGAATTGTTATTGACAATAAATCTGATTTTCTAAAGTTGAAAACATTTAAACGGGAGTATTTCCCAAATTTAGACATAGAAATAAAACTTTATGAAAACAGTATTCCTATTTTCGATTATTATAATATAGAAATTGAAATTAACAGAATGTTTGATAGAGTTGTTTGGCTTAAATCTGGAGGCTATATTGTAATTGACCAAGCAGAAGCCCTCACTGTCATTGATGTTAACACAGGGAAATTTGTAGGTAAAAGAAACTTTGAAGAAACTGTATTAAAAACAAATCTTGAAGCAGCCAAAGAGATTGCATACCAGCTAAGATTACGCAACATTGGTGGGATAATAATTGTTGATTTCATTGACATGGAAAAGGATGAACACATCGAAAAGGTTTTACAAACATTGAATCAAGAGTTTAAAAAAGATAGGGGGAAAGTCACTGTTGTAAATATTTCTCCATTAGGTCTTTTTGAAATAACTAGAAAAAGAGTAAAAGAAAGCATTACAAAAGCGTTAAGCGAAAATTGCCCCTATTGTGAAGGGAGAGGTTTTATAAAATCAAAGGTTACAATCTGCTATGATATATTAAGAGAGATTAGACGAATTGCCCCTTATTATGAAAAAAAGAAAGTGTTTGTTGAAGCACACTCTGATGTTGTAGATTATATGCTTAATAACGAAAAAGAATCTCTCGACGAAATAGAACTTATGTACAATATCACTATAGAAGTTAAAGCCAACAGCAACTTTCATACTGAATACTATGAGGTAATACCTCTTGAAAAATTTTAAGAGGATCTTTTAAATGTATAACCGTAAAGACAGTTATTACAAAAAAGCAAAACAGAGCGGTTTTCGCTCGAGAGCTGCATATAAAATAATAGAAATTAATAATAAGTATAAGATAATCAAAAAAGGGGATAAAGTTTTGGATGCTGGTTGTGCACCTGGTGGTTGGTCACAGGCTGTCTCATCCATTGTTGGAAATAAAGGGGTTATTGTGGGGATTGATATTTTAGATATGCCCCCATTGGATATAAGCAATTTTCACTTTATAAAAGGTGATTTACTCAAAAATGAAACATTAGATAAAGCAAAATCGATATGTCATGAATACGATGTGGTAATTTCAGATGCTGCACCAAACACAACAGGGAACAGATTAACAGATCATGTTAACAGTTTAGAGCTTGTAACTACAGTTTTTAACTTTACAAAAAAAGTATTAAAAAGTGGTGGGAATTTCCTTTTTAAATTGTTTGATGGTGAAGATAGAGAGGATTTTATAAAAGATTTGAGAAACTTTTTTAGTAAAGTTAAAATAATAAGACCTGATGCCACAAGAAAAAACTCTTTTGAAATTTATGTAGTCTGTCAGGAGTTTAAAAAAGATGGATAATATCTTAGAATTAGTTGATAAACTAAAATCTGGCAAAATAAGTTTAGAAAATTTTATCAAACTTTATGAAGAAAATTACATTTTAAAACATAATGATATACATGTTGACACTTTTAGAAATAAAAGATTAGGTTTTGATGAAGTAATCTATGGCAGAAATAAAACTGTTGAGCAAATTAAAGATATTATCTCACTTTATGAGCAGAAAAAATTAAGGTTTTTCTGCACTGGATTAGACAATCAGAAATTAAAAGAATTAAAATTATCTTTCCCAAATTTAATTATTTGTGAAAAAAGTGGCACCGCTAAAAATTTTTCTAGTTCAAAACCAAGATTTTCTAATTCTGTAGGTGTAATTGCAGCTGGGACTTCCGATTCAAAAGTGGCTTATGAAGCAATAGAAACTTTAAATGCACTTGGAATCCCAAATAAAAAATATATAGATATTGGTGTTGCTGGTATTCATCGATTCTTACACTATATGGACGATTTTAAAAAACATTCGGTTTTAATAGTTATTGCAGGTATGGAAGGCGCTTTGCCAAGCGTAGTTGGTGGGATATTTTCTCAACCAATTATCGCTGTCCCAACTTCAGTAGGTTATGGAACTGCACTTTCAGGATTCACCCCACTACTTGCAATGCTCACAAGCTGTGCAAACGGAATTACAGTAGTAAATATTGATAACGGCTTTGGCGCTGCCATGGCAGCATTTAGAATAATTCAACAAATCGAGAATAAAAATGATCGATAAGATTTTAATTTTTATATCAGGGATGATTTTAGGTGGCTTTATTTATGTTCAAGTGGAGCATAGAATAAAAAACAGAATAACCAACCTTAAAAAATTTGGACAGATTGTAACCTTTTTATCCATTATGTTCATATCGATTAACTATCTCACCCTAAAACACACATTAATCTACGGTATCTTTGCAGGAACCTTGATTTTTAGCTTTATTCCTCAATTAGTTAATAATAATATTGATTAAATTAAAACAGCTTATATATTTATATTTAGTATGATTTTAATTTGGAGGTGAACCATGAAATCTTTAGACCATTTAAAAGAAGCTTTTGCAGGGGAAAGTCAAGCATTTCAAAAGTATACTGCTTTTGCAAAAAAAGCAGAGCAGGAAGGGTTTAAAAATATAGCAAAACTTTTTAAAACTACTGCAGAAGCAGAAAAAATTCATGCTGCTGGTCATTTAAAAGCAATGGAAGGTATCGGCTCAACTGCCGAAAACTTACAAGCTGCAATAGAGGGTGAAACATACGAATTTACCGAGATGTATCCACCAATGTATGAAGATGCTGTAAAAGAGAATCATAAAGCAAAAACTATGTTTAAATTTGCTCTTGATGCCGAAAAAGTCCATGCTGAGCTTTATAAAAAAGCTCTGGAAGCTGTTAAAAATGGAAAAGACCTTGATACTGATAAAATATATCTCTGTCCATTTTGCGGTTATATAGCTATAGAAGAACTACCAGAAAAATGCCCAATATGTAATGCAGATAAATCAAAATTTGTAGAAATTGATTAATAAAAGGGGTTAATTATGAAAAAGTTTGTATTTATAACTTTTTGTCTTTTAACAGCTTTTTTCTTTTCAATTACCACATATTCTTCTGAAAAACTTTTTGCAAAATGTAGCGGTTGTCACGGAAAAGATGGGAGCAAACATGCCTTAGGCGTTTCAAATCCACTAAAAGGGCAAAGCAAAGAAGAAATTATCAAAAAATTAAATGGTTATAAAAATGGCACTTATGGTGGTTCTAAAAAAAGGATGATGGAAAGCCAGGCAAAAAGATTATCTAAGGAGGATATTGAAAAATTAGCTGAATACATCTCAAAATTACAATGAAAAGATTAATACTATTTTTTATTTTTTTCTTTACCCCTCTTTTAGCCATTTCTGACAATACCACACACAAGCATAATATTACTATGAATACTCAATCTGATAAAAGTGTTGGTGTTGTCGAACATTTAGGTGATTATATACCAAAAGATGTTTACTTTTACGATTCAAATGGAAATAAAGTAAATATAATGGATTTGGTTAAAAACGCACCAACAATCATAGCCCCTGTCTATTACAGTTGTCCAAATGTGTGTAACATATTGCAAAGTACTTTATCATCAACAATTAGCAAAATCTCTCTTAAGCCTGGTAAAGACTACCAAATACTATCTGTAAGCTTTGACGAAAATGACACTCCAGAGATTGCTAAGCAAAAAAAGATTAACTATTTGGCTTCATTAAAGAATTTTCCTGATGATGCTTGGAAATTTTTGACCGGTGACAAAAAAAATATTGATAAATTTATGAATGCAATAGGTTTCAAATTTAAAAGACAGGGTAGGGATTTTATACATAGCGTAGCTATAATTGTTTTATCTAAAAATGGTAAAATTGTTAGATATATCTACGGTACACGGATATTACCTTTTGATCTAACTATGGCATTAGCTGAAGCCGATAAAGAGAAAACAGGTCTTTCCGTAAAAAGATTTCTTACATACTGCTTTAGCTATGACCCTGAAGGGAAAAAATATGTTTTTAACATAATGAAAGTATCAGGAACTGTTATTATAATAGGGATAGCTTTAATGTTTTTGATCCTTGTTCTAAAAGGAAATAAGAAAAATATACGAGGGAAAAATGAGTAACAATGTAGAAGTTATACCATTTTTATACGATAGTAAACGCAAAGGGATATTTGGATGGATTTTTTCTACTGATCATAAGAAAATTGGTCTGCTTTATTTGTATTCTACTTTAACACTTTTTATAATTGGTGTAATCTTAGGGCTACTAATAAGATTGGAGCTTATAGCTCCAGGTAAAACTATAGTTGATCCTCAAACCTATAATGCACTTTTTACTGTCCATGGCGTAATTATGATTTTTCTCTTTGTTATTCCAAGTATCCCTGCTGCCTTTGGAAACCTCTTTTTACCAATACAAATTGGTGCTGAGGATGTAGCTTTTCCTAAGTTAAATCTTTTTTCTTGGTGGCTTTATATAATCGGACTTATCCTTATATTAATATCACTTTTCAGTGGAGAAGGAGCACCAGATACTGGATGGACTTTTTATGTCCCATTTAGCGAATTTACTACAACAAATGTTAGTGTAGCTGTAATCGGTGTTTTCATATTAGGTTTTTCATCAATACTAACAGGATTAAATTTTATTACTACTGTGCATAGACTTAGAATGCCAGGGATGAAATGGACAAAAATGCCGCTTTTTGTGTGGTCACTTTATGCTACAGCCTGGATTCAGGTTTTAGCAACCCCCATATTGGGGATAACAGTTTTATTAATTTTTATTGAAAGGATGTTCGGAGTTGGCCTGTTCGATCCTGCAAAAGGAGGTGATCCAATTCTATATCAGCATCTATTTTGGATTTATTCTCATCCTGCTGTATATATTATGGTGGTTCCAGCAATGGGGGTTGTAACAGAAATTATCCCCGTTTTTGCAAGAAAACATATTTTCGGCTATAAAGCAATAGCAATTTCTTCCTTAGCAATAGCTTTTGCTGGCTCACTTGTTTGGGCTCATCACATGTTTACAAGTGGTATGAGCGATACAGCTGTATTAATATTCTCCTTTTTAACATTTATAGTAGCCATTCCAACAGCAATTAAAGTATTTAATTGGGTAGCTACACTTTACAAAGGATCTATAACGATAGAACCACCTTTATTATTTGCTTTATCATTTATCTTTTTATTTTCTATTGGCGGATTAACAGGACTAGTTTTAGGTTCAGCTGGGACTGATATACATGTACACGATACCTATTTTGTAGTTGGACATTTCCATTACACAATATTTGGTGGAACAGGCTTTGGATTCTTCGGTGCAATGCACTATTGGTTCCCCAAAATTTATGGTAGGATGTATAATAAAAAAATAGCTACAATTGCATGGGGCATTTTATTCATTGGATTTAATTTGCTTTATTTCCCTATGCTAATAATGGGTCTTATGGGTATGCCAAGGAGATACTATGACTATCTGCCACAATATCACACTGGACATTTAATATCCACAATAGGTTCATGGATTGTTGCACTTGGACTATTTCTGATGTTTTATAATCTATTTAGAAGTATAAAACATGGTGAAAAAGTAGGGAAAAACCCTTGGGGTGCAGCAACTTTAGAGTGGACAACTCCTTCACCACCACCTACTTCAAATTTTATAGGTGAACCAAAATTAACAAGAGGACCTTATGAATATAAAGGAGTAGAAAACGATGAGCAATATACATAAAGATTACCTTGGCTCTAAATTTGGAATGTGGTTATTTCTTTTTACAGAAATTTTGCTTTTTGGTGGATTATTTATATTGTACAGCTCTTATCTACATAAATATCCTATAGAATTTCATCATGCAGGCAAAGAACTCAATGTCTATTTTGGGACAGGTAACACACTGGCTTTGGTAACAAGTAGTTTCTTTATGGCTTTATCTATTACTGCCATACAAAAAGGGGATAGCAAAAAGTCAAAAATATTCCTTTTCATTACTTTATTACTAGCTTTTGTATTTCTTATAAATAAATATTTTGAATGGGGTGCCAAATTTCATCATGGAATTTATCCAGATTCTCCTCATCTATTAGAAAGGCCAAAAGGGGAAATAATATTTTATGGACTTTATTTTGTCATGACTGGTTTACACGGTTTACATGTTTTTGTTGGTGCATGTATAATTATTTATGCTTTGTATCTTTTAAAAATAGAAAAAATTAATGAAAACGATTTTGTTTTTTTAGAAAATACTGGGCTTTATTGGCATTTAGTTGACCTGATATGGATTTATCTATTCCCATTATTTTACTTAATAGTTTAAAAGGAGATATTTATGTCAGGAGAAAAGCATACGGTCAGTTATAAAGTTTTTACTTTAGTTTGGATTTTTCTTTTAATTCTTACGGCTATTACAGTATTGGTTGCACAAATTGACTTAGGTTTTTTTAATGTAATAGCTGCTTTAACAGTAGCTACAACTAAAGCATTATTGGTAATTTTGTTTTTTATGCATTTAAAATATGAAAATAAATTATTTAAAATTTCAGTTTTTATAGCATTTTTAATTCTGGCTATCTTTATAGGTTTTACATTTTTTGATGTAGCATACAGATAGAAGAGGTGTTTATATGTATCCACAAGTAAATGCTGTTCAAAAAGTAGATTTTGCCTTTATCTTCATTTTCTCAATAGCAATCATAATTTTAATCGGGATTACAATCACAATTGTTCTATTTTTAATAAAGTATAATAAAAATAAAAATCCTGAACCTGCAGATATAAAAGGGAACCTTATAGCAGAAACACTTTGGACAGTAATCCCTACAATTATAGTTATTGGTATGTTTTTTGCAGGATGGAACAGTTTTGTTGCCTTAAGAACTGTTCCTAAAAATGCTATTGAAATAGGTGTAGAAGCAAAAATGTGGTCTTGGAAATTCACTTATCCAAATGGTAAAACAGATAAAGAGTTATATGTTCCCATTAACAAACCTGTAAAATTAAATATTACTTCAAAAGATGTAATCCACAGCTTTTATGTGCCAGCTTATAGAATAAAAATAGATGCTGTACCAGGCTTGGTCACATACGCATGGTTTAATCCAGATAAATTAGGCGATTTCGACATTTTATGTGCTGAATATTGTGGTGTTAGACACGCATATATGATTTCTAAAGTACATGTTGTAACAGTAGAAGAATATATGGCGTATCTTGAAAAGAAAGAGGATGTAGCAAAAGTTAATGACTTACCTACACTATTAGATAAATATGGTTGTTCTGATTGTCACAGTCTTGATGGTTCTGTAATTGCTGGTCCACCTTTAAATAATTTAATGGGTAAGAAAAGAATTGTTATAGAAAATGGAGCTGAAAAAGAGATAATGGTAGATGAAAATTATTTAAGAGAATCAATTTTAAATCCTGCTGCAAAAATCGTAAAAGATTTCGAAAATATTATGCCATCTTACAAAGACGAAATTTCAGATGAAGACTTACAACTCTTAATTGAGCTTTTATTGGGTAAAAAAGAGATTAATCTGAAAAAAATTGGGGAGAAACTGGCTGAAGACGAAGGGTGCACTAGTTGTCATTCTACTGATGGTTCGATACTTGCTGCACCATCATTTAAAAATTTATACAATAAAAAACATATAGTGATTAAAAATGGTAAAAAAGTTGAAATTGTAGCTGATGAAAACTACCTTTATAACTCCATAAAGAAACCTGAAGAGGAAATTGTTGAGGGTTTTGACCCCATTATGCCGCCATACGATTATTTAACTGATGAACAGATCAAATCTCTTATCGAATATATCAAATCTTTACAGTAGGGCTCAGCATATAGCTGAGTTCTACTTAAATATTAAAAAGCTAACTAGACTCAATATCTTTATATTGATACTCTGCTCTACTTACTTCGGTTTTTTGCTCAGCGGATATCCTTTTTCATACAAAACTTTGTCTGTATTATTTGCAGTATTTTTCCATTTTCTTGGAAATTCAATCATAAATCAGTTTCAAGAAAGGAAAACGGATGCCAATTTAGAAAGAACCAAAAATCGACCTTTGGTTACTGGTTATTTTGATCCATACAAGTCTTTAGCTATTGGTATTTTTTTCATTTTTTTATCTTTATTAATTGCACTGATTATAAAAAATCAAAATATTCTTTATCTTTTACTTTTAAATTTTATCATTTATCATTTGATTTATACACCTTTAAAAACAAAAACCTCTTTTGCAATTCTTATTGGTTCTATCTGTGGAGCACTACCACCTTTGATAGGTTGGTTTATCGAAAACAATTATCTAAACTATAAAATAATATTTGTAGCCACAACATTTTATTTATGGCAAGTGCCACACTTTTTATTTTTAACAGAAAAATATGAAAATTCTTACAAAAACTCAAACTATAAGGTTTTAATAAATAATTTAAATAAGAAAAATTATTCACTTATTACAAACCTATGGCTTGCAACCTATTTTTATTCATTGGTTTTTACCTTTTATCATCTGGAAAAAGATTTAAATAAACTTTTGTTATTTGTGTTAATCGAGATTACTATTTTTTATAAAATATTCAAATCAAATAATGCCACTTTGAAATTTATCTTAATCAATTTTTCTATTATTTTACTTATCCTTTTTTACTTGTTTTTATAAAAAAGCAGCCCTTAAGGCTGCAATCACTTATCCTCTTAGCTTTTTAGTTATTTCTGCTACATATTTACCTTGAAATTTTGCTATCTCCAATTCGTTTTCGCTTGGCAACCTGCTTCCATCATGATCAGCCATAGTTGTAGCACCGTAAGGGGTGCCACCAGTTATCTCGTCCATTTTTAGAAGTCTTTGTTCTGAATATGGAACACCAACTACAACCATCCCATGATGAAGAAGGACAGTATGAAAACTTGTTATTGTTGTTTCCTGCCCACCATGTTGTGATGCTGTACTCACAAATACTGATCCAACTTTTCCGATTAATGCACCCTTCATCCATAGGCTACCAGTTTGATCTATAAAGTTTTTCATCTGAGATGCCATATTCCCAAATCTTGTAGGTGTCCCAAATATAACGCCATCTGCATTCCCAAGCTCTTCAACAGTTATCACTGGAACATGAGCAAAACTCTGCTTTGCTTCATAAGCTCCTGCTGCTTTGAGCTGATCCTCTGACATAAGTTCTGGAACTTGAAATAACTTTACATCTACACCATCTACACTACTTGCACCCTCTTTTACTGCCTCAGCAAGTCTATAAGTGTGTCCATATAAGCTATAAAAAACTATATAAAGCTTAACCATAACTTCCTCCACCGTTTTAGTAGGAATTAAAATAAGACTTTTTTGTTTTTATACAAGGTACAAAATAAAAAAGCCCCCAAGAGTGGGGGCAATGTTTGGGAGGTCTTTATTTTAGAAGTGTCCCTCTGGGACCTTTTTAAAGAACTCTTTCATTTTTTCTGGATCTGGAACCATTGTTTCTTTACCTGGCTCCCATCCAGCTGGACATACTTCGCCATGCTCACGGGTATATTGTAAAGCATCAAGGCTTCTTAAAATCTCTTTCACATTTCTACCGATTCCTAAATCATGAATAAGTTCAAATTGAACTACACCTTCTGGGTCAATAATAAATGTTGCCCTAAGAGCCATACCAGCTGGTAATAATACTCCATAATCCTCTGAAATCTTTTTTGTAAAATCAGCAACAAGTGGGTAATTAATATCTCCTAAACCACCTTCTTCTCTTGGAGTATTAATCCAAGCAAGGTGAGAAAATTTACTATCTGTTGATACACCTATAATTTCACAATTTCTCTTCTTAAATTCCTCATAAGCATCACTCAATGCTGTAATCTCAGTAGGGCATACAAAAGTAAAATCCAAAGGATAAAAGAACAGTACAACCCATTTACCTCTGTAATCTTCCAATTTAACCTTTGTAAATTCTTTCTTATAAACTGCATCAGCTTCAAAAAGTGGTGCCTGCTTTGTTACTAAACTCATAACCGCCTCCTTTGTTGTTTTATTTATAATAATTCTAATTTAATTCAATCTTTTTGTCAACACTTTTTTAAGACAAATTTTATCTTATTTAATCTTTTTGGATATAAATTTAGTTTTTACAGATATTTTAACATTTTTTGACTAATTAATACCCGATTTGTTATTCAAAAATGCATCTATTTTTACCCTGCTTTTTAGCTTTATATAGATTTTTATCGGCTTGACTTAATAGAGCATCTAACTCTTCTATTTTATCATTCATTTCTGCAATCCCGACACTAATTGTAACATTTCTATCCAATCCAAAATTGTGTTTACTTACTCTTTCTCTTATTTTTTCAGCAAGAACTTTTGCATTTACTCCATTTGTTTCAGGACATAATATAATAAACTCTTCTCCTCCCCATCTACCAAAACTATCAGATTTTCTTATGCTTTCCTTAACTATGTTTGATACTTCTATCAAAACAAAGTCCCCAGAATTATGACCATAAGTGTCATTTATTGACTTAAAATCATCAATATCGAATAAAATAATTGAAAATACTCGTTTATACCTCTTGTATCTCATAAATTCAGAATTAAGTTTTCTCTCAATTTTTCTCCTATTATAGATTTTGGTTAATTGATCAGTTTCTGACATAATTTTAAGCTCATTATTTAATTTTTGTAATTCAAGATTTTTTTGATAAATAGCTTCTGTAGTCAATTTTTCTAAATAGTTTGCTATCTGCCCTATCTCATTTTCTGGGTATTTATACTCATGTTTTGGCTTTTCCCCTTTTAATATCAACTTAGTTCTATTACTAAGATATGAAACAGGTAATATTATCCTTCCACCTAAAATTTTACTCAAAACCCAACCTGTAAAAGTGGCTATAGATATAACAAAAACCATTGCCAAAAAAACTTTATCTAAAAAGTTTAAAAATATTTCCTTTTTATCTATTTCTGTAATAACTCTCCAATCTACTTTGTTTATGTCATTTATTACATAAAGCCTTTTTGAACTTTTAAAAATACATTCAAAACTATTTTTATAAGTTGCTTCTTTACAAATTTTATAAAAATTTTTTCGAAGAAGCTCTCGGTTTTTATGAATGATAATTGTTCCATTGTTTGTAATAACAAATGTATTTTGAGTCTTAAATAATTTATCATTTTCATTGTTTAAAATATTTATAAGCCTTTGTAAACTTGTATCAATTGCTATAACACCACCGATATTTTATTATCATCTAATAAAACTTTACTGAGTGATACAAGCCACTCTTTTGTTTTGATTTCCTGGTAAGGTAGCCCTTCTGAAATCTCTGGTATATTTTTTAGTGCTATTTTATACCAAGGGCGAACTGTAGCGTTATAATTAGGGGGTGGTTCGTAACCATTAATAATTAATGAACCATCAGGTAAACCAATATAAATATAATTTATATCCTTATCTGCTTTTTCAAAATTTCTTAAAAGTTTTAATACATAATTTTTCCCCTCTTTATTCATAAAAATATTTCTTACTTTTGGATCAGAGCTAATCACCTTTATATAATTATAAAACTTTATAAAATAGCCTTCTATTAAGTATTTATATGATAAGTTTTTCTGAATAAGGTAAGATCTTACCTGATTAATAGTAGTGTCATAAGCAAGTATAGCTATAAATATTCCAAAAGATAAAATTATAATCAAGGAGTTAAAAAAGATAGTCTTAAAAATTTCCCTTTTTATAGATCTAAATCTTGGCATTTTAGATTAACTTAATAAAATTTTCTAATAATTTTAGTTTATTTAAAATAGCATGTCAATATATTACAACATGATATGCTATTTAGTTAACTTTTAATGAAATTACTTTTATTAAAATATTTGTCCAAAACTTATATAAAATGCCTGAGATTTATCTAAATTGTTAAACAAATAATTATTAGCATAACTTAATTTAAAAGGGCCTATTGGTGTCCTAATTTCCAGTTTTGCACCTATATCTTTATAAAAAAATGGGTCAGCAAAATTATCAGTTGCGTTACCTGTTTCGAAAAATACCCCAAAGAGTACATTCTTTACTAAAAACCTTGAAAGCCCTAACTCAAAATATGTTTTAGAATTACCGCCATATACTCTTCCATTTATATCCTTTTTCCCTATTTTTTCAAAACCATAACCTTTCATATAAGAAGGACCACCCAAAGTGTATCTATAGCTCAAAGGCAAGTAATTTTCCCCCATATAAAATTTAGCTATATCTCCACTTATATTTAACAAATAATTTTTAATCCTTTTATAAAAAGTCGCACTTATATTTAACGAAGAAAAAGTTTTATCGCTATAATATAAATTGTTTGCAAGTTTTAAAGAATAACCATTGGATGGATTTAAAGTAATATCAAATTTATTATATCTAACATTAATACCTAAAGCAAATATATCATCTCCATTATACTTTTTCAAATCTTTAATATTGAAATCGATATTATATTCATTCAAATTTTCATAAAACAGCTGTACATTTACAAAATGCTCATTTATTGACTTTGAAAGTTGTAAGTAAACCTTTTTAGACCTAATATCATAATTGACTTTGATCTTTTCACTATAAATAGCCCCTTCTTCATCAAATAAATCTTCTGCCAAAAAGTTATACCCCAATAATTTCAGATGAAACTTAAACTCATTTGAAGATTTAAAAATTAAAGAATTGAAATTGTGATTAAATAGATCAAACCTTCTATATCCTAAATAAAGATTTAAGCCGCTTACATTGGTAAAACCAAAACCTCCATAAATTTGGTTTTTATTCTTTACTTTGTTGTAAATAAGTAAAATACCTTTATCTTCAAAAATTGAAACCTTTACACCACTTTCTGAATAAAACCCAACCCGCTTTAAATAACTTCTAATCTTATTTATTTTTTCCACAGTAATATATTTATCTTTCTTAAAATATCTTTTTATTGCAGGCTTGTATATATTAGCATCATGAAAATAGATTATATCTTTCAAAATAAGTCTTTGGATATCTGAGTTAAAATATAGTCTAAGAGAATCATTACTTTCAGTTTGATTTACTAATTCTACATAAGTGTAATAGTATTTTTTTTCTAAAATTGAATTAATTTTGTATTTAATTTGTTCGTAATCAATTTTTATACCATCCACTTTTGTACTAAAAAGTTCTTTCCCATTTAAAAACACTTTTATCTTTTTAATCTGTTTGTGTATTTTTATATTCACATTGATATAATAAACATTATCTTTCTCTAATACTGATGCTTTTGAAATTGTTGTTTTTAAAAACCCTTCCTCAAAACCTATCTTTCTAAGCTCATTATTTAGTAGTTTAAGATCAAAGTTATATATATCTTGCTCTATAAAATTTAATGCAAAATCATAAATTTTTTTGTTAAAGGGTTCCACATTAACATTTATTTTAATATCTCTATATCTCTTTAAATAATTAACTTTAATTATTATATCATTTTTATAAATAGATACCGTTACATAACCCTTCTCAAACCCCAGTTTATTTAATAGTTCTTTTGCCTTTATTTTAAACACACCAATATTGAAGCTATCAATCTGTTTTACTTCATCAATAAATAGTCTTTTTAGCTTACTTTTTATTTTTTTATCTTTAACCCCTTTTATAATAAGGTCATATTTTTCCCCTTGTTTCATATAAACTTTTATCTTAACAACTTGATGAAAAAAAGGTAACAATGAGAACACGCTAGAAAATATTTTATCTTTATCAAAAAATGGGTAATTATAAGATGTAGGCTCCAAATCGTATGTTAAGATTACATTAAAATACCCATTTTCATTGAGCTTTTTTGTAATATCATCTAATAATTCATTTAGCCGTTTTGTAGTAAAAATATCAAGTTTACTACTTTTATATTCAATTGGCAAATTTACAGCTTCAACCTTGGTAATAACATAGAGTTTCCCCTCATTTATGTTTATAATACAACTATCTTTTTCAATCTTATGAGTAACAACCGTATCCAAATACCCATTTTTAACATAAAAATCTTTAACCCTTTTAACAACTAAATCAATTTTATCACTTCTAATTTCATTATTCTTTATATTAGCTACCCTTTTCAATGTGCTATCAAGATAGACAAGATTACCTTTAAACCTTACTTTACAACTCTTAAAATCTAATCTTTTAACAAAACATTTATTATCTACATCTAAATCCCTAATCTTAAAAAAATCTAATACCTCCCTGGTAAAACCGTAACCATAATTATTGCATATATTTTTTATTTCATTTATTTCTAAAGCATAACAAAATGTATTAATAATTAATAAAAAAAGTAATACCCGCACCAGCGCCCTCTAAATTTGAATAATTCACATTTAATTTTAACCAATCAAAAATTAAATATTCCCCTGTTAGATAGTCACTACCTGCACCATCTGTATCAACTAAATATTTTACCTCAAATCTATCTGAAAACTTACGACCAATTTTAAAATAATCTTTCATTTGAGAACCCGAAACAGATGTTTCCTCTAATCCAATCCTATTAATACCAAAGATTTTTTCTGTATATCTTGTCAGCTCTCTTAAGAGTGTACCTGTAAAAAATGAAGAGATTACATTTTTTGACCTTATTTCTGACCTGTTATAAATTGACTCACTGCTATTTGGATTTAAATCTTCAATAAAAATTGTATATTCTGGCAAATAACCATAAACTGTTATAAATAGATTATTAAAATTTCCACTTCCAGAAGCTTTAGTATAAATATAAGGTGGTTTATTTTTATCAATCAGTAGATACCCATCTTCCACATAAAATCTTTCACCAGCCAATATTAAATAGGATTCAAAAGACTCTATCTTTCCTGAAACTTCAAATTTTTTATCTTTATATTCAATTTTTAAATTTATGTTTGCTTTAGCATCAACAAACTTATCTTTTAAAATTGTAGGGTTCACAGTATTTATTTCAACATCAATATCAAAAGGTAGATCAATCCTTCCACTTTCGTTATTTGAGACCATATTCATCTTTTTAAAATCAAAAACACTTTTATTTACAAAAATATCCCCTTTTACAAGTCTACTATCTGCTTTTTTCTCTAAGCTATAGCTTAATGTTCCTGCAAACCCACTTTTTGAAACAAAAATATTCTCGCCATTTACTAAAATCTTAAATTTAGAAATATCTAAATAATCTATAGAACTTACTGAAACAATTACTTTCTCATCAAGTTTTTTTGCAAATAAATTAGCTTTCAACTCTTTATTTAAAATTGATATATTAAGATATAGAATATCCAGATCCACACCATATTCTGGTAGATAAATACTACCATTTCCGTTTAAATCAGCTGTTAAATCCACATTTTTATAATCACTTAAAAGAATTATATCACCTCTAAAGTTTGCTATTAATTTATCTTCCAAGTTTAATTGTTGGGGTAGCAATATCAGCTTACAGTTATCTTTATCAAATTGTGCCATTTTAATTTTTACTTTTTTAATATATCGACTATCGATGGTACCACTGTTAATATATAGCTTATTGTTTTTAAACTCCCCTTTTAGATTTCTAAGAGTTATTTCTTCATTTTTATAGTAAATCAAAGAAAGATAAGAGCTTAAACTTATTATTTTTAAGTCGTTACTCTCTAAATTTATAATTGAGCTAACCTCAATATCATCATTTACCTTATATTTTTGAATATTTATTGACCCAGTTAATAATTTTAGCTCTTTCAAAAACAGTTCTGCAAAAACATCTTTACCTTTTAGCTTCACCACACCATGCAACAATTTTAGATTGCCATCAATTCTTCCATCAAACGCATTTCTTTCATAATTGCCTTCAAATCTTGATGAGATTTCAGGATTATTAAGTTTACCTTTAATGTTTAATGAAAAATTATCCAAACATAACTTGTCAAATAAGCAAATAGTTTGATCTTCTTTTATTGAAGCTTTTACACTATTTGTTTTAAAATTGATATATCCAACATCCTTGTATAAAAATTTGTCATAAATAAGGTCAGTAAAAAGAAGCTTTTTATCCCTATATTCAAAGAGTATCTTTGTTTTTTCAATACTTTCAATCTTTGAGACCTCACCAATAACATATATATCATTATTTACTTTTAATACATTTACCTTACCATCAACCTTATTATCTATCTTTGTTTGTACATCAAAATATTTTAGAACATTACTAAACTTTACATTTTTTAAATAAATATCGAAAGATTCTCCATTTTTATCCATTATACCATTTAAAATCAAAGTTCCATCTTCTATACTTGCTTCAGTAAAAATTTCTAACGCATTACCATCATAGTTTAGACTCCCCCTTAATCTACGAAGAAGTAACTTGTGATAATTTGTCTTACCTTTCTCATTAAAACTGGCTTTTAAATTAATTTTATCATTTTGATATTTTACTTTTATTGTTACATCTAAATTATGGTTTATATCTAAAACTTTTTTCAGATCCGAATTATTCTTGACATTCCCAGAAAGTGAAAATTTCACTTCTTTATTTAAATAAGTACCATTACCCATCAAAGAAGCTGTTTGGCTTAATATTTTGAATTTTTCAAAAATCAATCCTTCTCTAAAATATTTAAAATTTGAGACTACCTTGTATTTCTCATCACTTTCCACATCTAGCTCTAATATCCCAAAGAAATTAACTAAATCTAATTCATATTTTCCTCTTTTAAGTAAAAAATGAAATTTTTTATCTTTATATATAAAAAACTCATTTAAAGCTTCAAACTCACCCTTAATCTTTCTAAAATCACTCCATCCTTTAGATTTAAAAGATTTATTACCGATAGCCAGCTGTTTTATTTTGTAAGAAATTTTGCTTTTATCCCCTTCAACTTTTGCTGATAATTTTATCAATTCATCACGATATTTGATATTATTGGTAATCACATCTATTTGAAAAATACCATCTCTACTTTCCCCTTTTAATGATAATTGTCCAGATAGGTGGGGATTTAAAATCTTAAAAAATCCTTCATCTAAAAAAACATAAAACTTACCACTGTAAGTATCTTCATTTAACAAACCGTTTAAATCAAGCTTAATATCTTCCCCATTGGCAATTAACTTTTTAACATGAAGCGTTTTTTCAGATATCGCAAAATCAGCTATAATATCAGAGATATTACTCTCAATACCCCCTTTTTTAACTTTTATATTCTCTAAATAAAGTTTTTTATACTTTTTACTGTTTAATAAAAGGCTCTCATCTCTTATTAATAAGTTATTAACTTTATCTTCATAAACAAAATTATTAATACTTAACTCTTTTATAAAACTTAAATATCTTAATGTTGATATATCAAAATCATCACTTTTATTTCCATGCTTTAAAATAGTAATATAAGGGGATTTAATTTTTGCACTAATAAAAGGTTTATTTTGAAAATATTCTTTAATACTTACATCCAAGCTTACATCTTTTATTACTAACTTGAATTCATTGGTAGTTATCACCAAATCAGACAACTCAATGTAAAATGGGATTAAGGTTTTGCTAACTTTTCCAACATTAACATTTATCCCCTCAATAAACTTATTATTAATGTAGTTATTTATCAGATTTTTAGAAAAAACATTTATCAATAAAACCAATGTAAAGATAAAGAGTATCAAAATTACAATAAAATGTATAAATTTTAAGAGTATCTTTTTGACCATTTAATTGCCATTATATTTTTTTATATATGCTATCAATCCATTATATATCCCTTCAGCAATTTTTGCTCGATAATTTTTGTCTGCAAACTTCTTCGCCTCATATTTATTACTCAAAAACCCTGTCTCAATTAAAATTGAAGGCATCCTTGCACCAACTAAAACATAAAATGGAGCTTGTTTTACACCAAGATTAACACTTTTAAGATTTGAAACCAAATTATCTTGAACATCTTTGGCTAACAACAAAGATTCTTCAAGTTTTGAGTTGAGCATGATATCTTTTAATATCCCCTGTAGATCTGATAAAGATTTTTCTGTAGCCTGATTTTCAAATGCTGCTACTTCCAGTGCTGATTTATCCTTTGTAACATTAAGAACATAAGTCTCTACACCTTTTGCCATTTTATTCCTACTTGCATTAACATGTATTGAAACAAATATGTCAGCTTTATGTTTATTGGCAAAAGCTGTTCTTTCTTCTAATGGAATAAATATATCTCTATCCCTTGTCAGTAAAACTTTTAAGTTCGTTTTACTTTTCAAAAGATCCCTCAAATATAGAGCTATATCCAAAACGATATCTTTTTCTTTTAGGCCATAATAGTTACATCCAGGATCTTTCCCGCCATGTCCTGGATCTATAACAATTGTTTTAATTTTCAATCCAAAAACAGAAGCAAGGGTATCATTATAATTGCTCTTATCATCTATGTTTTTAACAACATAACTCTTTAATCCACCTTTACTTGATACATCTATAACAATCCTCGCAGGGTTTGTAAGCTGAAAGACTGTAAAATCATCCACTGATATTGTATCCAAAACAACTCTAATAACATTATCTTTAAATTTCCCCCATCTAATGCGACTAATTAGACCATCTTTTACATCTATTGTGTTGGGTATTTTTTTTGATACATCAGAATCAAAAATATCGACAAACAATCTTGGGGGGAGATTTAACTTTTTATTCTCTTTAAGCCAGTGTTTTTCAAATTTTGCTTCTTCATTTAAATCTATAACTATTCTTGTGTAATCTTTATTTGACCAATATCTAATTCCTTCAATTAATACCTTATTAGTTTTTTTTACATATTTTGAACTGTTATTAGTATTTTTATAAGAAGTCTTTTTTGTCACTTTGTTCTTACTTGTGTCATTTTCAATCTTTGCTAATAAAATATTTGCTTTTTTTATTACTGAACTTCTTGGATATTTAGATTTAAGCTTTTTTATCATATACTTACTACTCATATAATCTTTTTTGATATAATAGATATATGCTGCTTGATAATAAGCATCAGCTGCCCATCTGGATTTATAATTTGCAGCAAGGAGTCTAAAATATTTTAAAGCACTATTTAGATCATTTACATTTTTAAACCTTTCATACGATTTTAAGTAAGTTTTTGCACACAAATAAAGTGCATCATCAGCTAATGAAGATTTGGGATATTTACTGTAAATTTCATAAAACTTTTCTGCAGTTAAAATATAGGACTCTCTAGAAACATTTTTTGACTTTTCTATATACAACAAATCCTTTTTAGCATTTTTATAATCAGAAGTTATATCTGCATATATACTTCCACAAAAAGTAAAAAATATAAAAACTATTAATAAACTTTTAAACCTTTGCATGTAATTTACCTTTTAGATATTGTCCAGTATAAGATGTTTTACAGTTTGCACACTCTTCTGGTGTACCACAAAATACTATATTACCCCCTTTATCACCACCTTCTGGTCCAAGGTCAATTATATAATCAGCACATTTTATCACATCTAAGTTATGCTCAATAATAATTACTGTATTTCCAGCATCTACCAATCTGTAAAAAACATCAATTAGTTTTTTTACATCATCCATATGCAAACCAGTTGTAGGCTCATCAAATAAATATAAAGTCTTACCTGTCATCTTTTTCATTAATTCTCTTGCAAGTTTAATCCTTTGAGCTTCGCCACCTGATAATGTTGTAGCTGGCTGTCCTAACTTTATATAACCAAGCCCAACATCTCGCAAAATTTGTAGCTTATTTTTTAGCTTTGGTATATTTTCAAAAAATTCATAAGCTTGATTTACCGTCATATCTAAAACTTCTGCAATATTTTTCCCTTTATAGGTTATATCCAGCGTATCCCTATTATACCTTGCTCCATGACAAACATCACATTTTACATACATATCTGGGAGAAAATGCATTTCAATCTTTATATACCCCTCCCCTTGACAATGCTCACATCTACCACCTTTTACATTAAAACTAAATCTACCCATTTTATAGCCGCGCTTCTTTGCATCAACTGTCATGGCAAAAATCTCTCTAATATCTGTAAAAACACCCGTGTATGTAGCAGGATTTGATCTAGGTGTTCTACCTATTGGGCTTTGATCAATATCAATTATTTTATCTATATTTTCAATACCTAATAAATCTTCACAATTCTCTTTCTTAACATTTTGACCTCTCAGCTTTCTAACAACAGAGTCATAAAGCACATCTATTATAAGTGTCGATTTGCCAGAACCACTAACCCCCGTTACACAAATCATAGTCCCAAGAGGAAAAGCCACATCGATGTTTTTTAAGTTATGCCTTCTAGCATTCTTTATTTTTATATATTTACCATTCCCTTTTCTTCTTTCATGCGGAATATCAATCGTAAGCTTACCAGATAAGTATTTTCCTGTTAATGATTTTTCACACCTTATCAACTCTTCAGGAGTTCCAGAAAATACAACTTCACCACCATTTCTACCAGCATGAGGACCCATATCGATTACCCAGTCAGAGGATAAGATTGTATCTTCATCGTGCTCTACAACTACTACCGTATTGCCAATATCTCTTAACCCTTTTAATGTTTTTATAAGTCTGTCATTATCCCTTTGGTGCAAACCGATACTGGGCTCATCCAATACATACAACACTCCAGTCAAGCCTGCTCCTATTTGGGTAGCAAGCCTTATCCTTTGAGATTCCCCTCCACTTAAAGTTCCAGAGCTTCTATTTAATGTCAAATATTCTAAACCCACATCTACTAAAAACTTCAACCTTCTTTCGATCTCTCGCAAAACCCTTTCAGCAACTTTAGCCCTAAAACCATCAAACCTTAATTCTCTAATAAAATCGTACAACTCTTCAATTGTCATCCCAGATATTTCTGCAATATTTTTACCCCCTATTTTTATAGCCAAAGATTCCTTTTTCAGTCTTGTGCCGTTACACAATTCACAATGCATTTCAGACATAAATTGCTTTGCAAAATCCACATCTGACTTACTTGTTGAATATAATTTCTCTTTTAAATACCCAAGGACACCAGCAAATTTCTTTTTATAAAAAATTTTCTTATCACCTTTGAAAGTGTACATTTCTAAAGGCTCTTCTAACCCATATAATAAAATATCCAATTTATCCTTTTCCAATGCATCAACAGGTTTATTCAAATCAATATTATATTTTTCACTTAAAGTTAAAAGTGTATTGTAAAAATAAAAATCATCAACCCCTTCCCAAGGCTTAATTGCTCCATCCCTTATGGACAATCTTTTATCTGGTATGATCAAATCTAAATCAAAGATCATTTTACTACCTATACCATCACATTCGGGACATGCACCATAGGGGTTATTAAATGAAAAAATCCTTGGCTCAATTTCAGCAAAACTTACACCACAATCAACACATGAAAATTTTTCACTAAAAAGCTTCCTTTCATCTCCAGATTTTACAATAACCAAACCATCAGATAATCTTAGCGCTACTTCTACAGAATCTGTTATTCTCCTTTTGATATCCTCTTTAATAATTACTCTATCAACTACAACTTCTATATCATGCTTTATATTTTTATTAAGTTCTGGAGCATCTTCAAATCTAATAAGTTCCCCATCAACATAGCCTCGCACAAACCCTTCTTTTAATAAATTTTTAAACAGTTGTTTGTATTCACCCTTTTTCCCTCTTACAACTGGTGATAATACCTCTAGTTTTGTAGAAATAGGGTATTCTAATATCTTATCAACAATCTGCTGCACTGTATACTTCTCAATCCTTTTTCCACACTCTGGACAAAAAACATCCCCAACTCTAGCAAACAACAGCCTCAAATAATCGTATATCTCCGTAACGGTTCCAACCGTAGATCTTGGATTACTACTAATTGTTTTTTGCTCAATACAGATAGAGGGGGATAAATACTCTATAGAATCCACATCAGGCTTTTCCATCAATTCTAAAAATTGCCTAGCATAAGCAGAAAGAGATTCCACATACCTTCTTTGCCCCTCTGCATAAAGAGTATCTATTGCAAGTGAAGATTTACCTGATCCGCTGACACCTGTAATTACTACCAGCTTATTTTTAGGGATATCAACATCTATATTTTTTAGATTATGTTGCCTTGCCCCTCTAACAATAATTTTATCACTCATCAATTTCGCTCAACCCTTCTAAACTAACCCAACCAACTTGATTGTATTTTGGTTCTAAAAAGAACAAAACTTCTTTTACTTCTTCATTTACCTTATAAATAGCATCACAAATTTTAATATCAAGACCAGAATGAACAACCCCTTTTACCCTTATTTTTGCTTTTTTATTAAATAGTTTATTTTTATACTCATTTATATCTTTTTTCAACTCATCAATTTTCTCTAATATTTTCTTTCTTATTATTAAAGTTTTCTTTACCTGTTCACTATTTCTTACACTTTTGTTACTCAAATCAATTTTTTTGAGCGTATCGTCTATTTTATTTAGATTTATCAAGTATTTATCTAACTCTCTTTCTTTTTCTTCAATATATTTCAAAAAAAACGGATTTATACCAACAATCAAATTAAACTTCTCACTACCAACACTACCAAGCTCTAAACATTCTACACCATTAAAGCTTTCTAATACACCTCCAGCTATCTGCCCTTTATTTTCAACAGCCACTATCTTTCCACCTGATTTCAAATGACAGTTTAGCGCATAATTTTTTATAACTATATCCCCTTTTGCTTCTATGATTGCATTTTCTGCAAATCTTAAAATAAAATTTTTTTCTGCATACATTCTATTTTTTAATTTCCCTTTTACACCTTGGTTTATAATTATATTTTCTCCAGCCTCAAGTTTTGCATCTTCACAAATACCATCTATAATAATATCTTTTGAAGCTTTAATGGCAAAATCACCTAAAACATCACCAATTACATGGACTGTACCCACAAAGTCGATATTACCTGTAGAATAATCCACCTGCTTTACTGTATATACGGGATAAACTGCTAATTTAAAATTTTCAAAAACAACATATCCATCGATAGATGCCACATATTTTCTGCCATTATCTAATACTTCCACCCCTTCTAAAACAACTATCTCAATATCTTTACCTTCTTCAGAAGGGATCACACCCCCTTTTACCGTAACACCAGGAACACCTTTGGTAGCAGGTATTTTTGTAATAAGTAACTCACCCTTTTTAACATTAATTATTTTAGAAATATCTTTGTAATCTATTTTTCGTTGTGTATCTTCTTTATCTTTTTTCATCTTCTCTTCAAAATGCAAAATTAATTTTGCATCTTTCCCTTTTATCGGATGAATCCCTTGTGCCACTGTAATGTTTCGAACAACAAACCTTTTATTATAAAGTTCAAAGGCTTCTTTCAGTCTCTCAGTGTAAATATCCTTTATATTTTCCTCTGTAAGAATTTCCAAAATATCGTTTAAAGTATAACTTTTACCATTTAGATCAGGATATAGCGAAATTTTTAAAATCAAATCATTGTTTAAATACTCTAAATTTACCTTTGAATCAAAAACTATTTCTCCATTAATTTCAGCTAAAAGATAATCTGATTCCTCTTTTATAGTATAATTATGACTCTTTAAGTTATAAACTTTTTCTAAAATTTCTTTAAATTCTTCTTTCTTTTCAACTTTTAAATATTTTAATATCATCTAAATTGGCAACTTTATTATAAATTTAGTATATTCACCCTCTACAGAATCAGCACCAATTTCTCCTCCATGAGCTTGTATAATCTCTTTAGCCACAGCAAGTCCAAGTCCAGTCCCCTTTATTTTTCCAGCAGTAAAAAACGGATCAAATATTTTATCTATATTTTCTTTTTTTATCCCAGGCCCATTATCAAAAAACTCAAATACAGCTAGCTTGTCATCAACCTCAACTGTGAGTTTAATCAACCCTTTTTCATTTAATGCTTCAATAGAGTTACTCAATAAGTTCATGAAAACTCTAAAAATCTTTTCTTTATCAATAAATAACTCAATATCACTATTATAATAAATTTCAAAATTAATTTCTGTGAATCTAAGCATAATATTAGCATGTTTGGTTATTAAATTAAGTAGCTCGCTTAATAATACCTTTTCCTTTTTCAGCAGAATATTTCTTTTAGAAAAGTCTAAAATATCCAGTGTAAGTCCATGAATCAATTTTAATTCGGTTATAATTGAATCAGTATATTCTTTTATATCAGGATTATCTTCAATCTCAATCTCCATAAGTTCTAAATACCCCTGAACTATATTCAACAAGTTTTTTATATCATGAGCAATTGCTGAGGTAAATTTCCCAATTAGTGCCAACTTTTCATTCCTTTTTTCCTCTTCGTATAAATTGTATCTTTCTATTGCCAATGCACACTGAGATGAAAGGTATTTTCCTATTTTTATATCATTCTCATCAAAATAATCATCTATTTTATCAGTAATATTTAATACTCCGATGACTTTCTCTTTTACTTTCAAAGGGATACACATATAAGATTTAGCTTGATATCCAAAATCTTTATTTGGCTCATTTATCTCATTTATTATTAATGGTTCACCAGTTTGTGCAACTTTACCACTTGCTCCATCACCTATTTTTACCTTAAAATCTTTATAATCAAAATTAAGCCCTGCACCTGCTACTATTTTTAAACAATCACCTTCTTTCAACATTACAGAGACTCTTTGTACCTGCAAATATTCCTTTGCAAGCTCAACTATTCTTTTAAGCAATGAATCAATATCAGTTATCATGTTCATTATTTCAGATATTTCAACAAGGATATCCAAAAAATCTTTGTTTTTACTATTCATCAAAAATCCTTAAAATATTATACTGCATATCCCTTTGGGCCGGTATAAAACCAGCTCTTTTTATATAATGTATTATCTCATCTAAAGAAATCCTATATGTTGCTCCACAAGCAGCAACAACATTTTCTTCAATCATTAAACTTCCAAAATCATTCCCACCAAAATAAAGGCCTATTTGCCCAATTTTAGGCCCTTGTGTGACCCAAGAGACCTGTATATTATCAATATTATCAAAATAAATTCTCGATAGTGCTAAAATTTTTAGGTATTCATAGGCAGTAACATGTTCTCCACCAAGCTCAGTATTATCAGGCTGGAAAGGCCATGGGATAAATGCTGTAAAACCACCTGTAATATCTTGTAAATTTCTAACTTTTTCCAGATGTTCAACAATCAATTCAATCGGATCATTTTTTTTAAACATCATGGTAGCAGTAGTTCTCAGTCCCAGCTCATGAGCAACCCTCATAACTTCAAGCCATTGGGATGAATTTATTTTATTTGGACTTATTTTAGCTCTTTCACTATCTACAAGAAGTTCTGCACCACCACCTGGGATAGAATCTAATCCAGCTTCAATCAATCTTTTTAAAGTATCCTCAATAGTCAAATTGGATACTTTAGCAATATGATAAATTTCTGGTGGTGAAAAACCATGAACCCACACACCTTGTTCTTTTATGAACTTTAGCATATCCTCATAAAACTCAATATCAAAATCAGGGTGTAATCCACCTTGAAGCAAAATCTGAGTACCATTTAGCTCTTTTGTTTCATCAATCTTTCTCTTCAATGTTTCTTTATCAATAACATATGCATCAGGTTCATCCTTACTGCGATAAAAAGCACAAAACTTACATTTACAAACACAGATGTTTGTATAATTTATATTTCTATCAATGACAAATGTTACAATATTATCAGGGTGTTTCTCTCTTCTAATATTATTAGCCAACTCACCAAGCTCTAATAAATCAAGCTTATTATAAAGCTCTATGGCATAATCACTATCAATTCTTTCAGTTATCTTATAATTCATATTCACCATTTACCTCTAATATAATTGGTTCTAATCCATTATCTATACATTTTGTCTTGAAATCACTAATATCTACTGTAATTATATCCCATGTATTAAAATGAATCGGTATAATCTTTTTTACTTTTAACAGCTTAGCTGCATAAATAGCCTCTTCAGTATTCATGGTAAAGTTATCCCCAACAGGTAGTATAGCTAAATCCGGTTTTAATAGCTCACCAATTAATTCCATATCTTTAAAAAGTGCTGTATCACCTGCTACATATATAGTTTTTCCATCGATATTCACAACAAATCCAGCTGGATTTCCCGCATACAAAATTGTACCCTCATCATTTATAGATGATGAATGTACTGCAGGAACCATTTTTACCCAACCAAAGTCAAAATCTTTTTTACCACCTATATTCATAGGGATAATATCTGTAAGCCCCTTTTTTTGTAGATAATTTGTTATTTCAAATATAGCCACAACAGGTATATTCCTCTTTTTTGCTAGATAAACTGTATCACCTATATGGTCTGGATGTCCATGAGTAACAAGAATCAAATCAGCCTCTACATCATCAAGACCTATTTTTGCAGCTGGATTCTCTTTAATAAAAGGATCTATCAATAGCTTTTTACTACCTAAAATTTGTATAGAAGCATGCCCTAACCACTTTATTGTTGGCATAATACACCTCCAAGTTTCTTATATTTAAGATTAACATATATAATGGTAATTTCAAAGTTTATTTTCAATCATAAAAGTTAGTTGATTAATTTTTTAATCCTTTTCTTCCCAATAATTTTATAAAAATTAAAATCCCTGTAGACCGTGTTATTTTTAATACCTTTAATACCACTTAAGTAATTAGAACTATAAAAGTGTTCATTAATTTCATTGTTTACATATGTTATAATATCATACCCAACAATAGCTTCAAAATTTGGTTCCATATTGTAAAACTGTTTGTAACTATAATAAAAATTTTTATTATCTTCACTACACACCAAACACACAGGTGTAACTATGATACTGCCCTTAAAATAACTATAAAAATTTTCATCAAACAATTTTGTATCTAAAAAATCAGTCCCAACAAAAAGATTTATATTATCAGGATATTTAGCAAAATATTTAATTAATGGCACCTTTTCAAATATTTTATCGTACTTACCAACATAAACAAAATAAAAATCTGATTCGTTATCACTTTCATCATTAAATGTAATAAAGAATTGTTTTAGAAAATTCTTATCATCGTTTATAATTTCTCTTTCTGAAAAATTATCAACTTGAGAACTTATTATATAAAAGTTATCAATATCATTTAAATAAAGATAATTTTCTATTTCCTTTGCTTCCTCGTTAAAGTCAAAAGAAAAATCTATTACCTCATTGTAGAGTTTATCACCAATTTTTTGAGATTCACTATTTATCAACCATCTACCATCACAATCATTTTTAAAATCTATTTTAAAGTCTAAATTATTTATTTTGATATTTAGCAACATCCCTTTTATTAAATCGCTTTCAAAGTTTTTTGTGATAACACATATCTTACTATCGTCAAAAATATTACTGATTTCATTTTTATCTTCTGATACAACTGTATTATTGTCTATTATATTAGTGCTCTCTTCTTTTATCTCTTTTACTTCCCTCTTTTTTATTTCCTCTTTTTTATTAATTTTTACTACCTTTTTAAAAGTATTATTATAAAGTTCTGTTATGCATCGATTTCCATATTCCTTAACTTCATATTGAGAGCATATTAATGCAGATAAGCCATCTTTATTATTGAATTTTAATAGTGAGATTAATATACTGTCAGCACTTTTTTTGTCATGGTTTCTAATATAGATGTCAAAAAGCCATAATAACCTGGCATATTCTAACGATTCATCTTCTGATTTATATTTTTCTAACAATTTTATACTCTTCTTATACTTATGAGTTTTATAATAGTGCCCACCTAATAAAACATAACCGTTATTTCTATTTCCAAGATTATCAGAATTAATTAATTTTTTATAAAACCTGATATCATTATCATCAGCCTTCTTTGTAATATAATAAAGAACAGAATAACCCTTTATTGCTTCTGGCTCTTTAACTTTAACTGATACGCAACTAACTAAGATGGTTACGATACAAAATAACATAACTTCTTTTAAAAGGCTTCTCAACTCGCACATACTCTGTCTCCAGATTAAATTTATCAATTACCTTTTTTGCTTTTTCTATTTCTTCTAAAAAATTTTCCCCTTTATAAAATATAAAATATTTTGTTTCACGTGAAACATTCTTTACCCATTTTAATATCTTCGTTATTGTAGCAACACCTCTAGCAGTAATAACATCTATCTTGTCTAAAAAACTTATCTTTTCACATCTCTCATTTATTACTTTAACATTTTTAATATCAAGCTTATTAATAGATTCATCAAGAAAATGAGCTTTTTTACTGATACTTTCAACTAAATATACCTCTTTGTCAGGATATAGTAAAGCAATAGGGATACCTGGAAAACCGCCACCGGAACCAATATCCATCAAAGTTTTAAACTCTAAATTTTTCGTTTTAAAAATGTATAAACTATCCAAGTAATGCTTAATATAGAAATCGTTATAATCTTTAATCGCAGTCAGATTGATTTTAGCATCTTGATGTATTTTATAAAACTCATCTAGTTTATCAATCAAAACATCATCGTTAAAATATGTTTTAAATATTTCTTTTCCGTTTTTCATCTTCAATATATATATGCAGTAATGAAATCGCTGCAGGTGTTACACCAGGTATTCTTGATGCTTGACCTAATGTTTTAGGTTTCACTTTATTAAATTTTTCTACAAACTCTCTTCTTAGCCCCTTTATTTTAGTATAATCTATATTATCTGGAATCTTTACATTTTCAATTTTCCTAAACCTTTCTACCTCTTGCAACTGTTTATTTATATACCCTTCATATTTGACATGAATTTCAACCTGCTCTGATACCCTTTCATTATCAACTCCACCCCAAAGCTCTTTAATTATATTATAATTAACTTCAGGTCTTCGTAAAAACTCTTTTAAAGTTACTGGAGTTGTAAGAGTCAATTGATACTTAGATAATTTATCACAAACATCTTTGTCAGGTTTTATCTTTATACTTTCTAATCTCTTAATCTCATTTTCAAACATTTTCTTTTCTGTTAAAAATCTTTCATATCTTTCTTTCTTTATTAATCCTAACTTATAACCATACTCTAATAATCTATACTCTGCATTATCTTCTCTTAAAAGTAACCTATATTCACTTCGTGAATGAAATACTCTATAAGGCTCATCAACCCCCTTTGTTACAAGATCATCTATCATAACCCCAATATAACTTTCGTCTCTGCCAAGAATAAATTCCTTTTTATCGTAAGATAATACAGCATTTACGGCAGCAACAAACCCTTGCCCTGCAGCTTCTTCATAACCTGTAGTCCCATTTATCTGACCAGCAAAGTATAATCCTCTTATTTTTTTAGTCTCAAGAGTTGGATATAAATTTGTAGGTTGTACAAAATCATATTCTATAGCATAAGCAGGTCTTATAATCTCTACATTTTCTAATCCGACTACACTTCTATACATAGCAATCTGAACATCTATAGGTAAAGATGATGAAAAGCCGTTTGCATAAATCTCTCTACTATCAAGCCCTTCAGGCTCTAAAAATATCTGATGTCTATTCTTATCTGGGAATTTTTTAACTTTATCTTCAATTGATGGACAGTATCTAGGTCCAATCCCTTTTATAACACCAGCATATAAAGGTGATCTATGTAAGTTTTCATTTATTATCTTATGAGTTTTTTCATTAGTATAAGTAATAAAACATGATATTTGAGGCAATTTTGGTTTAACACTTTCGAAAGAAAACATTTTTGGCTCTATATCACCTGGTTGCTCTTCTAATACAGAAAAATTAATTGTTTCTGCATCTAGTCTAGCAGGTGTTCCAGTTTTAAGTCTCTCTAATTTAAAATATCTTCCAAGAGCCTCTGCTAAGTCAATAGAAGCAAACTCATTTGCTCTACCTGCAGGGTATCTTTTATCACCAATATGGATCAAACCATTTAAAAATGTCCCTGTAGTTATTATCACTTTATCTGAACAAAAGAATAAACCATAGTCTACTATAACACCTTTTATTTGATTATTTTCTACTACTAAATCTGTAACTACACCCTGTTTAACATCGAGGTTTTCCTGATCCATCAAGACTGAAATCATTCGCTCTCTATAAAGTTTTTTATCTGCCTGAGCTCTTGAACTTCGAACTGCTGGACCTTTCTTTTTATTTAAAACTTTAAACTGGATACCTGTCTCATCAATATTTTTAGCCATTTCACCACCAAGGGCATCCAGATCTTTAACAATATTACCTTTAGCCAAACCACCAATTGCTGGATTACAGCTCATCTGTGCTATTGTTTCCACATAAATAGTTATCAACAAAGTTTTAGCACCCATTCTGGCAGCAGCTAAAGCTGCCTCACAGCCTGCATGACCAGCACCAACAACAATTACATCATACTTTTTATCGTATATTATATGCATCACAACCCCTTTGTTTCACGTGAAACATTATTTACCAATACAAAATTTATCAAAAATATTTCTTAATAGATCCTCAGTGTATAAATCACCTGTCAATATTGATATTTTATTTAAACAACTGTGCAAATCTACTGCTATTAAATCTAATGTAAGATTATTAAAATTATTTTTCACAGATAAAACAATATCTTCTATCTCTTTAAAAATATTACACTGTCTTTCAGATATTAAACAATTCTCATTTTCACCTATAAATATTAATTCTTTAATTTTATTTTCTAAAAGATTAATTAATTTTTCTATACCTAAACCAGTTTTTGCAGAAATATCTACATCGGTATCCAAATCATATTTTTTACTGTCTAATTTATTACCCACCTTAATAATCTTTTCTTTTGGTATTTTACTGATAATATATTGATCATTTTCATCAATACCTTTTTCGAGATCATAAATAAACAAAATTATATCAGCTTCATTCAGTTTTTGTTTGGAAAATTCTATCCCTAAAACTTCAATAGCATCATTGGAATCTCTTATCCCAGCAGTATCTATCAATTTTACTGGATAAGACCCTACATAAAACTCCTCTTCAATAACATCCCTTGTCGTACCAGGTATATCTGAAACTATAACCCTATTTTCTCTTAATAAATAATTCATTAAAGAAGACTTACCTACATTCGGCTTACCCACAATAGCAACCTTAGTACCATCGGATAAATGTTTAAAAGACTCAAAACTCTTAACTAAATTACCCACCTTTTCAAGAATACTATCAAGCCTTTCATAAACATAGTTTAGTTCAAAATCAGATAAATCTTCCTCCGGAAAATCTATATACGCTTCCACAACACTCAATACATCCAAAATTTTATTTTTTATTTCTTCAACCTCATTCTTAAACCCCTTTTTTAATCTATTAAACGATGACTGTATGCCACTAATTGATTTTGAATCAATTAATTCATAGACAGCTTCTGCTTGTACTAAATCAAGCTTACCATTTAAAAAAGCCTGTTTTGTAAACTCACCAGGTTCTGCTAATCTAATACCTAATTTATATATACCCTTTATTGCCGATTGTACAATCAACGGATTACCATGAAAAGATATCTCAACTACATTTTCCCCTGTATAAGAATTTGGTTTATGGAAAGCATAAAAGATAACATCATCTTTTATCTCATCAGAAATAAATTCACCATGATAAACAAATCTGTGTTTCAGTTCATTTACCTGTTTTCCATTTATATATAAATACCTTTTTACATCAAAAGCGTTTGGCCCAGAAATCCTAATAATAATCACAGAAGATCTTACCAATGGGGTAATTGGAGCTACAATTGTATCCATTTTAAACAATACCAAGTTTCCTCTCAAAAGATAATAATGTATTATATAACAACATAGCTATGGTCATTGGACCCACTCCACCTGGAACAGGTGTAATATATGAACATTTTTTACTCACATTTTCAAAGTCTACATCACCACAAACCTTATCACCTACTTTACAGATCCCTACATCAATAACAACTGCACCATCTTTTACCATATCTGCTGTTATTAAATTATGCTTACCAACAGCAGTAATTAAAATATCAGCCTTTAAAGTTTTTTCTTTCAGATTTTGTGTATATATATGACATACCTGTACAGTAGCATTCATATTTAACAACATAGATGCAAGAGGCTTACCTGTTATATTACCCGCTCCAACTATCACTACATCTTTACCACAAACATCAATATCATACTCATTCAGAAGCTTCACCACACCAAGCGGTGTACATGGAGAAAATAATGGATTTCCTCTCACTAATCTACCATTGTTGTAAGGGTGAAAACCATCAACATCTTTATTATAATCGATAGCTTCTAAAATTTCGAATTCATCAATTTGTTTTGGTAAAGGTAATTGAACCAGTATGCCATCAACCATTGGGTTTTCGTTCAACATTTTTATAATATATATTAGCTCATCCTTTGTAACATTTTCATTCAGCCTGTGATTAATAGAGTATATCCCTGCCTCTTCACAAGCTTTTGTCTTCATCTCCACATAAAGCTTACTGGCTGGATTATTACCAACCAAAATGACAGCAAGACCAGGAACCTTGCCATACTTTTCTTTATACACCTGAACCTTTTTCTTAATCTCATCTCTAATCTTTTGAGATAATGCTTTCCCATCAATTAATACTGCCATACTAATCCTCTCTTATAACATCAAATGATACTATTTCATCACTCAAACCCATAAGTCTTACCCCTTGAGTATCTCTACCTAAAATAGGGATATCAGAAACAGATAATCTTATTACTTTAGATGATTTAGAAATAAGCATAACATCATCTTCAATTTTTACCTGCCTTGCTCCCACAATTTCACCTGTTTTTTCAGTAACTTTTGACAGTTTTATACCTTTACCACCTCTTGATTGAACCCTATACTCTGTAACTAAAGTCAATTTTCCATACCCTTTTGCTGTAACAGCTAGTATTAAAGGATCACCCTTTACAGCTTCCATAGAAACTACACTATCATCTTTATCTAAAGTAATACCTCTCACTCCAGTGGCATTCCTACCCATATTTCTAACTTCAGAACTGTTAAATTGAATACATTTACCCTTTTTTGTAGAAATGAAAATTAAATCATTTTTAGATATCAAGGAAACATCAACTATTTCATCACCCTCTCTTAATTTAATCGCAATTATCCCGCTTCTTCCACTACTGAAAGCATCCAAAGAGGTCTTCTTTACCACGCCATCTTTTGTACACATAAAAACAAAATGTTCTCTATCGAATTCCTTAGTAGAAATCATTGCAGCAACTTTTTCATCACTATCTAAAGAAATGAGATTTGCAATATATTTCCCTTTTGCATCCCTTGCTAACTCAGGTAATTCATAAACCTTTAAATAATGTATTTTCCCTTTGTTAGTAAAAAACATTAAAGTGGAGTGGTTTGTCGTAACAATTAAATCTTTAATAAAATCATCCTTAGAACTAATAGCACCAGCTTTACCTTTACCACCCCGTTTTTGTGATCTAAAATTAGTAAGTGGTGTTCTTTTTATAAAACCTTGATAAGACAAAGTAACAACCACTTCATCATCAGGTATTAAGTCTTCTATATTTATTTCTTCTGCATTACTAACTATCTCTGTTCTTCTTTCATCACCATACTTATCTCTGATTTCTATAAGCTCATCTTTTATAATACCCATTAAAACATTTTCATTGTTTAATATTGATTTATAAAATTCTATATTTTTTAATGTTTCCTGATATTCTTTCTTTAGCTTTTCAATCTCTAACCCTGTTAATCTCTGTAATTTCATATCTAAAATTGCTTGTGCTTGAGCTTCACTTAAATCATATTTTTCCATTAACTTCTCTTTGGCCTCATTTGCATTATGTGATGATTTTATCAATGCAACAACTTCATCAATATTTTCAACCGCTTTTATTAAACCTTCTAAAATATGAAGTCTGTCTTCAGCTTTTTTCAATAAAAACTTTGTTCTTCTAATAACTACTACTTTTCTATGATCTAAAAACTGCTCCAATAAATCTCTTAAAGTTAAAGTTTTAGGCTTATTGTTTACTATACCAACTAAGTTTATACCATAAGCTATTTCCATTTGAGTATTTTTATAAAGCTGATTTATTATTACATCAGAATTTTCACCCCTTTTAACCTCAATAACAACTCTAATACCATCCCTATCAGATTCATCCCTCAAATCAACAATACCTGTTATCTTCTTTTCACGGGCTAAATTAGCTATTTTTTCTATTAAGTTTGCCTTATTCACTTGGTACGGAATTTCTGTAATAACAAGCAATTCCTTGCCAGTTGTTGTTACTTCTTTCTTCACTCTTGCTCTAACCTTTATAACCCCTTTGCCAGTTTTATAGGCTTTTAAAATTTCATCCTTTCCATAAATTATACCGTATGTGGGGAAATCAGGACCTTTAACAAATTTTAAAATATCATCATCTCTATAATCTTTATTATCAATCATATACACCAAAGCATTTATAACTTCTGTGAGGTTATGTGGAGGTATATTAGTAGCCATCCCCACAGCAATACCACTAGTTCCGTTTATCAGCATATTAGGTATTCTTGTTGGTAAAACAGCTGGCTCTTTTAAAGACCCATCATAATTAGGATTAAAATCCACAGTATCCTTATCAATATCTGCAAGCATCTCTTCAGCAATTTTAGTCATCCTAACTTCTGTATATCTCATTGCAGCTGGAGAATCTCCATCAACTGAACCAAAATTTCCCTGACCATCTACCAATGGATATCTCATTGAAAAATCTTGAGCCATTCTAACAAGAGTATCATAAACTGCAGAATCACCATGAGGGTGATATTTACCTATAACATCACCCACAATCCTTGCAGATTTTTTATAAGGTTTATTATGCAAAACACCCATTTCATACATTGCATATAAAACCCTTCTATGTACAGGTTTTAAACCATCCCGTACATCTGGCAGTGCCCTGCCTATAATTACACTCATTGCATAATCTAAATAACTTTCCTTTAATGATTCTTCGATATTGACTTCAATTACCCCTTTTTCTTTCATCTGAACCTCTTAGATATCAAGATTTTTAACATTTAAAGCGTTTTCTTCAATAAACTCTCTTCTTGGTGCTACTACATCACCCATTAATAAAGAAAACAGCTCATCAGCAGCCTCAGCATCTTCTATTTTCACTTTATATAAAACCCTCTTTTCTGGATCAACTGTAGTTTCCCACAATTGCTGAGGGTTCATCTCCCCCAAACCTTTATACCTTTGGACATAAACCCCTTTTAAACCTATCTCCTCCAAAG
This sequence comes from Deferribacter thermophilus, assembly GCF_049472675.1. Classification (NCBI taxonomy): domain Bacteria; kingdom Pseudomonadati; phylum Deferribacterota; class Deferribacteres; order Deferribacterales; family Deferribacteraceae; genus Deferribacter; species Deferribacter thermophilus. The sequence goes on from NZ_JAPNXM010000005.1 coordinate 181,303, forward strand.
AGTTCATTAAATCATCATAAGTTTCAAATAATTTTAAAACACCATCTATTTTAACTTTAAAAGGTTTATTACCAAGAGGTTTTATTTTAAGATAATTCCTCCTCAACTCTCTAAATTCAGGGGAATCCACCAACTCACTATTTATCTCAATCTGCTCACTCCCTTTTTCTAATAAAACCTTATAATTACCTGTTTCATCATTAAAATCGATGTAAAACTTATTATAATGGTTAATTACCCCTTTTTCCTTTAATTCTTCAAAAAAGGTTTCCATAAAAATCTTATCAGAAAAACTTTCTTTGTTTAAATTTTCAATAGAAGCAAGTGAATTGACTAATTCTCTTGTAAACCCCTTTTTCAAATATTTAGACCTGATACTGATATATCTTCTTAACCCCTTTAAAATAGATTTATAGGAATTTTTTGGTATATTTTCAAATTCTATATTTTCAATAATATTGCTAAAAATAAAATCTTCCATCTCTTTTTCATCATGTATATATTTTTCCATTTTACCTTTTTTTACTTTATATAAAGGTGGTCTAGCTATATAAAGATAACCCCTTTCTATAACTTCTCTCATATATCGATAGAAAAATGTCAATAACAATGTAGTAATATGAGCACCATCAACATCAGCATCAGTCATAATAATTATCTTTTTATACCTAATCTTGTTAATATCAAAATTTTTATGACCAATACCTGTACCTAATGCCGTTACCATAGCTTTGATTTCATCGTTTGATAATATCTTATCAAAACGAGCTTTCTCAACATTTATAATCTTACCTTTTAATGGCAGAATAGCTTGAAATCTCCTATCTCTGCACTGTTTAGCTGAACCACCTGCAGAATCCCCTTCAACTATAAAAAGTTCTGCCTTGTCTGGGTCTTTTTCTTGGCAATCAGCCAATTTACCAGGTAGAGTAGATATCTCAAGAGCATTCTTTCTTCTGGTTAATTCCTTAGCTTTTCTTGCAGCTTCTCTGGCTCTATATGCCTGAAGTGCTTTATCTAATATTATTTTTGCATAATCTATATTTTTTTCAAAAAAATCTGGTAGTTGCGAATTAAGTACATTTTCAACTGCTGTTTTTGCTATGGTTGAACCCAACTTACCTTTTGTCTGCCCTTCAAAAATAGGATCATGTAATTTTACAGAGATTACAGCAGATATCCCTTCTCTTATATCGTCTCCAGTTAAATTTACCTTTTGTTTTAATAAGTTATTTTTTGTTATAAATGTATTAAAAATCCTTGTATAGGCGTTTTTAAATCCTACTTCATGTGTACCACCTTCGTGTGTGAATATATTATTAACAAAGGATAAAATCTGTTCGTTGTAGCCATCGTTGTATGTAAAGGCAATTTCCACCAGAACATCTTCATATTTACCTGTAATAAAAACTGGTTCTTTTAAAAGTGTATTCTTTGTTTTATTTAAATATTTTACATAACTTACAATACCGCCTTCAGCATAAAATTCCTGTGTTTTGTCAACCCTTTCATCTATAAAAATAATTTTAACACCTGGATTTAAATAAGCTAATTCTCTAAACCTTTTCTGTAGGATATCGTGAGAGAAATCTAATTCTTCAAAAATTTCTCCGTCAGGTTTAAATCTTATTTTAGTTCCTGTTTTATTAGTTTTACCTATCTTTTCAAGTTTTGTAACTGGCTTACCTTTTTCGTATCGCTGAAAAAATACTCCACCATCCCTTTTAACTGTTACTTCAAGGTATTCACTTAGTGCATTAACGACCGATACACCTACACCGTGAAGACCTCCCGAAGCATAATAAGCACCTTTTTCAAATTTACCACCAGCATGTAAGGTAGTCATAACAACTTCTACTGTAGGCTTTTTGGCTGTAGGATGTAGACCAACAGGGATACCTCTACCATCATCTTCAATTGTTACACTGTTGTCTATATGGATAGTTATTTTTATATTTTTACAAAACCCTACAGTTGCTTCATCGATAGAATTGTCAACAACTTCATATATGAGGTGATGCAACCCCCTTTGATCAACTGAACCTATATACATCCCTGGCCTTTGTCTTACGGCCTGAAGACCTTCTAAAACCTTAATACTTTCTTCACTATAACTGTTTTTACTCATTTTGCTCCCTTATCGAAATAATATTTATATCACTATTGTTTAAGTATCTACTTTCCACTCCGGTTATTATAATTTGATTTTTGGAAAAAACTTCATAAAATGTTTTAACTTTCTTTTCATCCAAACCTGTTTCAAAATCATCTAAAAGAAGTATTATATCATCTTTTAAATTTTCTTCAATAACTTTGAGTAAACAGTAAATAGAGTAAATGGATAGCTCCTTTTTTTGACCATAGGATAGGAAATTTTCAATATTCGTATTGGTTTTACTTATGTATAATTTTTGTGAGTGTAGTGTTAGAAAAAGTTTTTTTTTACTATTTTCCATATTTAATAGTTTTGCTATATCAGGTTTTATCAATTTAAATTCTATGTTTTTAATTGGTGTTAATTCTTTTAACATTTTATTAATGGTATTAATTACATCTAACCTTTTTGTATAGATATTATCGTATAATTCTATTATTAGCTCATTTATTGTATTAAAAAGTTTTCTGTTATTTTTCTCTAATAAAGCTTTTTTGTGTTTGAGGAGTTTATTAAATTTTTGTAGTTTTATTTTATACTCTTTATCTAGTATAATTATTGTTTTGTCAATCAATGAGATTTTGTTTTTATTTAGTTTGTCGGTTAGTCCTTCATGATAAGGGGAGTGTATAATTATAGGAAAATTTGTTGCTATTTCATAAAGGTTTTTTATTCGTTTTCCATTATGTAGATGCACCTTATTTGAATTTGAATAATGATAATAAAAATTATTATTCAAATTGTCTTTTAGGATATGAGTTTTTACGGTAAATGATTTACAATTAAATCTTATTAATTCTGATGGTTTTGGAGTCCTAAAGCTCTTTCTATAAAAAGAGGTATAAATTGACTCTATTATTGTAGTTTTTCCCGAGCCGTTTGAACCGATTATGTAGTTTTTTTTATCAAATTTTAACCTAAATTTTTCAAAATTTCTGAAATTTACAATATTAACTTCATCTATAAACATTAAATTCGTCGTTCAATTGATATAGGTGTAAGTAAATACTTATACCAGTTTTCATGAGGAAAAAATAGTACTGGATTTTTTCTGCCAATCATTTTCATAGTGAAGTATTCTGTGTCGATGTGGTTAATCACTTCAATTACATGTTTTGTATTTAAAATTATTTCTATAGGTTCACCTTCATGATTAATCCCTTCTATAGATTCATAACCTTGTCCATATTCCGTTTCTAAACTGTAAATATCTAATTTCCCATTGTTGAAAGAAAAAACTGCGGCATGAGTAATATCACTTGTTAATGTGGAAACCCTTTTTACTGAGTTAAGAAAGCTTTCTCTATGTATTGTTGCTGTTATTTTTGGTTGGATATCAAAAAGTTTACCTAAACTTTGAATATATTTATCAATAAGTTTTGTGTATATTGTGATATTTTTTATTTTAAATAATGCTTGCTTTTTGTCTGTTTCAATTTCAACATATTCACTGTAATCTAATAGTTTGATAAGTTCAGATATTGTTTTCTTTGGAATGTTTATTGTGAATTCATCTGAAAATTCTTCATCAAAGTTTGATTCTGCTATTGCAATTTTTTGAAAGTCTGCTGCTGAGATTTCTATTTTATTACCAAATACTTTTAAATGACCACCAGTATATTCTATTTTTGAATGATCATTTGATATACAAAAATTTATTTTTTCTAACAATGATTTAAAAATATCAGATTTTAGTCTTATGAAGTATTCAGGAACGATTTCACTTACTGTAGGAAAATATTCTGGAGATATAGTTGATAAGGTAAATAAGGATTTCCCAGATTTTAATACAAGCTTTGAACCTGTAAACTCAGCGTCAATTATACTACCATCTGGTAGTTCTTTTAAAATTTCTAGTAGTTTTTTTGCTGGAACAGTTGTTGTACCTGTTTCTAAGACTTCTATTTTTGTTTTACCTGTAAATGCATTTTGTAAGTTTGTGGATTTGATTGTTAGTGTGTTGTCTTCAGTTTCTAAGTATAAATTTTGTAATATTGTATTTATATTTTTTGATGTGGTAAAATTGTTTGCATGCTGAACGAGTTCTTGTAAGGAATTTTTAACGCATTTGAATTTCATTATATTACTCCTATAAGTTCTTAAGTTAGTAATAATAGTAATACAGTAATTTGGAAATGTTTACAAGTAAAAATTTCTTATATTTTAAAGTGTGTTATATTGAAATAACAATGTTTATATTTATATTTTACTTGTTTAAAAAATTGAGCTTTTAAACATTAAATCCTAATATCTTTTTTTTAAACTGGTTTTAAACATTTAAATAACATTAATTTGTTAATTAAAATGGATACTCTGTTAATCCTCCATCAACCACTAGTGTTGTTCCTGTAATGTATGATGCTTCATCTGATAATAAAAAATATGCAGCATTGGCAAATTCTTCAGTATCTGCTATTCTGTTGGCTGGTATTTGAGAGGCTAAGCTTTTATAAACCTCATCATAAGATTTATTTTCTGATTTCATCTTTTCTTTAATTAGATATTCAACCCTTTCAGTTAGAGTGTAACCAGGAGCAATAGTATTAACAGTTATATTGTATGGTGCTACTTTTTTGGATAGAGACTTCACAAAGCTTGTTATTGCAGCTCTTAAACAGTTCGAAATAATTAAGTTATCTATAGGTTTTTTTACTGATACACTAGTAATAACCAATATTCTACCAAATTTCTTTTCAATCATAAGTTTTGCAGCTTCTTCCATTATTAAAATAGGGTGTAAAAATATTGAATCAAAGTGTAATTTCCAGTCGTTTTCTGTAATTTCAAAAACTGATCCAGCCTTTGGTCCAGGAGAATTGATAACTAAAATATCAAATTTTTCATCTTTTATAATATTCAACAAGTTTTCAACATCTTCTTTGTTAAATATATCACATTTTATCGGCACACTTAAATTGTTATCAATATTTTTATTTTTTAAATCTTTAGATGTTGTCCAGAAAGTTTTTATCCCATTTTCCACAAGTTTGTCTACCACAGCTTTTCCAAGCCCTTTACTACCTGATGTGACTAATGCTTTTTTATTCATAACATTTCTCTCCTCAAATTTAATTGACTATTATTTCTCATCATGTATAAAAATATATTATGTACACAGAAATAATCAACGCTTATGATAGAATAAAAAATTATATAAAGAATATCCCTCTTTACTATTCAAATATTTTTAGTGAATTAAAAGGTGGGGATATTTATTTAAAACTTGAAAACCTCCAAAGAACAGGATCTTTCAAGATAAGAGGCGCTTTAAATTGTATGCTTAAGAATAAAGATAAATGTAAAAATGGTGTTGTAGCAGCTTCAGCTGGTAATCACGCTCAGGGTGTTGCTTTTGGCGCTAAATTAATAGGGATTAATGCAACAATAGTTATGCCTGAAATTACTCCTTTAATAAAGGTTGTTAATACATCAAAATATGGTGCGAAAGTTGTTTTACATGGGAAAAATTATGATGAAGCTTATAATAAAGCTGTTGAAATAGCAGAAAATGAAGGTTTGTATCTCATTCACCCTTTTGACGATTTAGATGTCATTGCAGGCCAAGGTACAATAGCTCATGAAATATATATGGAAGGTCTAGAAATAGATCAGATTTTAGTTCCAATTGGTGGTGGGGGATTAATATCAGGTATCGCTTCTTATTTTAAGTATGTCAAACCAGAAGTAAAGGTTTATGGTATTCAAGCAGATAGTGCAGCAGGCATGTATTATTCACACTTGAGAAAAAGGGTTGTTACACTGACTTCCTCAACAACTATTGCAGAAGGGATAGCTGTCAAACGAGTGGGTGATAAGACATTTGAGTTTTGTGAAAATTATGTGGATGATGTTTTGACTGTTACAGATGATGAAATTGCTTACGCTATTTTACAGTTAATTGAGCAGTCAAAATTAGTTGTAGAAGGTGCTGGAGCTGTAGGTATTGCTGCAATCCTTCAAAATAAAATTGAGGTAAAGAATAAGAAAACTGCGGTTGTTATTTCTGGTGGAAATATCGATGTAAATCTTATTTCAAGAATTATAAATAAGGGGATGGTAACTACAGGTAGATTTTGTCAGATAATTGTTAATGTAAAAGATGTACCAGGTTCACTGGCAACAGTTACATCTGTAGTAGCTAAGTTACAGGCAAATATCCTTGATATCAAGCATCACAGATTTGATGCAAACTTACCTGTAAACTATACAAAAGTTATTTTAGATCTTGAAACTAAAGGGTTTGAACACATAGAAGAGATAGTATCAGAGTTGAATAAGAAAGGATTTGAGGCAAAGATAAATGGGTAGTGAAAAGATTTGGGAAGAGGTGTTAAAAGAAGCAAAGAATCATATTTCTGAGCAAGAGGTTAATACTTGGCTAAAGCCTATTAAGATTGGTGAATTACGAGGGGATTTTATACAATTAATTGCACCAAATAGGCTTTATAAGAATTGGTTTGAAGAAAAATACTTAAATGTGGTAAAAAAGATATTCAATGAGACATTATCAATAGAAGCACAAACCATACAAGTAATTACAAAATCTGCAACAAAGCAGAAGAAACATACAGCACAATCTGTCTCATCATCTGTTACTATTGATGTTTATACAACTAATCTTAATAAACAGTATACCTTTGATAATTTTGTTGTGGGTAACTCAAACAATTTTGCTCATGCAGCTTGTATGGCAGTAGCAGATGGTTATTTTCATACTTATAATCCACTTTTTATATATGGTGGTGTTGGTCTTGGTAAAACACATTTGATGCATGCTGTAGGGAATAGATTGCTTGAAAAGTTTCCTAAATTAAAAGTTCTTTATATATCAAGTGAAAATTTTACTAATGAGATGATTTCTGCACTAAAATCTAAAAAGATGGATGAATTTAGAGAAAAATATAGAAAAGTTGATGTTTTACTATTTGATGATGTTCAATTTTTGGCTGGGAAACAGAGAAGTACTGAGGAGTTTTTTTATACTTTTAATTCTCTTTATGACTCTCAAAAGCAGATAATTTTAACTTCTGATAAAACTCCTGATGAAATCCCTGAGATGGAAGAAAGGCTGACAACGAGGTTTGCTTGGGGCTTAATTGCTGATATTCAGCCACCATCTGTTGAAGAAAAAACTGCCATTTTGATGAAAAGGGCAGAATTAATGAATATAGATTTAAATGAAAAGGTGGCACTATTTATAGCAGAAAATCTTAAAAGTGATAATATTAGAGAGCTAATTGGTGCTTTAATTAGGTTATCGGCTTATTCTTCTTTCAATGGGGAGCCTATCACTATTGAGCTTGCAAAAAAGACTCTTGATAGGTTTCTGATTAAAAAGGATAAGATAATTACATTTGATACTATTTTAAAAGTAGTTACAGAATATTTTAATGTGAAATTGTCAGAGCTTAAGTCTAAAAAAAGAACAAAGAGTATTGCCTATCCAAGACAGATAGCGATGTATTTAATGAGAGAAAAACTCAACTGTTCATTAAGCGAAATTGGTGAAATTTTTGGAGGTAGGGATCACTCAACAGTATTGCATTCCATAAACAGTATTGAGAAAAAGTTAAAGAAAGATAAAGAGTTACAGGAAACGATTAAAATTCTCGAAAAAAGTCTTTATAATTAGGAGGTTTAAATGAGATTTGTTATCAAAATATTATTTTTTGTTATCTTTTTGAGCTTACCACTTTTTGCTAAAGAAAAGATTATTATCTTCCATGCAGGAAGTCTCAGTAAACCCTTTGCTGAACTTGAAAAGAGGTTTGAAGAAAAATACCCTCAGTATGATGTTGTAAGGGAAGCAGCAGGAAGTAGGCTTTGTGCTAGGAAAGTGGCTGAACTTCACAAACCAGCTGATATAGTTGCAAGTGCTGACTATAAAGTAATAGATAACCTGTTAATCCCTGAATATGCAAAATTTAATATTCATTTTGCTACAAATGAGATGGCTATAGCTTATACAGAAAAATCTAAAAAGAGCGATGTTATTAATTCAACTAATTGGCCAGAAATACTTTTAAATGAAGATGTAAAAGTTGGGCATTCAAATCCAAATTTAGATCCATGTGGTTACAGGACTATGCTTGTAGTAAAACTTGCGGAAAAGTTTTATAATATAAATAATTTTTTTGATAATCTTTTTGGATATGGCAATTTTTATGAAAATGGAGAAGAGAATAAACAAAAGATAATCGTAAGGCCTAAAGAGACTGACTTATTAAGCTTATTGGAAGCTGGGGTTATAGATTATCTTTTTATCTACAAGTCAGTAGCAATACAGCATGGTTTAAAATATGTAGAGCTTCCAAAAAAGATTTCATTGGGGGATAATAAGTTTAAAGAATATTATTCCAAAGTAAGTTTTAAAATAACAGGGAAAAAACCTGGTTCTTTTATTCTCAAGAAAGGGGAACCCATGATTTATGGTATTACTATTGTTGAGCATGATAATATTTTGCCTGTTAATAAAAAGGGAGCTATTTTGTTTATTAAGTTTTTATTATCAAAAGAAGGGAAAGATATTTTCATGAAAAATGGCCAAAATGTGATTGATCCACCTGTGATTAGGGGAGATTCATCAATTTTACAAAATGAATAGAATATGCTTAAAATAGAAAATCTAAAAGTAAAAAGAGATAGCTTTAGCTTATGTATCAACTACTTAGAAATATGTGATAAAGAATATTTTGTTTTATTGGGTGAAACTGGTAGTGGCAAAACTACTCTTTTAGAAACTATTGCAGGTTTTCATAAAACACTTTCAGGAAAAATTTTTCATAATGAAAAAGATATTACATTTTTACCACCTGAGAAAAGAGGGGTAGGCTTTGTTTATCAGGATTACGCACTTTTTCCAAACTTAAATGTAGAGGGGTAGGCTTTGTTTATCAGGATTACGCACTTTTTCCAAACTTAAATGTAAAGGAAAATATTTTATTTTCCACAAAATACAAAAAGAATAAAACTGATAACAGGTTTGAAGAATTGGTCAATTTTCTAAAATTAAAAAACTTATTAAACAAGAATATTAATACCTTAAGTGGTGGGGAAAAGCAGAGAGTAGCTTTGGCAAGGGCTTTGATGTCAGAGCCTAAAATTTTACTGTTAGATGAACCTTTAAGCGCTATAGATCCAACATTTCGCTATGAAATAATGGATTACTTAAAAAAGATTATCCCTCTATATGGTATAACAATCATACATGTTACACACAATTTTAGAGAGGCAGCCTACCTTGCAAAGAGAATAGCTATAGTTAAAAATGGTAAACTTATTGAAACAGGTGATGTAAAAACTGTCTTAAATAGACCAAAGCATATAGAAACAGCAAAGTTTTTAGGGTTTAAAAATATCTTGCCGCTAAGTTTGATTGGAGAAAAAAGCAAATCATTCTTTACCATTGATCCAACAGAGATAAATATCAATTATGAAAACAGTAATAATGAAATAAAAATAGAAGGCTTTATAAAAGATATTGTTTATTTTGTTGATCATAAAAAGATTTATGTGGATTGTGATGGTATAGTGGTGATGATTAAAAAGGGTAATTCTTATAATGAAAAATGGTTAAATTTAGGTAATAAAGTAATGTTGAGTTTTGATAGTAAAAAAATCTCAATTTTGAGAGATTTAGATGAAGAATAGTTTTGGTAAAGGTTTATTTATTTTTTTAAGTGGATTGATTATATTTTTCTTACTCTTTCCCATTTTAAAACTTTTTTACTCAAATGGGCTTATAAATATTTTACAAACTTTGAAAGATAAAGAGGTTATCGATTCTATCCTACTAACATTCAAGGTATCTTTATATGCAACGATATTTGTATTTTTTACTGGGGTTCCACTTGCATATTTGATTGCCAGAAACAACTTTTTTGGCAAATCAGTTGTAGAGGCAATAATAGATCTCCCCACAATGATACCACACACTGCAGCTGGAATTGCTATTTTGCTAGCTTTTAATAGTGGTTTTTTAAAGCTACAGCTGATTGATAGTGAAATTGGGATTATGTTTGCCATGATGTTTTTATCAGCCCCATATCTCATAAATGGAGCAAAAGAAGGTTTTAAAAAAGTGGATGTAAAGTATGAATATGTGGCCAGAACTCTTGGTGCAAGCTGGTTTTCAGCCTTTTTGAGGGTGGTTTTACCAAATGCAAGAAGGGATATTGTCAATGGTATGCTCATGATGTGGGCAAGAGGGCTTGGTGAGTTTGGAGCTGTTGTAATTATTGCTTATCATCCAATGGTGGCTCCTGTACTGATTTATGATAGATTTAATAATTTTGGTCTTAAATACTCTGCACCTGTTGCAGCAGCTATGATTTTATTGTCTGTTATGATTTTCTTGATTATTAGATATTTAAATAATAAAAAATTTCATAATTGATGTGTATTTTGTAAGTGGAGGTTTAAACAGGTATTTTTTAAACCTCTCTAAAATTGATTCAAAGCCGTAAATTGCTCCTGCAATTGCTCCTGTTACTGCACCGATTGTATCAGTATCCCCACCAATATTTATTGCTTTTAAAACAGTTTCTTCAAAATCTTTTGATTCGATATTTAGCCAGATAGCAGTTTGCAATGTTGTTACGCAATAGGGGGTTGTTGTGTAAATATCTGGTTTTTCAAAGATTGGGTTTATATCTTCTATTATATCGTAAAATGTATTTTTTACTTTTTCTAAAGCTTCTTCAAGTGGGTAATTTAAGATGAGATATTTTAATAAAAGGTTGTATATACTGTTTGTAAATAAAGCTATTGGGTGTCCATGGGTTACAGAAGCAGACTTTGCTGAATCTTCTATTAACTCTTTATCAGTTTTATCAAGATAATAAGCTGAAATGATACTTGAGCGCATTAAAGCACCATTGCCGTTTGATAATCTATCTTTTTGAGGTTTTCCCGTTTTTAACGCTTTATAAGTGGTTTTACCTATCCCGATCGCTTTATTTGTAGAAGAATATTCACCAGTATAAAACCATTTGAGATAATGCTCCCTTTCACTGTTTTCATCCACAACCCCTTTTTCATCTAAGGATGTGGCAAGAGCTATTAGCATAGATGTGTCATCACTCCAGTCACCAGCATTTAAATTTAGATGACCACCACCTATGATATTTTTTTGATATTCCCCCTCTAATTTTATTGGAGGATATGGTTTTATAGTAGGAAAACACCCTTCTTGCGTAATTCCAAGCATATCCCCAATTATATTTCCTGCTATCATCCCAGCAATTTTGTCTTTTTTTGTTTTTTCAAGCTCGTTAAAGACAGACTGAGTTTCTATTTTTTGCATGCAATCAGATACTTTATCACAATGCTCTTTGAAATTACTCATTTAAAACCCTTAATATACCATTTTTTAGATGCAATTTTTTCCCTTTTAAAATTAATGGTATATTCTTTAGTCCTGTAATAACAGTTTTATCAAAAATTGTGGCGTATTCTATAAGATATGAAAAAAGTGGTGCAGATTCAACGATTACGCAGTCATAATCATTTATATTTTTTAGCATAGGTAAGGATACACCTTTTGAATAACAAAATCCCCCTTTTTCATCTTTTTCTAAACTGTTTATGTGTGTTAAATCCCCTTTTCTCTCTTTTTCAAAAAATATTAGTGGTTTAAATTCTTGTTTATCCCTATTTTTTTCAAAGAAGTTTGATATGATTTTTTGAGTTTCTGGTATATCTTCTTCGAAGATTTCTGTTGGGGTAATTTGTAAAGAAAACCGTTCATATTGCCATTTTTTAAATGTGTAATTAAAGATATAATTTGCAAAGTAATTATCATTTATTAAATCATTTAAACTGTTTATATCAAAAAATCGAATATCGAGATTTTCCCTTAGTTTATTTTCTGAGCAAAGCTCATCTATTTTTTCGTTAATAATAGATTTTATTTTGTCAAATACTTCATTTGCCTTTATTATCATCTTATCTCTTATTTCCAAAAGATTATGTATTTCTTTGATGTTTTTAATAATTTTATTTTTGCCAAGAATATATTTACTTTTTGGCAGTATGTTTTTTATTAAAACCTCTATTTCTTCTATATCGTATTTAAATGGCAAAACTTTTATTTTGGGTATATTAAAGTCAAAAAATGGATATAACTCTAATTCTTTTTTTAGAAGGGAGTTGTTTCTTGTAAGATATATCAATTTTAGCGCAACCTCTAAATTTTCTACTTTGTTATAAATCTGTAAAAAATGGTTTGTGAATTTGAAGAAAAATACAGCAAAAACTGCAAACATATTGGCAGCGATAAAAAATAAATTTTCAAGTAGGTTTTCATAAGTGAGTTTATTAATATTTTCATCAGTATCCTTAAAAAATTCTTCGATAGACTTTTCTCTTAAGATGTCTAAATCCACATCTTTAAATTTTACTTTTTTAAGCTTTAGATAAAGGTGTGGAGCAAAATTTAAAAGGAAGAAGTGTTCATTACTTTTTAGTGTAAAATAGGCAAGATTAATAGCATCCAGGTTGATATATGGTTTATTAAAAATATGCTTTATGGATGGTGATAGCGTTTTTATGTCATTTTCAGCGAAAAATGGGTTTAAAACTTCTTCAAAAATTTTAAAAAGACTTGCAGAAAAAGGGGATAAAGTTTCTGGGAAAATATTATTAAAAAAACCGTTAAGGTACAAGGTTTTCCCTTTAATCAAACCATCATGGAAAAGGGAATATTCCACATTTGTTAAAGGGGTAAAAGATGTGTTTTCCCTTCTATCAAAAAGGTATTTAGGTTTTGGTAATGCTTTAAAATCTAATAAATATAGTTTGTTGTCTTCAAAAAATACCTTTATTTCTAAGTGTTCATCTATTTCGCGTTCAAAGGAAGTTATAGCCTCAGCTATTTTCATATATGCATTCTTATCAAGGGTATCACTGTTTTTAACCTTTAAAATAAAGTTTTTGAATGTGCCTTTTATTAAAACGGTGAAAAAATTTTTGTTATAAACAGAGATGTAACCAAAGTTATCATCATAGCTATTTTTTATATAAAAATATTCATTACTTTCTTTTTCAGCTTCATAAAATCCGTTTCTGATTAAAGCTTCTTTGATTGCCATATTTTACCCTTTAAAAAAGTGATAAAAAGTGATTGCAGCTGATTGTGAAACATTTAATGAGTCTATTTTCCCTGTCATTTCTATTTTAAAAGTTATGTGTGCTCTTTTTAAAACATTTGGTCTAATCCCTTCACCTTCTGAGCCTAAGATAATGCAGTTTCTCTTGGTTGTTTTGATTTCTGAGAGCTCTTTTTTCCCATTTATATCAGCTGCTGTAATGAAAAAACCAGCATCAAGGAGCTTATCAAGTGTTTTTGCAATATTTGTCACTTTTACAATTTTTGAATAAATAATACTTCCTGCGCTAGCCTTAAAAACAGCAGGGGTTACAGAAGAGCTACCATGTTTTGGTATTATGAAATAGTTGATACCAAAGCAGTGCCCTGCTCTAACAATTGCCCCAAAATTTTGTGGATCCTGAATTTTATCAAGAACTGCTATATTTTCTTCTAATACAATATCTTCATAAACCTCATCAAAATCGTAATACCTAAAATCAACTTCAGCAGCCACCGATTGAGCATGTTTTGAAAACTTTTTATCAAATTCTGATTTGTTTAATATTTCAAAAGGGGTATTGCCTACATCAAATATTTTCTGTTCTCTGAAAAAGACCTTTCTAACCTTTTTACTTTTTAAAGCTTCTTTTACCGGGTTTTTTCCATAAATTATCATATAGCTATCTCCATCTTTTTAGAATAATGTATAACTGAGACTGTAAAAAATATTAAAACTGAGAGGGTTAAAACTATTCCGTTTGGATTTAATAAAGGTAGTATCCATACAAGATTTATTAAAATAATTTTTAATCCTTGAGAAATACTGATTTCACTTTTTAGCAGTGTAAAGGTTATAAAAATAATTATTGTTAAAATCATAAGTTTGTATTTTGCAAGTATTGCAAGAGTAAAAATCATTAACAGAGCTAACAATGAAAAAACAGCCGAAAAAAATGATGAAAGAACTTTTTTGAAAAATTCTATTGTAGCATTTTTTGATAGAGGTTTTGATTCGATATAACTTTTTGCAAAAATTCTAACTAAAATTAGAAAAATTAGTTGTTTTAAATTTATTTCATTTTTTAAATATAGAATAAAAAATAACCATTCTGGTAAATATGCTATTATAAAATTTGCTAAAAATAAAGGGTGCAAAAACAGATATTTCAATACCGCATATTTATTCATCTTCTAGCATCCCTTTTAATTTAGCAAGTATATTTAATGCTTCAAGTGGTGTCATATTATTGATATCTATATTTCGTATTTCTTCAATAACAGGATGTTCTTCAAATATTAGCACAGGTTCCCTGATAACCACTTCACTTTTTTTGGCAAGTTTTGGGGAACCATCTATAGAAAATTCATTTTTTTCCAGTGTAGTTAATATTTCATTTGCTCGATTTATAACCTCTTCTGGAAGGCCAGCTAATTTTGCTACATGGATTCCGTAGCTTCTATCAGCAGAGCCATGAATTATTTTTCTAAGAAAAATAACTTCATCATTCCACTCTCTAACCTCAATTGTGTAATTTTTTACACCGTATGTGGTTAAAGCAATATCTGTGAGCTCGTGATAGTGTGTGGCAAAAAGTGTTTTTGCTTTTATATATTTTGATATGTATTCAGCTACAGCCCAGGCAATTGATAGACCGTCATAAGTAGATGTCCCTCTACCTATTTCATCCAATATTATAAGTGACTTTTCGGTGGCATTGTTTAAAATATTTGCGGTTTCCACCATTTCCACCATAAAAGTGGATTCCCCTTTTGCAAGGTTATCGCTAGCACCAATCCTAGTAAATATTCTATCCACTAACCCTATATTAGCTTCTTTTGCTGGGACAAAAGATCCTGTGTGTGCAAGTATTGTAATTAGAGCTGTCATACGTAGATATGTACTTTTACCAGCCATATTTGGGCCAGTAATAATAAGTAATCTATCCTTTTCAGTATTTATAAATATGTCATTTGGCACAAATGGTTCATTCATTGTTTGCTCAATTACAGGGTGTCTTCCTTCTATGATTTTTATTTCATTGCTATCATTGATATGTGGTTTGGTGTATTCGTATCTTATAGCAGCTTCTGCAAAGGATAATAACATATCAAGTAGAGCAATCTTATTAGCCTGATTTCTAACTCTTTCTATCTCTTTTTCAACTTTTTCTCTTATTTCGAAAAATTGTTGATATTCTAGTTCTGTGAGCTTCGATTCCGCTTCTAAAATTTTTACTTCGAGTTCTTTTAGCTCATCAGTTATGAATCTTTCTGCATTTACGAGGGTTTGTTTCCTGATGAAATAATCTGGTACTTTTGACAAATTTGATTTTGATACTTCAATATAGTATCCAAATACTTTGTTGTATTTGACCTTTAAATTTGTAATCCCAGTCTTTTCACGCTCTTTTTGCTCTATTCTTGCTAACAGTGTTGTGCTATCATCTTTTACTTTTTTGAGTTCATCTATATAGTTATTAAAACCGGTTTTAATGAGACCTCCAGCCGTTATTTGCAAAGGTGGGTCATCTACAATAGCTTTATCAATTAATTCATAAATATCTTCTAAATTATCAAACTGTTCACCAAACTCTTTCAAAATAGGATCGTTGGAATTTATAAGATGGGATTTTATTTCTGGTAGTACCTTTATGGAATTTTTTAACCAGACAAGATCTCTTGCATTTGCTCTTTTTGCAGAAAGTCTAGATGCAATTCTTTCAATATCATATACATTTTTCAAAAGATTTTGAATGTTGTTTTTTAACTCTTGATCAAAGATAAATGCTTCGACGACATTTTGTCTGTATTTGATTTTGTTTAAATCACGCAAAGGTCTTAATAGTGTAAATTTTAATAATCTTTCTCCAAGAGCTGTTTTACAAAAGTTTAAAACTTGAAAAAGTGTGTTTTTAGTTGAGCCATCTCTTTGATTTTTTACTAATTCAAGCGTATTTACAGCTATTGAATCCAAATACAACTCATCGTTTAGGTTAAGATAAACAGGTTTTTTTAAGGTGACATCAAGTAGAATTGAGTCAAGATACTTTAATGCAAAATAGATCGGTATAGCGTTATTTGTATTGTCAATACCAATGGAAGTAAAGCTTTGTATTTTGAAATGGTCAAAAATCGTCATTTCAACAGTTTTTTCAAAAGTGGAGTAGTTTAAAAGCTGAAAATTTACATTTTTTATATTCAAGTCTTTATTTCCTATAATCTCTTTTGGATCCCATTTATCAATTGCTGAAAAAATGTTTTTTGTTTCAGAAATGAAAAGGTCTCCTGTAGAAGTATCAATTAGTGCTATAAAATATGTATTGTTTGCACAGTAAAAAGACAAAAGAAAGTTAAAATCAGCACTTTTTATGGACTCTTCTTCTATTACTGTTGCAGGTGTAACGACTCTAATAACCCCCCTTTTTACAATACCTTTAGCTGTGGCAGGGTCTTCAAGCTGTTCGCAGATTGCTACTTTTTTCCCAGCAGATATGAGTTTGTCAAGATAGGTCTGATAAGAGTGGTATGGCACGCCACACATGGGGATAGGGTTATCATCATTTTTATTTCTTGATGTGAGTGCAATACCAAGTATTTTTGATGCTTCAATGGCATCATCATCAAACATCTCATAAAAATCCCCCATTCTAAAGAAAATTATACAGTCAGGGTATTTCTCTTTTACCTCATAATATTGTTTCATCATGGGGGTTAATTTTGCTTCTTTTGATACCATAATTAGCGGATTTTCTCCCAAGCTTGTAATTTATTAAATATATACATGATTGAGAAATAGTTTCAATAAAAAGAGTTATTTGTTATAAAGTAAAAATTTTGTGTAAGCAGCGACAACTATGGAGTGTGTAATCTCATTTTTCAATATGGCTGATTCTAATTGGTCTTTATCCCACAGCTCTATTTCAATATCTTCAAATTTATCGAAATTGGTTTTTTGTGTGTTTTTACAATTTAAAGCAGCAAAAATATAGCATTTGTTTGATAATATAGCTGGATTTGGGTGTAGATATCCCAAGTCTATGAAGTTATCAGAAATAAATCCTGTCTCTTCTTGTAGTTCCCTTTTTGCAGCTTTAAGTGGTTCTTCATTATAATCTATCGCTCCACCAGGAAACTCTATGGTGGTATCCTCGATTGCAAATCTAAACTGTTTTACAAGTATAAATTTTCCATCATCAGTTTGAGGAACTATTACTACCCAGTTTTTCGTTTTTATAGAGCAGAAAGGGGATTGCTCCCCATTTTTTAAAAATTTGAAATGCTTATGCTCTATACCAAGGACATGGTCTTGATATTTTTGCTCGATTTTAAGCAGTTGCCAGTGTTTATTCATTATAGAATAAGTCCGCTGCCACCAGGGTTGTTCCTATTTGTGGGAGGTGTGATACCATCAAGGTTTGAAGTAATTTTTATGTTACTTTTAGCCTCTAAATATTTATTTTTCAGTTCTTCAGGTATTTTTTTGTATTCATAAAGTATTTTATCTGAAGAAATTTCACCACCTATTTCGTCTTCAAAAGGGAATCCAAATGGAAGGAGCGCTATTTGGACACCAGAACCACCTACTGGAATAGTTTGAATGGCAGCAATATCCTTTAATATCCCATTTTCTTCATCAAAGTTGCCAATAACAGTATCTCCACTAACTAACTTTACCATCTTTATTTCATAAGCCATTTTTTCCTCCTGTTCTTTTTGTGAGTTAAGAATATATATTTTGCTTAAAAAATCAATATCAAGTTTATTTCAAATTTATTAGAAAAGTTGTTGACTTTATTAACAATGGTTATTATTTAAAGATATAGACTTTAAGGAGGTGCGGATATGGCACATTTTATAACTGATGAGTGCACAAACTGTGCTGCTTGTGAAGATGAATGCCCAGTAGGCGCTATTAGTGAAGGTGATGGTAAAAGGGTAATCGATCCTGACACTTGTACAGATTGCGGTGCTTGTGTTGAAGTTTGCCCTGTTGATGCAATTGAAGCTCCTTAAGAGTTAATTTATCTGGCTAAATAAGGGGTTCTATAAAAGAACCCCTTATTTTTTCAGATAAAATACTACTTCCAGGGTAGAGTATATGGGTATAATCAGATGGTTTAAAGAGGAAATAGAGAATATTTTTGAAAAAGATCCAGCAGCAAGAAGTGTTTGGGAAATAATTTTTTGTTATCCAGGTTTTCATGCCAATATTTTTCATCGAATTGCTCATTGGTTGTGGACTCATAAACTTTATTTTCTTGGCAGGTTTGTTTCACACATTTCAAGGTTTTTAACAGGGATAGAGATTCATCCAGGTGCAAAGATTGGTAAAAGGTTTTTTATAGACCATGGTATGGGGGTAGTGATTGGTGAAACTGCAGAGATTGGGGATAATGTAACAATATATCATCAGGTAACATTAGGTGGTGTTAGTTTGAATAAAGGGAAAAGACACCCTACTATTGGTAATAATGTTATAATCGGTTCAGGAGCTAAAATACTTGGACCATTTAAGGTCGGTGATAACTCTAAAATTGGTTCTAACTCAGTTGTAGTAAAAGAGGTGCCACCTAACTCCACAGTTGTAGGGATACCAGGAAGGGTTGTAACTAAAAAAGAACCTAAAGTACTCGATTTTGATCATAATCAGCTGCCAGATCCTGTGGCAAATGCTATAAACTGTATAGTGGACAGGGTAGTAGAATTAGAAAAAGAAGTAAAAAGCCTTAGAAAGAAGGTAGAAGAATATGAGAGTAACAACGAGAAGTAGATATGCAATAAGAGCCTTATATGCTTTAGCCATTGCTGGTGGAGATAAAAATCCAGTATCGTTGAAAAAGATTTCTGAGATGGAATCTATTTCTATGAAATATCTTGAAAGATTATTTTCAAACCTTATAAAAGCAGGAATAGTAAATTCAATTAGAGGAGTTTATGGTGGCTATGTATTTAATAAGCCTTTAAACGAAGTCACATTATTAGATGTTGTTGAAGTTATGGATGGTAACATAAAACCTGTAGATTGTATAGATGATGAGGGTTGTGAAAGAGCTGAATCTTGCAGCATAAATTGGATATGGTTTGAGCTAAAAAATATTATTGAAAATTATCTTTCTAAAATCACATTTTATGACTTAGTACATAAGAAAAAGAATTTAATGGGGGTATAAGATGTATATATATTTTGATAATAGTGCTACTACTCCAGTGGATCCAAGGGTTGTCGAAGCTATGCAACCATATTTTAAGGAAAAGTTTGCTAATCCATCCAGCATACATGTTCTTGGGAGGGAAGTTAAAGAGGATGTTGAAAAGGCAAGAGAGACCATTGCAAAAAGTATAAAAGCTGAACCACAAGAGATTATTTTTACAGCAAGTGGTTCAGAATCTGATAATTTAGCAATAAAGGGTGTAGCTTATGGTCTCAAGCATAAGGGAAATCATATTATTACTTCTAAAATAGAACACAAGGCTGTCTTGGAAACATGCAAATTTCTGGAAAAAGAAGGGTTTGAAGTAACATATCTTCCTGTGGATAGAAATGGTATAGTAGATTTGGATGAATTAAAAAAGGCAATTAAAAAAGAGACAATATTGATTTCTGTTATGCTTGCAAATAATGAGATAGGGACAATTCAACCTTTAGAGGAGATATCAAAGATTGCTAGAGAATATGATATTATTGTTCATACGGATGCTGTTCAGGCTATGGGCAAGATGGAAGTTGATGTGAACAAACTTGGCGTTCATCTATTAACATTCTCTGGGCACAAAATATATGCACCTAAAGGGATCGGTGTTTTGTATGTGGATGAAAGAATAAAGGATTATTTAACACCTCTAATTCATGGTGGTCATCATGAATTTGGACTCAGAGCTGGTACTGAAAATGTACCTTACATAATCGGTTTGGCAAAGGCTTGTGAAATTATAGATAACGAATTAGAAAAAGATATAAAAAAGATAAAAGAGATGAGAGATAGATTTGAAAATAGGATTTTAAATGAAATCCCTGATACCATACTTAATGGGGATAAAGATAAAAGGGTTTGTAGTATATCTAATATTAGTTTTAAATACATCGAGGGTGAAGCTTTAATGGTTTATGCTAGTGAGGTGTGTTGCTCTACAGGTAGTGCTTGCACATCAGATAGTGTGGATGCTTCTCATGTGTTGTATGCAATAGGTGTTGATCCCGTTGATGCTCATGGTGCATTGAGATTTAGTTTTGGAAGATTTAATACTATGGAAGAGGTCGATAAAGCTGTTGAAATTATTAAAGGGAGTGTTGAAAAGTTAAGGATGATGTCACCACTTTACAACAAGAAATAATTTTGATATTATTTATAAAAAAGGCTATTGCATAATTTCTATGTTTTTCAATTTTCATCATTTTTCTTAAATTTTGCTCAATTTTCTACTCAATTTT